>DATJZQ010000034.1:0-10294 GCA_035499005.1 Burkholderiales bacterium | reverse complement strand
TGTCCCGATCTGCGCTCGGCAAGCCGATCGAAGATGTAAAACAGCAACGGCACGTAGAGCATGGCGAGCGTCGTCTCGCCGATCATCCCGCCGATGATGCCGGTCCCGATCGAGTGGCGCGCGTTCGCGCCCGCCCCCAGTGCGATCGCCAGCGGCAGCACGCCGAAAGCGAACGCCAGAGAGGTCATGATGATAGGCCGCAGCCTCTGCTCGCCCGCCTCGATCGTTGCCTCCATGATCGACTTGCCCTGCTGGCGCAGCTCGACCGCCGCAGTCACGCGCAGAACTGCATTCTTTGCGCCGAGGCCGATCAACACCAGCAGGCCGATCTGGAAGTAGACGTCGTTCTGGAGCCCTCTCAGCCAGTTCGCGGTCAGCGCGCCCAGAACCCCGAATGGCACCGCCGTCATCACGGCGCCGGGCAACGTCCACGACTCGTACTGCGCCGAGAGAACCAGGAACACGATGATGAGGCCGAAGGCGAATGCGATCGCGGAGGTGGAGCCCGACTTCTTCTCTTCGTAGGCAAGGCCCGACCAGGCATAGCTGAAGCCGGCGGGCAGCACCTCGCGGGCCACCGATTCCATCGCTGCGATCGCCTGGCCCGAGCTGTAGCCCAGCCCGGCGTTGCCGTTGACCTTGGCGGCCGGGAAGCCGTTGAAGTGCGGTAACAGGTCGGGGCCGGTCACCCACTCTGTCGTAACCAGCGCCGACAGGGGCACCATCGAGCCCTGGCTCGAGCGCGTGTACAGGCGCGTCAGATCTTCGGGACGCTCGCGGAACTTGGGGTCGGACTGCAGGACGACGAACCAGGAGCGCGCGAACTGATAGAACTGGCTCACGTTCACCGACCCGAACTGCGCCTGGATCGCGGTGTAGACGTCCTGCACGTTGACCCCCAGGAGCTCCGCCTTCTCGCGGTCGACGGTCACGCGCAGCTGCTGCGTCGAAGCGCGGAACGTCGTGCGCAAGCCGGCCAGCTGCGGCCGCTCGCGCGCCTTCGCCATGACCTGCTGCGTGACCTGGTCCAGCCGCGCCGGATCGCCCGCCGTGGTGTCCTGGACCCAGAATTCGAATCCGCCGGTGGTTCCGATGCCGGGGATCGGCGGCGGCGGAAACGGCGCCACGATGCCGTCCTTGATCTCGCGCGACTGCGCGTACACGTTCAGCAGGAGCGTGCGCGGATTCTGCTGCTTGGCCGTTGCGATCGAGGCGTAGCGCTCCTTGAAGTCCTTCAGGGTGACGAACAGCGTCGCGGCATTGGTCTTGTAGCCGCCGTCGATCAGGCTGTAGCCGATCACGTTCGCGCGGTTCTGCACGCCTGGCGCTGCCGCGAAGAGCTCATCGACTTGCGTGGCCACCGCCGCGGTCCGATCCAGGCTCGCCGCATCCGGCATGATGATCGCGGCGAACACGTAGCCCTGATCCTCCTGAGGGACGAAACTGGTCGGCACCACCTTGAACAGGTAGACGATCGCGCTCAGCATCAGTGCCAGCAATATGAAGGCGATCACCATGCGCTTGATGACGAACACCACGGCGTGACCGAAACCCTGGGTCACGCGATCGACCTGCCGGTTGAACCAGCCGAAGAACCCGCGCGTCTTGGGCGGTGTGTGCTTGAGCAGAAGCGCACACATGGCTGGTGTGAGCGTCAATGCGACAAATCCCGACACCGACACCGAAATGACGATCGTGACGGCAAACTGCTTGTACAGCTGACCCGTGGTGCCGGGTAGAAATGCGGCGGGAATGAAAACCGACGCCATGACCAGCACCACGGCGACCAGCGAGCCGCCGATCTCGTTCATGGCCTTGATCGTCGCCGCTTTCGGCGCCAGGTGCTGCTGCGCCATGATCCGCTCCACGTTCTCGACCACCACGATGGCGTCGTCGACCACCATGCCGATCGCCAGCACCAGGCCAAACAGCGTGAGGAGGTTGATCGTAAAGCCCAGCGCGAGCATGCCGGTGAACGTGCTGATGAGCGCGACCGCGATCGCGGTCGTGCAGATGATCGTGGTCCGGAAGCTCTGCAGGAACAAGTACACCACCAGCACCACCAGCACCACCGCCTCGATCAGCGTGTGGACGACTTCCTCGATCGAGATGCGCACGAAGTCATTGGTATCGAGCGAGATGGCGTACTCCATCCCGGCCGGGAACCGCGTCTTCATGTCCTGCATGGTCTTGCGCACCGCCGCCGACACGTCCAGCCCGTTCGCGCCCGACTGCAGGTAGACTGCGAGCAAGGTCGCCGGCGTGCCGTTGAACCGGCTGTCGATGATGTACTGACGCAGACCCACCTCGGTGCGTGCGACATCCCGCAACCGCACGATCGCGCCGCCGCCGGGATTGGCGCGCAGGATGATCTTGTCGTACTCCCAGGGCGCCGCGAACGGCTTCTGCGTGACTACCGGGAAGGTCTGCTGCACCGGGCCCGACGTGGGCTGCTGCCCGATCTGACCGGCGCTCACCAGCGCGTTTTGCTGGCTCACCGCGTTCTGGATGTCGCTCGTCGTGATGCCGAGCGACGCCATCCGGTCCGGATTCATCCAGATCCGCATCGCCTGATCGGCCGCGCCCAGCACAGCGGCCTGCCCGGCGCCCGGGACCCGGCGCAAGGCGTCGAGCACATAGACGTTGGCGTAGTTCGCGATGTAATCGGCGCTGTACCGGTTGTCCCTGGCGTAGATCGCGATCAGCATCATGATCGACGACGACTTCTTCTGCACCGACACGCCGAGCTGCTGCACCGCCTGAGGCAGCGTCGGCAGAGCCAGATTCACCCGGTTCTGGACCTGCACCTGCGCGACGTCGGGATCGGTGTTCAATGTGAAGTACACGGTCATCGACAGCTGCCCGTTCGAGGAGCTGGTCGACGTCATGTACATCATGCTGTCGACGCCGTTGATCTGGGCCTCGATCGGAGACGCGACCGAGTCGGCGAGCGTTTGCGAATCTGCCCCCGGGAAAGTCGCAGTCACGGAAACCTGGACCGGCGTGATCGTGGGGTATTGCTCCACGGGCAGGTTGACCATGCACACCAGCCCCGCCAGGCACAGGATGATGGAGATGACGGCCGCGAAGATCGGCCGCTCGATGAAGAAGTGCGAGAACACGCGCGCGAGGTGGGGCGTCTACTTGGGGGTGCCGCCCGTCGCTTCGGGCTGACCGGCAGCCAGCGCCTGCGTCACCTGCACCGTGGCGCCGGGCGAAAGAGCCACGGCGCCTTCGACGACGACTCGCTCGCCGGCGGTCAGGCCTTCGTTGATGAACCAGTCGTCGCCGTACCACTGCCCCACCGTCACCGGACGCGGCTCCACTTTGCTCTCCTGGTTCACCACCCACACGAAGTGGCCCTTTGCGCCCTGCTGCACCGCGCGTTGCGGGATGAGTACGGCGTTCGGACGCGTGATGCCGATCACGCGTGCGCGCACGAACTGATTCGGGCGCAGCACGCTCTGAGGATTGTCCACCGCGGCGCGGACCAGGAAAGTGCCCGTTTTCGTGTCGTAGTCCGGCTGCTGGAACGTGATGTGCCCCTTGGACGGGAACACCGAGCCGTCGACCAGGACGATCTCGACTTCGTAGTTGCCATCCGCCGGCGCCTTGACGACGCCCCGCTTCAGCCCATCCTGAAAATTCTGGAACTGGTTCTCGGAGATGCTGAAGTTCACCCACATGGGGGAGAGCACCGACACGGTCGTCAGCAGACTGTTGGATGTGCTGATGTAAGTGCCGTCGGCCTGCTGCGCGAAGCTCGCCGCACCGTCGACCGGTGAGGTGATCGTGCAATAGGACAGATTGAGCTGCGCCTGGATCACCTGCTGCTTGGCCTGCTCGACCGCGGCCGCAGACTGCTGGTACTGCCCGGTAGCGTCGTCGAGGTCTTTCTGCGCCAAAGCGTCCTGATCGACAAGCGGTTTGGTGCGCTTCAAGTTCGCCAGCGCATTGTCCATTGCAGCCTTCTGCTGCTGCAGGGCGGCCTTGGCCTGATCGAGCTGAGCCTCGAACGGCTTCTTGTCCATCAGGAACAGCACCTGCCCGGTTTTCACCAGCGCGCCTTCCGTGTAGACGCGCCGGTCGAGGAAGGCGCTCACCCGCGCCTGAATATTGACCGCGCGCGGGCTCTGCGTCTGCGCGACGAATTCGAACGACACCGGCACTTCGCGCGGTGCGACCGTCATCACGGTGACATTGGCGGGACCTCGCGGCGGCGGGCCTTGAGGCGCCTTGCCGCAGGCGCCGAGGAGTGCCAACAGCAACAGCGGCGCCGCGCCTAAGACATGGGACAGCGACGGTGCGCGGTAAGCGCCCACGAGATGCATTCGCCCCTCTCGCCTAACCCGTGACTCCGCGCCCCTTGTCGAGACGCGTGCGCCATTGCTTGGCGAAGTAGGTGACGCTGTCGCGCAGCTCGTCCCACGTGATCTCGCTGCTCTTGAGCTGCGTGGCGAAACTGCGGCGCGCGCCGACGGCCGCGAAGACGCGCTCGCCGGTCGCGCCGTCCAGGACTTCGATCTCGCCCGACAGCGCAACGTAATAGGCCTCGGTGCCGGTCGCGTAGCGGACAGCTGTGATCGCAGCCTTGATCGGCAGGGCGTCGCTCGGCAGCAGGCCCTGCCGCACCGGAGTCACGCCGGTCAGGGCATAGTGGAACACGAGCACGCCAGGGCCGGGTTGGTCGACGATCTGGTAGCCGCCCGCCTCGAACTCTCGAGTCACAACCTCGCGGACCGTTTCTTCGATCTTCCGGTACAGGTCCACCTGGATGGCCGGATAGCTTGCCCCGGTGTTCACCCAGACCTCCATCGGGCGCAGCATGATTTTCGTGTAGGGCTTCCAGTCCACGCCCTTGCGCACATACTCCCACTCGCCCGGGCTCCCTTTGGTCGGAACCAGCTGCGAATAGTCGCCGAGAAAGCCCGAGGCGCGCACATCCGTTCCCGGGAGGACCTGGCCTTTGCCCGAGACGGGCATCTCGCGCTCGGTGATGCCCGCCTCCTGGGCCACCTTGGCGCAGCCCGCCAAAAGCAGCAGCGAAACCGCCAGCGTCCCTGCTCGACCCATGATCCCCCTGGATTTGCCAACAGCGCCCCCTTTCCGTCCCGGGGGAAGCCGTAATGAGATTCAGCATACTGACAACATTCAGCAGCGTCTAGCGCGTCCCCTGTGCGCTGTTCCGTGGCCCGCGCGCGCTGTGCCGTCGTCACCCCGCTGCGCACTGTCGTCCCGCCGCGTCAGTACAATCGGGACAGATATGGATTCCACACACACGACCTTCGCCAGTGCCCGCGCCGACAATGTCGTGCGATGGCTTCGAGCAGAGGCGCGCCACGCCCGTGGCGGAATGCTTCTGGCAGCTGCGCTCGGAGCACTGAGCGGATTCCTGCTCGTGCCGCAGGCCTGGTGCATAGCGCGCGCCGTGAGCAGGGTGGTGCTCGTGCAAGCGGACCTCGCGGAAGTGCTGCCGTGGCTATGGCCGCTTCCGGTGATCTTCGCGCTGCGGTTTACCTTGGCGCGCGCGTCCGAGCAGAGCGCGATGCGAGCGGCAACCCAGGTCAAGGAACGCGTGCGTATGCAGCTCGTGCGCCGCCTGCAGGCGCTCGGCCCGGCCTATGTTCGAACGCGGCACAGCGGTGAGATCGTCGCGGCGGCGGTGGACGGAGTCGAGGCGCTCGAGCCCTATTACGCGCGCTACCTTCCTCATCTGGCGCTGGTGGCGGTGGTTCCGCTGGCGATCCTGGCCTTCGTGTATGCACGGGATTGGATTTCCGGTCTGGTGCTGCTGTGCGCCGTGCCGCTGATTCCTCTCTTCATGGTCTTGATCGGCGGCGCAGCCGAGAATCTCAGCCGCCGTCAGTGGCGCAAGCTCGCGCGGCTGAGCGCGTATTTCCTCGACACCCTGCAGGGCCTCGTCACGCTCAAGCTGTTCAACGCGGCGCGGCGCGAGGCCGCGCTCGTCGCACGCCTGTCGGACGACTATCGCAGAAGCACCATGTCGGTGCTCCGCGTTGCGTTTCTGTCCGCCCTGGCGCTGGAGTTCTTCTCCATCGCGGGGATCGCGCTGGTGGCGGTGCTGATCGGTTTCCGGCTGCTGTACGGACAGATCGGCTTCGAAACGGGGTTTTTCGTTCTCCTGCTCGCCCCCGAGTTCTTCCTGCCGTGGCGCGCGCTGGGCGCTCACTATCACGCCCGCATGGAAGCGATCGGCGCGGCGGAGCGCATCGTCGAAGTTTTCGACCATCCCTTGCGCGAGCCGGCGCACGCCCGCGCGCGGCCGCCGCTCGACCGCCCGCTCGAGATTCGCTTCGAGAACGTCCACTACGCCTACGCAGCCGGGCGCGCGGCGCTGCGCGGCGCAAGCTTCGATCTGGCGAGCGGGCGCGTCACGGCCATGGTCGGCCCGAGCGGCGCCGGGAAGAGCACCGTAGCGAACGTCCTGCTCGGCTTTGTGCGCGCGCAAAGCGGGTGTGTGCTGGCTTCCGGCCATGATCTGAGCCTGATCGATCCCGACTACTGGTTGACTCACGTCGCCTGGATGCCGCAGCGCCCGCATCTGTTCCGGGGCAGCATTCTGGACAATATTCGAATGCACGATGAGACGATCAGCCTCGATCGCGTGCGGGTGGCGGCACGCTGCGCTCACGCAGACGAGTTCATCGAGCGGCTGCCTGCTGGTTATCACACCCTGCTGGGCGAGCGCGGCGCGAATCTGGCCGGTGGCCAGGTGCAGCGTCTGGCGCTGGCGCGGGCGTTCCTCAAAGATGCGCCGCTGCTGCTGATGGACGAGGCCACTGCCGCCCTCGATGCGCCGACCGAGACACTGGTGACCGACGCCATTGCACGGCTAGCGCGGGGGCGCACGGTCCTGGTCATCGCGCATCGCCTGCGCACCGTGCGCCACGCCGATCGCATCCTGGTGATGGACTGCGGCCAGATCGTGGAGCACGGGAATCACGACGCGCTGCTGCATGCGGGAGGGCGTTATGCACGGATGGTGCGAACGGACCTCAACCACCCCGTCACCTTCGGTGCAGGCCGTGGTCCATTGATCGACTCGACAAGTGAAAACTCCGAGGACTCTTCCACATAGCCTCCGCCTGCTGGCGCGTTTGCGGGGTCACATCCCAGAGGGAACCCTGTTCCTCCCTCCAACGCGCCTACCCCTCCTTGAAAAGGAGGGGAGAAGATGCCTCTGCGGATGCGAGACGACCTGAAAATCTTCCTGCGGCTGCTGCGCCTCGCGCGCCCCTACTGGGCCTGGATGGCGCTCGGCGCACTGTGCTCGCTGATCACGGTTCTCGCGAACGTCGGTCTGATGGCGTTGGCGGGCTGGTTCATCGCCGCCATGGCGATCGCGGGGGCGGCGGGAGTCCTGATGAACTACCTTCTCCCGGCGGCCTTCATCCGCCTGTTCGCGATCGCGCGCACGGGTGGACGCTATCTGGAGCGGCTCACCACACACGACGCGACATTACGCTTTCTGTCGGAGCTGCGCGTCTGGTTCTACGAGCGAGTAGAGACGCTGGCGCCCGCGCGCCTGCAGCCATACCGAGGCGGCGATCTGCTCACCCGTATCCAGAACGACATCGATACCTTGCACCACGCCTATCTGCGCGTGGCAGCGCCCGTGCTGGTTGCGCTGGTGGCGGTGGCCGTCGTGACCGCGGTGCTCGCCCACTACAGCGCGTGGGTGGCGCTTGTGACTCTTGGCTTCCTGCTCTTGGGCGGCGCGTCGATCCCGCTTGCCATGCGCCTGGCGGGCGAGCGGCCGGGGACTATTCTGGTCGAATCGCGTGCTGCGCTGCGCTCGGCGCTGGTGGACACCGTTCAAGGGATGGGAGAGCTCAGCGTATATGGTGCGGCAGCACGGCAGGCACGAACGGTCGAAAGTCTGACTCGCAGCATCACCACGCAGCAGATGCGCTTGAGCCGGCTGGCAGGCCTGTCCGAAGGGACGGTCGGGTTGTGCGCGGGCATGGCGATGTGGGGTGCGCTGCTGATTTGCATTTCGCTCGTGAGCAACGGTCGGTTGCAATCCCCCGAGCTTCCGCTGGTCGCCCTTCTGACCCTGGCGAGCTTCGAGGCGGTCGGTCCCCTTCCGCTCGCCTTCCACCGGCTCGGCGAGACTCTGGCCGCTGCGCGCCGCATCTTCGAGATCGCGGACGCCCAACCCCAGATCGCGCTGGCGCCGGGCGCATCACCTCGCCCGCGCGACTTCAGTCTCGTCATGCGCGGCGTACGGCTGCGCTACGACGGGCAGACGACGTGGGCGCTGGACGGCATCGACCTCGATCTGAAGCCGGGCAGATGCGTTGCCGTCGTAGGCGCCAGCGGCGCCGGCAAGAGCAGCATCGTGCGCGTCGCGCTGCGCTTCTGGGAGTACCAGGAAGGCGAGATTCACCTGGGTGGCCACGATCTGCGCCGCTACCAGCCCGAGGACGTCCGCAGCCTGATCGCCGTGGTGTCGCAGGACACGCACCTGTTCAATGCCACGATACGAGACAACCTGCTCCTTGCAGCGCCCGGTGCGGACGAGCAGGCGCTGGTGCGTGCGGCCCGGGCGGCACAGATACACGATTTCATCGCCGCGCTGCCGGAAGGCTACGACACCTGGGTCGGCGAAGCCGGAGCGCGGCTGTCGGCCGGTGAGGGGCGGCGCGTGGCCATCGCGCGCGCGCTGCTCAAGGACGCGCCGATCCTGCTGCTCGACGAGCCCACGGAGAATCTCGATGCGCAGACCGAGCTCGCGGTGCTCGAAGCCCTCGATCGCCTGATGACGGGGCGGAGCGTGCTCCTCATCACCCACAAGCCCGCGCTGCTCGCGAGTCGCGCCGACGAAATCCTGGTTCTCGAGCGCGGGCGCATCGTCCAACGCGGCACGCATGCCGAGCTCCTGCGTCGCTCGGGGTGGTACGCGGACTGTCAGAACATTCTGATCGAGTGATTCCCCTCACCCTCCCCTCTCCCGGAAAAAGAGGGTTCTCTTCGATGCATGTCACCGCCTGCCGGCGCTCTCCTGCTCCTCCTCCTGCGTATCGAGCAGCATCGCGCCGGCCGCCGAGATCAGCACGATCATCACGGTCCCGACCAGCCAGGCGAAATACCAGGGGCCGTTGTCGCCCAGGATCGCGGCCAGGAAGATGACGAGCACGCCGATCAGCATGTAGATCACGAATCGCACGAGCAGGCTCATACGCTTCTCTTCAATACGCGTGGTCGTCGGCTTCGACTTGCTGCACGGTCACCTTGCCGCGCATCACCCAGAATGCCCAGCTCGTGTACCACACGACGAGCGGCATGAAGACGAGCGTGAATCCCAGCATCCATATCAGCGTGTGCTGGGTCGACGAGGCGTTCCACACCGTCAGGCTGTGCGACGGTACGCTGCTGGACGGCAGCACGAAGGGAAACATGGCTGCGCCCACGGTGCCGATGATGCCGATCCATCCGAGCGCGCCCAGCCACCAGCCGAGCAGCGAGCGCCGCTTGGAGAGCGCCCATGCGCCGAGAGCGATGCTGGCGCAGGCGCTCACGGGTACGAGCCAGAGCAGCGCATGGCTGCGGAAATTGCCCAGCCACGCGCCCGCCGCGAGCTCCGCCGTCTGCTGGAGCGGTGTCTGCGCCAGCGCCGGATCGGGCGCGTGCACCAGCCGGTAGCCGTCCAGACCGCTCACCCATATTCCGCCGGCGATGAACAGAATCAGCGCGACAGCGCCCGCCCATACGCCGAGGCCGCGCGCGCGCCTCTGGATTGCGTCTTCGGCACGGCTCGTCAAGATCGCAGCACCCATGTAGACCGCCATCGCCACCGAGAGCAGGCCGCACAGGATGGCGAACGGGTTGAACAGGGAGATGAAGCTGCCGGTGTAGGTTGAAGTCATGTTCCAGCTGAACTGAAACGGCACGCCGCGCAAGATGTTTCCGATCGCCGCCCCGAACACGAGCATGGGCACGAAGCCGCTCACGAACAACGCCCAGTCCCACGCGTTGCGCCAACGCGGCGACACGAGCTTGCTGCGGTACTCGAACCCGAGCGGCCGCACGATCATGCTCCACAGCAGCACCAGCATGACTACGTAGAAGCCGGAGAAGGCGGTGGCATACACCAGGGGCCATGCCGCGAAGATCGCCCCGCCGGCGAGGATGAACCACACCTGGTTGCCGTCCCAATGGGGGCCGATGATGTTCAGCGCCACGCGCCGTTCAGCGTCCGTGCGCCCGACGTAGCGCAGTATCGTCCCGACACCCATGTCCATCCCGACCATCACCGCCAGCCCCATGAGCA
>DATJZQ010000033.1:0-10114 GCA_035499005.1 Burkholderiales bacterium | reverse complement strand
GGAGCATCCTGTCGCGAACGCCAACAGCGTTCGATTGCCGATGTCCTTCGGTGCCTTGACCTTCGCCAAGCTCCTCGGGGTAATGAGCACCAGTTCCTCGCTGAATGCCGGACAGGTTTCGAGACCATCGGGGGCGAACGGTTCGGCTGCGAACGCGGCATCGAGCTCGCCGCTGAGTACTCTGGCGATCAGCGCGCCCGTCGTCCCGGTTGCGAGCTCGAGGCGCACGCCGGGATACGCAAGGTGATAGCGCGAAAGAAGCGGCGGCAGGCGGGCCGCAGCAGTGCTCTCCAGGGCGCCGACCCGCAGCGCACCGCGAGGACCACCACTGCGCAGCGCATCCTCCGCTTCTGACGACAAGCGCAGCAGGCGATCCGCGTACGCGAGCAGCACCTTCCCCTCTGAGGACAGCACCAGCCTGCGCTTGTGGCGCAGGAAGAGCTGGGTGCCAAGCTGCGCTTCCAGCTGCTTCACGCGCGTCGTCACGTTCGACTGCACGCGATGGAGCTTGGCCGCGGCCTTGGTGATTCCACCCTGCTCCGCAACCGTCTTGAAAATGCGCAGCGCCGTGAGATCCATTGTTTCCATATTCAGAACAACTTGTTCCTCATTATTCATTTCGGAGGAAGACCAAGTCAAGCTAGACTTTGTGTATGGCAATCTCTGCGAAACAGGTGCGCAGCGATGCGCGCGCCCCGGAAGCAGTCGCAGCCGCGGGCCTGGCGGCGCTCGCCGTGGCGATGGGGATCGGCCGCTTCGCGTTCACGCCGCTGCTGCCGATGATGCAGCAGGATGCCGGCCTGTCGCTCGCCGCGGGCGCGTGGCTCGCGTCGGCGAACTACGCCGGCTATCTGGCCGGCGCGCTCCTCACGATGGTGTGGCGTATTTCCCCTGCGATGGCGATCCGGGCCGGCCTGGCGGTAATCGTCGTCGCGACACTGGGAATGGGAGTCACGGAGAACTTTGCGACCTGGGCTGCGCTTCGCGCCGCAGCCGGTATTGCAAGCGCCTGGATTCTCGTCTACGTCTCGGCCTGGTGCCTGGAGGCGCTGACTCCATTGCGCCGGCCGGTGTTGATCGCAACGGTCTTCGCGGGTGTGGGGGCCGGAATCGCGGCCACCGGCGTCTTGTGCCTCGGACTCATTCTGGCGAGAGCGACTTCCGGCGAAGCCTGGATCGCGTTGGGACTGATATCCCTGGCTGTCTCGATCGGGATCTGGCGTGCGCTCGTGCCGCGCGATAGTTCTGGCAAGAGCGGCAGGCATGCGGCGTCCGGACGCAGCCAGCTCTGGAGCGCCGAGCCGCTGCGCCTCGTGATCTGCTACGGCGTCTTTGGCTTCGGCTACATCATTCCCGCGACATTCATTCCCGCCATGGCGCGCGAGATCGTCCACGAGGGCTCGCTGTTTGGGTGGGCGTGGCCAGTCTTCGGCGCCGCTGCCGCCGGCTCGACGCTGTCGGTTGCGGTACTGCTGCGACGCATCCCAAACCGCTCGCTCTGGATCACGAGTCAGCTCGTCATGGCGCTGGGCGTGTCGCTTCCAGTGGTCTGGCCGGGCATTGCGGGACTTCTGCTCGCAGCGGTGTTCGTGGGCGGTACGTTCATGGTCGTGACGATGACGGGAATGCGAGAGGCGCGTGAGGTCGCCGGCCCGCACGCCCCCTCGCTCATGGCTGCCATGACGTCAGCGTTTGCGGCCGGCCAGATTGCGGGGCCGATTGCCGTAAGCACCCTGGCCGCAGGCGGAGGCGGCTATTCGCGCGCACTCCTGCTGGCAAGCACTCTGCTCGCAGCAAGCGCGTTTCTCCTCTCACGCGGTGCTGCGGTGCGTTCGCCGCCTCGAGCCGCTCCGTGAATATGTACGCCTTCGAACGGTAATTCTCACGCGACTTGCAAGCCCGCCCGCGCTAGGTTGCGAATGCTACTTCGTGGTCGACAACCAGCGTGAGGAGGCAGCGATGAAGATCACTGCGATCGTGCAGGGCCTGTGGGTTGCGGCCGTGTTCTCGACCGGTCTGATTGCAACCCAGGGCTTGGTGGATCCAGACCCCACGCCTTACCAATGGGGAGCGAGTGGAGCTGGGGACACAAGCGCGCCGGCACATCCGGACGGAGACCTGAGCATCGCCTGGTCGACCCGGGACAGCAGGTAGGCTTCGCACGGATCAAGCCGGGGTCGCCTCTCGCCTGGCAAGGTCAGTGACGTTGCTCGCGCTCTCGAGTGCGGCGAGCCGGTCGTACAGTGCGCTTGCATCGATCTCCGTGCACCCGGCCACACAGTCGAGAAACTTGGCCTTCAACTCGCCTTCGCGCAACGGCAGTTTCGCGTTGCCGCGGGCAAAGCGGATTTCGCCGCTGTCGAGCGTGCGGCCGTCCTTGAGCTGGATGCGTACGCGATCGCTGAACCCGAACACTGGCTCGATCGGGCACCTCGTCCGGACCGTTGAAATCTCCACTTTGCCCATCGCCTGACGCACCTCGGCACTGGTGACGAAGCCGTCGGTGAGCTGCGTTAGACCAACCGCACGGGCGACCAACGCGCACGCAGCCGCAAACTCGAGGCTGAACTTTGCTTCGAGCGCGGTCGTCGGGGCGTGATTGCGCAACATGGAGGCCTGCGCGTCGCCTATCGTGGCGTTGACCGATGCCGCATCGTCCGGCCCGATGTTCTCTTTGCGGGCGAGGTCGATGATGCCGTCGATCACTCGATGCGTCGCGTAGCACATCGGGTACTTCTTGATGCTCAACCCCGATTCCAGGATGCGCAAATTGCGGCCGAGATCATCAGCCGAACGGTCACGTTCTAAATTGCCTTTAGGCGACAACGCCGCGAGGAAGCCCGCGTGGTGCTCGATGGCGTCGGGCGCCGCGGTCATGCCGCGCATCGCCAGGCGCACCGCTTCGATCCCCGCGCTCGCCGCCCGCCCGGCGTGAAAAGGCTTGGTCATCGTCCCGAAGTTGGCTACCAGGCCGCCAGCCATGCTGGCCGACAGAGCGATGGCGTTGCGGCTGATCTCAGCGCTCAGTCTGCGCAGACAGCAGAGCGCGGCGGCGGCCGCGACGGTCCCGAACACCGCCGTCGGGTGCCAGCCCTTCAAATGGTGCGAATCCGCGTCGCGGGCGATGAGCTCCGCCCAGACCTCGTAGCCGACCAGGTAGGCGCGCAGGAGATCGGCGCCAGCGGCTTCCATCGCTTCGCCTTCCGCCATCAACGCAGGCACGAGCACCGTGCTTGGGTGCCCCTGCAACGCGACATCGTCGTAATCCAGCGCGTGCGCTGCCGTTCCGTTGATCAGCGCAGCGTCCTGAGCCGGCAAGCGCTGGCCAGTCATGAGCACGCTGGACTCGGCAACGCCCGGACGCCGCGCCTCGGCGTGCTGGCGAACGATCTGGACGACCCTCTCGTTGCGCCCGGCGATCATGGTCGCGACCGTGTCGATGATGCCGGTCCGGATGATCCGGGCCGCACCATCGGGCGTCTGCGAAAAAGGCGGGTCACTGGCGAAGCGGGCGAGCGTCTGGGTCAAGCTGGTCATGGCAACCTCGAGCGCGATCGGTGGGGACATGAGGTCATGTTACACCCGCTCCCTCACCCTGCCTTCTCCCAGGGCGAGGAGGGATCGCCGTCGGGCAGTCAGCACAGCGCGCTCCGCTATAATCACTCCTCACGCATTCCTCTTTTCAACACGGAATTCGCACGGATGCAAAGCCTGTGGAACGACGCGGAGGCCGCCGGATTCAAGGGCGACCTGGCGCAGCGTGTTTACACCTCGCGTTTGCTGGGGCGGGACAAGTCGCTCGTGCTCCACGGCGGGGGCAACACCTCGGTCAAGCTGCGCGAGACCAGTCTCGTCGGCGAAGACGAGGAGATCCTCTACGTCAAGGGCAGCGGCTGGGACCTGGAGCTCATCGAAGAAGCGGGCTTTGCGCCGGTGCGCATGGCGCATCTGCTGAAGCTGGCGCGTCTCGAGAACCTGAGCGACCCGCAGATGGTGAACGAGCTCGCCACGCACATGACGCGAGCGAGCGCGCCAGCGCCGTCGGTCGAAACCATCCTGCACGCGCTGCTGCCGCACAAATTCGTGGATCACACGCACTCGGATGCGGTCCTGGCTGTCACCGACACTGCGGAGGGCGACAAACGGGTCGCCGAGATCTATGGCGACAAGGTCGTCATCATTCCATACGTCATGCCGGGCTTCGACCTCGCCCGCCTGTGCGCCGAGCTGTTTCCCAACCATGCCGGCAAGAGCACGATCGGTATGGTGCTGATGAAGCACGGCGTGTTCTCGTTCGGCGCCACCGCGCGCGAATCCTACGAGCGCATGATCGAGCTGGTCGATCTCGCCGAGCGCTACCTCGAGCGCCGCAAGGCGTGGCATCTGCAACCCGGGCCCGCTGCTGCGGCCGACGGACCCGGGCGCACCGAGATCGCCGCGCTCCGTCAGCAAGCGTCGATGGCGGCAGGAGCTCCGCTCGTCATGGCCGTTCACCGGGATGCGCGAGCGCTTTCGTTCGCGCGCCGCGGCGATGTCGGGACCGCGTCGCAGCAGGGGCCCGTGACCCCCGATCATGTGATCCGCACCAAGCGCGTTCCGCTCATCGGCCGGGATGTTGACAGCTTCGTTCGCGCTTACCGGGAGTATTTCGAACGGCATGCGCCGCAAGCCAAGGAGAAGAAGTCGATTCTGGATCCTGCGCCGCGCGTGATCCTCGACGCGCAGCTCGGCATGTGCGCGCTGGGCCGTTCCACAAAGGACGCTGCAATCGTGGCTGATCTGTATCGTCACACGATGGATGTCATCGAGCGGGCCACCCTGCTTGGGGGCTTCGCCGCTCTGCCAGAGCGCGATATCTTCGACGTCGAGTACTGGGATCTCGAGCAAGCCAAGTTGCGCAAAGCCGGCAAGCCTCCTGCGTTCGCGGGCGAGGTGGCGCTCGTGACCGGGGCTGCGTCTGGTATCGGCAAGGCGTGCGTCGATGCTTTGCTCGCGCGGGGCGCCGCGGTCGCGGCACTCGACGTCAACGAGCGCGTCGAAAGCCTACACCGGCGCAGCGATTTCGTGGGAATTCGCTGCGATGTGACCTCGAAAGAGCAGGTCGCGGCAGCTCTCGACACCACCGTCCAAGCATTTGGCGGTCTCGATATTCTCGTATTGAACGCCGGCATCTTCACTGCCAGCGCCGCCATTGCGGCACTCGACGACGAGGCCTGGCGCAAGGTCATGAGCGTGAATCTGGACGCGAACCTGACGCTGCTGCGCATGTGCCATCCACTGCTCAAGCTCGCACCGCGCGCTGGCCGCGTCGCTGTGATCGGGTCGAAGAACGTGCCGGCGCCGGGACCGGGAGCCGCCGCCTATTCCGCCTCCAAGGCAGCGCTGACTCAGATCGCGCGCGTCGCCGCGCTCGAGTGGGGCGGCGACAACATCCGCATCAACACGCTGCACCCGAACGCAGTGTTCGACACGGGCATCTGGAGCGAGGAGGTTCTGGCCGCCCGCGCCGCACACTACGGGATGAGCGTCGAGCAGTACAAGAAGAACAACGTTCTGAGGACCGAAGTGACGAGCCGCGACGTCGCCGAGCTGGCCGCGGAGATGTGCGGTCCCACATTCTCCAAGACCACCGGCGCCCAGGTGCCGGTGGATGGCGGCAACGAGCGCGTGATTTGATCCGCGGTCGAATCAGCTCGAGAGATGAACGCCCTTCCCCGCTTGCGGGGGAACAAAACCACTGCCCCTCCCCCGCCCGCGGTGGAGGGCTAGGGTGGGGGTAAAGGTAACCGAATGCACTGGCAAGGCGAGCTGCTTCACATCCACGTCGCCGCGAAGGCAGGAGTGCCTATGCTGCAGTTCGCCGAGGCACACCTGACCGCCGGCATCGGCGTCGACGGCGACCGCTATGCGACGCGGCTCGGCACATACTCGAAAAAGCATCACATCGACCGTCAAGTCACGCTGATCGAGTCGGAGACGCTCGACGCGCTCGCGCGCGATCACGGCGTCGCGCTCTCACCTGACGAGCACCGGCGCAATCTCACCACGCGCGGGGTACCGCTCAACCATCTGGTCGGGCAATACTTCCGCGTCGGCGCGTGCGTCTTGTACGGCGGGCGGCTGAACGTGCCGTGCCGTTACCTCGAGGAGCTGCTCGGCAAGAAGGTCTTCAAGCCGCTGCTCAACCGGTCGGGGCTCAACTGCCGGATCGTCGTCGATGGAATGATCCGCGCGGGCGATCGCATCGAGTGGTGCGACCCGCAATCGCTCGATGTCTCTCTGCGGCGCGCGAACGAAGCCACGGCGCTCGAGCGGCCGCCGCAAGCCTGGCCCGATGACTGACAAGACCGCACAAAACGCCGGCCATGCGGCTCGGCTGCGAGTCCGATCGGGCCAGCACACAGGCCACACCTCCGGAGTAGCGCTGGGGTTCGCGCAGGGCAACGTTGTGATTCTCCCTGCGGCGCAGGCCGGCGACTTTCTGCGCTTTTGCCAGCTGAATCCGAAGCCCTGCCCGCTGCTCGCCGTTTCAAATCCGGGCGATCCGCACCTCCCAACTCTCGGGGCGGACGTGGACATCCGCACTGACGTCCCGCGCTACCGCGTGTTTCGCGGCGGCGAGCTGGTCGCCGAGCCGACGGGCATCGCGGAATTGTGGCGCAACGATCTCGTCACCTTCGTGCTCGGCTGTTCGTTCTCGTTCGAGGAAGCACTGATCGCCGACGGGCTCGAAGTGCGCAACATGAGCCTTGGCTGCAACGTTCCGATGTACCGCACCAGCATCCCGACCGCGAGCGCCGGGCCGTTTCGAGGACCTCTTGTCGTGTCCATGCGGCCGTTCAAGCCGGGCGACGCTATCCGCGCGATTCAGATCACGACTCGGTTCCCGGCAGTGCACGGCGCACCGGTGCACATCGGTCTGCCCGAAGCGATAGGGATCCGCGATCTCGCGCAGCCCGATTACGGCGACGCACTGCCAGTGGGCTCGGACGAGTTGCCGCTGTTCTGGGCCTGCGGCGTCACGCCTCAGGCCGTGATCGCGGTGTCGCGCCCCGAGTTCTGCATCACCCACGCGCCGGGCAGCATGCTCATCACCGACCTGCGCAACAGCCGCCTTGGAGTGCTGTAACTCGTCGATGCTCATGCGCGGTTAAAACAATGACCAGAAGCTGGCTCGTTGCTGCGATCGCGCTCCCCGCGCTCTCCGCCATCGGCGCACCGGATTTTCCGGTTGCACCGCCGACGGCCGGTGCCGCCGAGGCGGCTGGACTTCGCCGACTCGATGCGACGGAGTTGAGCCAGCAATACGCGGGCGAGCGCGTGCTTCGCACCGCCAAAGGGGAGCTGATCCATCTCAAGCTGCACCCCGACGGCACGCTCGACTACGCGGATGAACGAAGCGTGACCGACACGGGAAGCTGGAGCGCGACACCGCGGAAGGGAGGCATGCTGTGCCGGCGGTACTCCAAGCAGATGGGCGGACGGTCCTGCGACATCTACTTTGCCGCGCCCGACGGCGTGCACTGGTTCGGCTACGACCCGGACACCCTGCAGTGGAGCGATACGACGCGGCCCGAGGCGGCGGAGTGATGCAAACAAAAAAGGCCGCACAGCGGCGGCCTTCTTCGCTCGACGGTGAGCCGCCTATTGGCTATCGCCCTCGACCTGCGACCAGAAGTGGGCGGGGTAGCTGATCCCGAGCTCGATCGCGCGCTTGAACGAGGCCTCCGCGACCGCGCGCTCGCCCAGATAGAGCTGGGCCTTTCCCAGCGCCATCCACGCCTGCGCATCGTCGGGGCTCGCCTCGGTCCATTGCTTCGCCATCGCCAGCAACTCTTCCCAGCGGTGGTCCGCTTCCAGCGCGCCAGCCTGAAGGAAGATGGGCTGGCGCTCCGGGCTTTCGGCCCAGAATGGGACCCCGGTCTGCGGCTCGATGTCTATGGCCGGCACACTCTCCAACGCCTCGAGCCATTCAGCCGGAACCGCGAAATAGCTGGTTCCGCCGGGCGCCACCCGGTAGAACGTGAGGATGCCGACCAGCTTTCCGTTGGCATCGAACAGGCCGCCACCCGAGGCGCCACTCGTGAAGCCAGCGGTAGTCCGGATGACCATGCCGCCATCGAGCTCGAACAGCTCGGCTACGTCACCGCGCTGGAACGAGAGGCCTGCCCCGCCGTTGAAGCCGACCGCGTAGACAGTGTCTCCCACCTTCAGATCTCGCGAACTGCCGATCGATGCGGGGGGACGGTTCGTCCCCGGGAAGGACAAGGCGCACAGATCGTGCGACAGATCGGCGGCCTGGCGGCTCGCCTGCTGATCGCGTGAGCCGCCTAGAAACTGGACCTTCTTGGCGCGCTGAGTGACATGGCAATTGGTGACGATCTTGCCGTTAGGCAACGCGACACCAGAGCCGAGGTACATGCGCCCCTGCTGACCGAAGCCGGCCAGCTGCACGAGGCTCGGACGCGCCGCCCGGAAAATCTCGGTGGTATCGAGCGCGAGCGCGGGCAGCGAACAGGCGCCGAGCAGCACTGCGAAACCGATCTTCTTGCCTGACATGGATACTCTCCTTCAAGTCGAGAATATCCTCCCCAATCTGCTCGAACGGCCTGAAGCCATCTCCGGCTTCGTTGCCGCCGAAGACGCCGCACCGAAATGTCCCCTGCGCATCCCAAAACGGGGCATTGTCTTACCGTTGCGGCGCCTGCGGCCTTTGTTTTGATTGGCCTTTCATCCCGAGCCACACCGGCTCAGGACGGTTCGGGCATCGTTGCGCTGCACTGCAATATGCATGCCGAGCAGCATTGCTGCCAGTTTCGGCACCCCGGCAGAAAAATGAAATTGCACTTTCGTGCTACGGCTTCATCAGCTCGAGCTCGCGCTTGGCCCAGTCATACTCGACGAAGTCCGTGACACCGGTCGCCACCGCGGCTTCGAAAGCCGCTTTTGCGGCATTCTGATCGTGCTGAACAAGATACTGTTCACCTGCATAGAAGTACGCCTCGCACTTCTGGTTGAGGTAGGTGTCGGGGTCGGGCGCATCAGCAAGCGCGATCGCTTCCGCCGGCGAGATCGTCCCGACCAACATGCGCACCACCGGCGCCGGCCATTGTGCAGGCGGCACGGCGGCCGCGTACGGGGGCAGCGGCGAAGGCATCTTCAACGCGCCGCGTGCGACCGCCAGGTGCACCCAGATGGCGGCGTACAGGGCCCCCATACCTTCGTCATAGTCCATGGCCTGCGCAAAGCTGCGCGCTGCGCGCGCGTGCTCGCCTTGATAGGACGCGAGGCGCCCCTCTTCGCGATACGCGGTAGGCCGCTTGCGGTCCAGGCCGAGCGACATCGACAGGTCCGTGCGCGCGTTGCCGAAGTCCCGCAGCTTGAGATAGGTGATGGCACGGTCCTCGTAGTACTGCGGGTTGAACGCATCGAGCTCGATCGCCTTGTTCAGGTCTTCGACCGCCCGCAGGTTGTCGGTCAAGTGGCTGTACGTGATGCCGCGGACCCGATACAGCTCGCCCAGATCCCGTCCCTGCCAGCGGCCGGACTCGATGCCTTGCGTAAAGCGCTCCGCGCGCGCGACCAGTGCTGCATGTTTCTTTTCCGCGGCCTGGCTCAACTCTTCAGCCGACGGCCCGGCTGCATCGGCGGTCGACACCGACGCGGCCAGCGCAGCGATCACGGCGATCAGGGTTGTGCCCCGACGTGCAAGCTGGATCATGGTCATCCTCCGATTCATCCAAAACTGCGGGAGCGTAACATTGCAAGCGCGGCCCCGCTGAGCACTGTGGTCTGCAAATCAATCAGACAAGAGGAGAGGCGAGATGGGCACGATGACCGCGCGCGCCGCTGCGGCGGCGCTTTCCATGTTGGGCATGTTGGTTCCTGCGTTGCATTCGGCTGCGGACGGCGACCTCCAGGCGCAACGCCTCGCGACTGATGAAATTCCCTGGCCAGGCGGATCCACGCGGGTCGAGGGCACCGCGATGCGCAGCGGCCTGCAGACGGTAGTTGTCGCTGGCGACGCCAAGGGCAACGGCCTCTACACGATGATGGTGAGACTCCCGGCAAACACCAAGGTGCCTCCGCACTCGCATCCGGACGTGCGCTCGTG
>DATJZQ010000032.1:0-11287 GCA_035499005.1 Burkholderiales bacterium | reverse complement strand
GATCATCAACGAGGCGCTGCGCCTGTACCCGCCCGGCTGGCTGCTCTCGCGCCGCACGATCCAGCCGGATGTGCTCGGCGGCTACGAGATCCCCGCCGGCTGCGATGTCCTGTTGCCGCTGTACCTGTTGCACCGTCATCCGCGCTTCTGGAAAGATCCGGATGTGTTCTGGCCGGAACGCTTCGCGCCGGAACACGAGGCCGAGCGGCCGCGCTTCGCGTACATGCCGTTCGCCGCCGGGCCGCGGCACTGCATCGGGGAGACGTTCGCGCTGTACGAGATGCTGGTGCATCTGTACAAAATGGCGCGCCGCTTCCGCCTGGTGCACGTGCCCGACCGCCCGCTGGAGCTGGAAGCGCAGATCAACCTGCGCACCCGTTACCCCCTGTTCATGAGGCTGGAACGCCGTTGATGTTGCAAGCCACCACACTGACCGAGCTGCTCGAGAACAATCGCGGCGCCGCGCGCAGCGTCACCTATGTCGAGGGCGAGAACGATTCCCGCGAGGTTGCGTTCGGGGAGCTTTACGAGCGCGCGCTGGGCATCCTTTACCACCTGCAGCGCCTCGGCGTGCGCCGCGGCGACAAGCTGATCCTGCTGCTCGCCAACAACGAGCAGTTCATCGACGCCTTCTGGGCCGCCATCCTGGGCGGCATCATCCCCGTGCCCGTCGCCTTGGGCATCAGCGACGAGCACCGCCACAAGCTGCTGCGGATCGCGCGCAAGCTGGGGCAGCCCTACATCTATGCGGAGCGCAGGTCGCTCGATCGCATCGGCACGTTCGCCGCGCAGGCGGGTGAGACCAAAACGTTCGACGCGCTTCGCTCGCGCGCATTTCTGGTGGACGACCTGGATGACATCTCGCGCGCCGGCAAGCCCATCAAGGCTCGGCCCGATGACACCGCGTTCATCCAGTTCTCCTCCGGCTCGACCAGCGAGCCCAAGGGCGTGGTGCTGAGCCATGCCAACATCATGGCCAACTGCCGCGGCACGGCCGCGGCGGCCGGCCTCAACGAGAACGATGTCAGCCTGTCGTGGATGCCGCTGACGCACGACATGGGGCTGATCGGCTTTCACATCTTCATGTTCGCGTGCCGGGTGCACGCGCATCTCATGCCGACCGAACTGTTCGTGCGGCGTCCCCTTCTGTGGATGTCCCTCGCCTCGCGCGTGCGCGCGACCGTCCTGTGCTCACCCAACTTCGGCTACAAGCATTACCTGAAGGTGCTGGGAGACCGGCCGCTGGAGGGGCTGGACCTGTCTGCCGTACGGCTGATCTTCAACGGCGCGGAACCGATCTCGGTGCAGCTGTGCCGCGAGTTTCTCGACCGGCTCGCGCCGGTGGGACTTAAGGCCAACGCCATGTTCCCGGTCTATGGACTGGCGGAGGCATCGCTGGCGGTCAGCTTTCCGCCCGTGGGGGCGCCCTTGCGCACGGTGTCGCTGAACCGGCACCGGATGAACGTCGGCGATCCCGTCGAGACGGTGGCCAGCGGCGCTCGCGACTCCGTCGAGCTCGTCTCCGAAGGCAAGAGCATCCCGTTCTGTCACGTGCGGATTGCCGGAGATGACGATCAGCCCATGCCCGACGGGCGCATCGGCCACGTGCACATGAGCGGCGAGAACGTCACGCGCGGGTACTTCGAGAACCCGGAGGCCAACGCGCAGTCCTTCACGGCCGACAAGTGGCTGCGCACCGGCGACCTGGGCGTGATTCACGAGGACAACCTGTACATCACGGGCCGCGCGAAGGAGATCATCTTCGTCAACGGCCAGAACTACTACCCGCACGATCTCGAGGCCATCGCGCAGCGTGCGCCCGGCCTGGATCTCGGTAAGGTGGTGGCGGCGGGTGCGCGCCCGCAGGGAGCGCAGACCGAGCAGCTCGTGGTGTTTGTCCTGCACCGCGGGACCGTGGAGGAATTCCTGCCCACGGCCACCGAGGTCGCGCGTCTCATCAATGAGCAGGCGGGGCTGGAAGTCGCGGAGGTCATCCCCGTCAAGCGAATTCCCAAGACCACCAGCGGCAAGATCCAGCGTCATGCGCTCGAGGAGAGTTACGTCGCTGGAGAATTCGACGCGGAGCTGCAGGCACTCGCGGCGCTGCGGGCCGCCCATCGTGGGCCTCAGTCGGCCTCACGCAGTCAGATCGAGGACCAGCTGCGCGTGATTTGCGAGACCGCATTGCCGGGCAAGCGTGTGGACATCCACGACAACCTGTTCGAGATCGGTGCGAGTTCCCTGAAGCTGATCGAGATCCACGAGCAGATCGACCGCGAGTATCCAGGCAAGGTCGAGCTCACGGAGCTCTTCGACTTCCCGACCATTGCCGAGCTGGCGCAGCACCTGCAGAGCAAGCTCGCGTAGGTGATCCCGCTGCGGCGACAGCGCCCGCTGCGGCAACAAGGCCCGCCGCGACGACCGTGCCCCTCGCGACGACCGTGCCCCTCGCGGCGATAGCGCCCGGCGCGCCACAGCGCCGGGACCTTTCGCCACAGGCCATCCCCCGCGCCCAGGCGCGCGCCCAAATAGCGGCGATAGGCCGCCTCTTGTGCCTATAATCCGCGATCATGGAGATTATTGGTTCCGCCGGTCCCGCCGGTGGCTGCGAGCGGCGACTTGCCGACTGTGGTATTCGGCCGACGGCGCAGCGGGTGCGCATCGCCATGCTGCTTCTCTCGGCACCGCAACACCTCTCGGCGGAGCAGATCCTGGCACAGCTGCGCGCCGCTGGGGCGCGCGTGTCGAAGGCGACGGTCTACAACACGCTCAACCTGTTTGCCGCACACGGGCTCATCCGCCAGCTGTCCGTCGACGGCTCGCGGGCGTGGTTCGATTCGAACGTCGACCCGCACTACCACTTTCACGACCTGAGCACCGGAGCCCTGATCGACCTGCCGGTACCCGCGGTCGAGTTTAGCCGCCTGCCGGCGCCCCCGCCGGGTACCGAGGTGGCGGGCATCGATCTCGTGATCCGCCTGCGAAAAAAAATGTAGAATCCGCGGCCTTCGCACGGGGCCGGGATAGCTCAGTTGGTAGAGCAGCGCATTCGTAATGCGCGGGTCGTAGGTTCGAGTCCTATTCCCGGCACCAATCTAATAACTCCATGATTATAAAAGACGTAATCAGGTGCGGAAGCGGTGCTGCTCACGTATGCTCCTGGGAGATTCGACGGGCCGCGCGCTACCGGTCGCTAGACCGCGAGGAGTGACCGACGCGCGGCTCGTAGAGGGTTGCTAGTGACGAAGACTGGCCATCAGGTCGAAGGCTCGAAGCGGCGGCGCAGGAAGACCAGACCGGCGACGCGCCGACCGCGTACCCGGTTCATCGGCGCGCGGCCCCTGAAGTTCCCGATGACACTGCGCGGGCAGGTGGTGGACGTGGAAGTCCTCCCAGCCGTGGGCACCGCGACCCACGTGAACTATGAGATCACCATCAGCTGCGGCGGCAAAGTCCTGAACTGGGTACCAACTCGCGCGGAATTGGAGCACATCGGCCGTACCGCTGGGATGCTCACCGAGCAGCAGACAAGCCACTGAGGCGCAGAGAGCGACGCACCTGGCAGTCGCAGGGTGACCGCTCGAAATTCAGGTGCCGCCAAGTGCTCGAACCGGGAAGCCATGCGCTCTGGCTGAGCGCGTAGGGGGGTCCGGGTCAGCGCGTGGAGATCGGCTTCGTACGGCGCTGCGCTGGTGCTCGCGTGAACTTGATTAAACGACCCATGAGCGCCTTCGAGCGCGTACGGCTGGTCACAAGCTTGGACCGCCTTTTGTCGTCCTTGGCGCCCTTCCCCTCCTCGTTCGCGACGATCCTGCGGGCCATATCGACGGTCGCTGCGTTGACAAGCCGGACCACCTCGGCGCCGTCCGCGGTAAGCTTCACGAGCTTGACGCGCTCGTCCAGGGGGTTCCCCCGCAACTCGATCCACCCCCGCTTGCGGAGCTCCTTGACGACCCGCGAGGTATTTTTAAGGGTCAACCCCGTAATTACTGCCAGTTCGCTCACGGTCGGCGGCGAGGAAACTGCGGCGAGGCCGTAGAGTGCCATGGGCAGGCTGGGAGGGGCTTCCTGCTCCATCGTCCGGAATGCGGTCGTCGCATATTCGATCATGGTCCGGAAGTTCTCTCGTCCATGTCGCATTGTCTCGTCTCATGGCAAGTCTAGCTTCGGAGATCAATAGCTTACGAAGGCTCCGTCGTCCGTGCAAAGCCTAGCCCAGGCACCGTCGCTTACCCTCGGGCCCGGGAGCCGCGCGGCATACGACTAACCGAGTGCCCCGCGATAGCGGCCTTACCGGCCGCTCTTGTCCTCTCGTGGCCGGTGGCCGGTCAGCCGGAGTAATTGGGCGCTCCGGACCATCGGGCGCAGCACAACAGCGAGGTCATTCAGCAGCGACAGACGCGTCAGTTGTACTGCCTCCATTACTCTAGTCGCGTAGTCCATCTACATGTGTAGTCGATCTAGACACGTAGTCCATCTTCTGTCTTAATCGCTGCATGAAGAACGCCGTCGTATAAGAGCGCTCAAGATGGAATAGGGGGATGACCGGCTGGGGCCCTACTTCGGGCCCCAGCTCGGCATTCAGCGTTGCATGCTAGGGGTCGAGCAGAAGAGAGACGGTAGCACCTGCGGTATCACGATCAGCGTGACTACCATTTCCTGGCTAAGCCGCCGAATTTGGCCCTACGCGCTCCTTGCAGTAATCGCCTTGTGGTGGCTCCACGGCTGGCGCGCCGGGATTGCAGCGCTTTTTGCCTTCTACGGCATTGCGTGGTTCGCGCTGTATGGAAAAAAGATCGCAAGCCCGTCAACGCAAGGCCAGGCACGAGACTGAATCGCGAAGTGCCGGAACTCTTCAACATCCACACCGGCTCGTGATCGGCGCGACGATGATTCTCGCCGTCCTATGCGTTCTGATCGAGCAGGTTGGAGGTGCGCTGTGAGCTACGCGCTCGCAGATCGCCCCGCGCAGGGGTGATGAGCGCGGGCCGCCATGTTCTGCGACAACGGCGGCTGACCAGTGATGCTGCCTCATCGCGATCACGACTGCGCTGTTGGTGTTGGGTGCAGCGCTGTTGGTCATACACGGCAACGCTCCTATCGGTTGCGTCACCGCAAGCGCCCGGCCTGCACAGCACAGCCGTTTTAAGCAAGCGTGGCGCAGCTCGATGCGGGAGGGGCTGGCCGGACTGCGAGCGGTCGCTGGAACACGTCCGGTTGGGCGGCGGTATACTGCGCCGCCTTGTTAGCCGGCGTTTTGGGGCCCGTAAAAGCGTTTCGGACCCGTAAACAGGTGGCTACGTGGCCTATTCCCGGCACCATTAAATCAAAGACTTAGAAGCGATCTGACTTGGGAGTCACTCGGGCAGGCATCCCGGCGGACTCGCACCCCGCGGATGCTTTACTTTCGCTGAGTACGGGTGAATCGACCGTGACCACCGACCGCCCGCATCCTCGTACGACCGGACTCCCAATGCGGGTGCTGGCCGCCATTCTGGTCGGGGCCCTGGCCCCATGCCCTTCGAGTCTCGCGGTAACTTCGACCGGCGCGGGTGGTGTGGTCGTCGTTACCACCTCAGGTCCCGTACGCGGTGATTCGCAGCGCGGCGTGCGGGTGTTCCGCGGCATCAGATTCGCGGAACCTCCCGTCGGCTCGCTGCGGTTTCGTCCGCCCGTCGAGCCCAAACCCTGGAGGGAGGTCCGCCCAGCCCTGGATTTCGCGCCGGCCTGTCCTCAGCTGGTAAGCATCGATCCCACCGAGAACAACAACTCCGTACAGTCGGAGGATTGCCTCGCGGTAAACGTCTGGACGCCCGCGGCCGATACCAAGAAGCGCCCCGTCATGGTTTTCATTCATGGCGGTGCGTTTATCGAGGGAAGCGCGCGCAATACAGGATACGACGGGGCGGCGCTCGCCGAGCGCGGGGATCTCGTGGTCGTGTCATTGCAATACCGGCTTGGCCCTTTCGGGTTCTTGGAGCTATCGGAAATTGCCGGACCGGACTACGCCGGCAGCGGCAACAACGGCATCCGTGACCAGATCGCTGCGCTGCGTTGGGTGCAGAAGAACATCGCTCGCTTCGGCGGCGACCCATCCAATGTCACGATCTTCGGTGAATCCGTCGGTGCGACCGGCGTCGGCATTCTGCTCGCGATCCCGGAGGCCCGCGGGCTCTTTCACCGGGCGATCCTCGAGAGTAACTCCGCCGCCCGCGTCGGCCATGATTTGCCGACGGCCCGCCGGCTTGCGCGGCAGTTTCTCAAGGTCGCCGACGCGCGCGGCATTGACGATTTGCACAAGCTCAGCATGGTGCAGCTGCGAAGCGCCGAGGAACGGCTGTTCGACACGGTGTTCGGCGATTCCTCATTCGGTCCTACCTGGGATGGCGCCGTGATCCCGGAGCCCGCAATGAAAATGCTACGGGAGGGGCGCGGCGCCACCGTCCCCGTGCTCCTCGGCACGAATCTGGATGAAATTCGCTACTGGTCGACGATCGAGGAGCTGCCGCTCGAGTCGAAGCCGCCGGACCTGTTGCAAGCGCAGGTCGCGGCGATCGTAGGGTCGCGTGCGCGTGCACTCATCGACACCTATCTGCGGGCGGATTCGAATTACGGCGACGCGGTCATTCACCTGGAGACCGACCTGCTGTTCCGCATGACCTCGATCCGCATGGCGGAAGCGATCAGCGTTCGCCAGCCAACGTATATGTACCTGTTCACCTACCGATCGACATCTCCGGTCGCGCGCTACGAGTCGGCGCATTCGATGGAGCTACCGTTCGTCTTCGGGTCGATCGATGAGCTTGATGCCATCGATTTCATTGGTCGCGGGCCGAATCGCGAGCTGCTGATGCGGCAAATGCAGCAGGCATGGATCCACTTCGCGCGCACCGGTGATCCCAATCACGCCGGCCTGCCGCGTTGGCCTCGATACGACCAGAAAACCCGCGCTACCATGGAATTTGGGCTCGAATCCAGGGTGGTCGATGATCCACTCTCCGCCCAGAGATCGGGCTGGGACGGTGTTCCCTTCGATGGCGTTACGCCGAGCGTCGCACAGGTTGCGGTGTTCCTGACCGACAACGGCATCACCAAATAGGCACCTTTGCATCCGATGCGTGCGCCAAAGATACCGTCTCGCTCCGACGGCGCCAGGGCGCGCGGCTGGATCGCCCCGTGCGCGATCGCATTGCTCGCAGCGGGGGCATCGCGGGCGCTGTCCGGCACGCCGGTCTTCGACACCGTGATCGAGCACGGCCGGGTAATCGACGGCACCGGCACGCCTTGGTTCCAGGCGGACGTGGGCATTCGCGCGGGGCGAATCGCGGCGATCGGTTCGCTTGCACGTATGTCAGCCGGACGACGAATTGAAGCGCGCGGGCTCGTCGTGGCACCTGGCTTCATCGACATGCTGGGTCAGTCAGAGCTGACGCTGCTGGTCAACCCGCATGTACCCTCGAAGCTCTTTCAAGGGATCACCACGGAGATTACCGGCGAGGGCGAATCGGTCGCGCCGCTCGACGAGCGCGGCCGTGCCAGCTACGCGGAGCGGCTCGCGCGTTACGGTATCCAACCCGATTGGCGGCGCTTCGCCGACTACTTCGCCCGGCTCGAGCGTCAGGGGATCGCGATCAACTTCGCGAGTTACGTGGGCGCAACCCGCCTGCGGGAGATGGTAGTCGGTTTCACCGACCGCCCTGCGACCGATGCAGAGCTCGCGCGTATGCGCGCGCTGCTGCGCCAGGCAATGGAGGACGGAGCCATGGGGTTGTCGAGCGCGCTCGAGTATCCTCCGGCCCCCTACGCGAGTACGGAGGAGCTGATTGCACTCGCGCGCGAAGCCGCACACTTCGGCGGGATCTACGCGACGCACATGCGCTCGTACGAAGAGGACATCATGCCGGCGTTGGATGAGACGTTCCGCATCGCTCGGCAGGCGCCGATTTCTGTCGAAATCTGGCATCTGGAGGTCGCCGGACCAAAGATGTGGGGTCGCATGCCCGAGGTCGTCGCCAAGATTGAGGCGGCGCGAGCCGCGGGCCTCGACGTCATGTCGGACCTGCACGCCTACACCGCCTGGGGCAACGACATGAGCGCCTTCGTACCGCCCTGGGCCCATGACGGCGGCACGACGAGGCTCATCGAACGGCTCAAGGACCCGACGATACGGGCGCGCATTCGCCGCGAGATGGAGACCAAGCGCGAAGGCTGGGACAACGAGTGGCTCGCGGTCGCAGGGCCCGCCGACATCCTGGTCTCGAGCGTCGGTCGCGCGGAGCTGCGTCCGCTGCAAGGGCAGTCGATCGAGGCCATCGCGCGGGCGCGGGGCCGTGAGCCGATCGAAACGCTGCTCGATATCCTGGTCGAGGACGAAGCTCAGACGCAGGTCGCCGCGTTCGGCATGCAGGAGCAGGACGTCGTAGTCGCGCTGCGCGCTCCATGGGTCGCGATCTGCAACGACAGCGCCGGAACCTCTCCGCAAGGGGCATTGGGTCTCGAGCACCCGCATCCGCGCGCCTACGGAACGTTTCCACGCATTTTGCGGCTATACGTGCGCGAGAGGCACGAGCTGTCGCTCGAGGAGGCAATCCGCAAATTCAGCGCGCTGCCGGCGGCGCGCCTGCACCTCAGCGACAGAGGCGTGCTGAAGGTTGGGCTCGCGGCGGATATCGTGGTCTTCGATGCACAGGAAATCGCTGATCGCGCGACCTATGCCGAGCCGAACCAGCTGTCGGTCGGCATGCGTTTCGTGCTCGTCAACGGTGTTCCAGTGATCGCGGACGGACGCGAAACGCTGCGCCTTCCCAGCCGGGTGTTGCGCGGTCCGGGCTACCGAGCTCGCCGCTAGACCTGCCGATCGCGGGAGTCCACGAGCCCAATGGGCTGATCGACTGCACTACACAGGCTAGCCGGGAGCACTCGCTGCTGCTTTCAGCCAGAGCATGAGCGGCTCACGTACCATGTCCATCTCGGAGTACTTCCAGCGCTCCTCGGTGTAGTCGGTGAGCAGCGCGCGAATCGCCCGCAGACTTTCCAGGTCCGATCGGATACTCGACAAAGGATCACTATAGGTATGCAGGCTGAACGCCGTTGCGTTCGAATCCGGGAGCCGACTGAGCGTCTGACGCTCAACTCGGATCCACAGCAGCTCACCAGCGCGGGCAGGGTCGCGCCGCAATTCGGCGCTGATGTGCTGCATGGCTGCCGCGTTCGCGGCGTGAGGGTCACTGTGCGGGAAGAAAACGCTGGCCATCGGAGTCAGTTGCCAGTTGAAGCGCTCGCAAGGCGTGGCGGCATGAACGCTGCCGATTACACGGTTGATCCTGGTACCCAGCTTTTGTGTCAATTGAGGTACGAGCGCATGCGTCCACGCCATGTCATGGCCGACGGACGCCACCAGGCGACCGGAACTTGAATATGCATTCGCGGCGGCCGTGATCCGCGGAATTCCGCCGTCCTCATCGAGCAGCATGAAGTCCTCCTCGATCATGTAGCTCAATTGCAGCAACGGCTCGACGGAATCGTCATCCAGGTCGAGGGTCTGGCCCGTAACGACCGAGCGGACGAGCGAGCCCAGCCTTTGGAATGACTCCGGATGGTCGGTTACCAGGTGTGTCGTAACTCTATCTCGCAATTCCCGTTGCGCTGGCAACGATTCCGTCAGCGTGCGGTAGTAGTACGGTCGGAACCGGTTCAGGCGGTCGCGCTTCTGCCGCATGATCTCGGCATGGTCCGCACCGATCAGAATCCAACTCTCAGGCGTGATGGGACGAAGACCGAGCTGAAAGTCCGCGGAAGCCCAGCGGTACGGGCGATAGAGCGGTCGAGCGGTGGCAGAGTCAGCCATGCGCCTCGGATCTTAAACTGCGATTGGCGGGTGGCGCAGCTTACCAATTCCATACAGCAGAGCGCCGATCCAACACGGCGGGATACACCCGCCGTGCCGGTGGCGGGAGCGTGATCAGCCCCCTTCCTCGCTCTTGACCTTCTTCTGGCAGTAGTCCTTGATGTCTTGCGCAGGCGCGTTGCTGGCCTGCATCTTCTTCAGGCAGTTTCTCATCAGTGCCTGCTCGTCGGTCTTGCCGTTCGCGCCCCGATCCCGATCTGGGCAGTTCGTCGGAGATTCCCCACGGTGACGCTCAGCCCGTGCTTGGCGCCATGCAGGACCAGGGGTAAACGAGGACGCCGCCCGGGCGCAGCAACCGTCGGCAACTTCAGGCGTGGTCCTCGAGTTCAACCGGCTCACCGTGCGGGGTGTGCCGATAAGCGTCGGCCCAGGCTTCTTTGCGCGCCAGCAGGGTCGCCTGATCTGAGAGGCCCTTGTCGATGACGAGGCGCTCGAGCGCTGCGAGCCAACACTGGTAATAGCGCGAGCCGTCATCCCGCTCGCCCCGCTGTGCGTCGAGTCTCAGCTCCTCACCGAGCGCCGCCGCCCATTCCCCCCGGGTGAAATGCCCCTCGGCGCAGAGTTGCACGGCGAGCGCGAATGCGAGTGCCTGCCAGGGCTCAGCGAAAATCGGACCGCCGGCATCGCGCGACAGGTGCAGCAACGCCGCCGAGTCGGCGGACTTCGCAGCCGCCTCAGGCGGGCTCAAGATAGTCCTCCCACGTATCGATGTAGACGGCATCGTGGGGGCTCCCCTGCCCGCCCCACAACTCACGTGCCGTAAAGCGCACCGAGTAAAAGCGCTGCGGCTTCTCACCCAGACCCTGCGCCGCGGCATCCGGAAACACATCGACACCGCGATCGCGCTCGACCGTGCCGACTTTTCCCCGCGCGTAGCGCGGCAACCGCGTGTGGCCGACCGGGTTCATGTTTCGTGCGCGCACGCGCTGCCCCTTGTGGAACCGGGCCGGCGCGCTCGGCTTTTTATCCGCAGCGGATGCCGGAGCGGTCCAGGTAGCCACCTCCGCGACGCTGACCACATGCCAGGTACCCTTGCCCGGCCCGTTGGCCCTGCCGCTCTCGACTTCATCTGCCGTCGCCATGCCGGCGTGCGTCAGGAGCGGCCCGAGCGCCGCCAGCCACTTCTCGTAGTAGCTCATGCGCAGGTAGTCGGCCGGCGGGATCGACTCAATCTGGAACCTCCACAGCGGCCCATTCACGTCCACCACACTCATGAGCGCGAATACGCGCCTCTCCCACGGGGCGTGAAATACGGGCTCGGCTTTTTCGCGCTGTATCGGCCCCATGTCCTGCATACCGCCCATGTCGTGAACGCCGTTCATGCGTGACCTTCCTGGCGGGGTGCCGTTGCCCTGGCGATCCCCACCATCGCATCGCGGG
>DATJZQ010000031.1:0-2541 GCA_035499005.1 Burkholderiales bacterium | reverse complement strand
CCACGGGTATGCCTTCCTGCCCAGGCGAGAAGCGCTCGATCTCGATCTCGTGGGGCCGCGCATACACCGTAGCGGGCTGATCTTGGGCGTCGCGATGCTCGGGCGCCTCCAGGGTGACCTGCCCCAGATCCAGGCACCCGGCGTTGGCGCGGCCGTGAAACACGTTGACCGTACCCAGAAAGCCGGAGACGAACGGGGTGGCGGGGTGCTCGTACACCTGCTCGGGCGTGCCCACCTGCTCCACGCGCCCTTTGTTCATCAGCACGACCCGGTCCGCGACCTCCAGCGCCTCCTCCTGGTCGTGGGTGACGAAGATGCTGGTGACGTGGAGCTCGTCGTGCAGGCGCCGCAGCCAGCGGCGCAGCTCCTTCCGGACCTTGGCGTCGAGCGCGCCGAAGGGTTCGTCCAGCAGCAGCACCTTGGGTTCCACTGCGAGCGCACGTGCCAGCGCGATCCGTTGGCGCTGGCCGCCCGAGAGCTGATGCGGATAACGATCGGACAAGAAGTCCAGCTGGACCAGCTCCAGTAATTGACGGACCTTGCGTCGGATCTGATCCGCGCCGGGGCGGATCGGGCGCGGCTTTACCTTGAGGCCGAACGCCACGTTTTCGAATACCGTCATGTGGCGGAACAGCGCATAGTGCTGAAAGACAAACCCTACGTGGCGCTCTCGAACATCGCGCGCGGACGCGTCCTCGCCGTGCAACAGGACGCTGCCGGAGTCGGGGAGCTCCAGCCCGGCGATGACGCGAAGCAACGTCGTCTTGCCGCAGCCCGACGGGCCGAGCAGCGCCACCAGCTCTCCAGAACTAAACTGCAGACTGACGCGGTCGAGCGCCGTAAAGGCGCCGAACCGCTTCGCGATCTCTCGCACTTCGATGCTCATGCTGCACCCCAGCTTTCCGCTTCGCCCAAGGCCCGTGCTTGTTCCCGTCTCACCTTCCATTCGACCGCGCTCTTCAGTGCGAGCGTGGCGAGCGCAAGCAAGGCGAGCAACGACGCGACGGCGAAGGCGGCCGCAAAGTGGTACTCGTTGTACAGGATCTCCACATGCAGCGGCATCGTGTTGGTCAACCCCCGCACGTGGCCCGAGACGACCGATACTGCGCCGAACTCGCCCATCGCGCGTGCGTTGCTCAGGATCACGCCGTAGAGCAAACCCCATTTGATGTTCGGGAGCGTCACGCGCCAAAACAACTGCCAACCGGAAGCGCCGAGCACGCGTGCGGCCTCTTCTTCTTCCGCCCCCTGAGCCTGCATCAGAGGGATCAGCTCGCGCGCCACGAAAGGGAAGGTGACGAAGATCGTGGCCAGCACGATGCCGGGCACGGCGAAGATGATCTTGATGTCGTGCGCCTGCAGCCAGGGCCCCACCCAGCCCTGGAGGCCGAACAGCAACACGTAAATCAACCCGGATACCACCGGCGAAACGGCGAACGGCAAGTCGATGAGCGTGGTGAGCAGGCTTTTCCCCTTGAAGTCGAACTTCGCGATGGCCCAGGAGGCGGCCACGCCGAAGATCAGATTGGCCGGCACCGCGATCGCAGCCACTAGCAACGTGAGCTCGATCGCCGCAAGCGCATCCGGCTCGGTCAAGGCGGCGACATAAGCCTGCGCTCCCTTGCGCAGCGCTTCGGTGAACACCGCCGCCAGGGGTACGAGGAGGAACAGGCCGAGAAACGCCAGCGCGATGCCGATCAGCAACCAGCGAACCGGCGCGCGCTCTGCCGTTGTGCTGGGGCGGGTGTAGACGGGGGCGAGGACGGCGGCGGCGTCGTTCATCGGTCAAACCCCTGCCAGCCGGTGTGCGCTCCACCGCTGCAGGACGTTGATCAGCAGCAGCAATGCAAACGACATGATCAGCATGACCACCGCGATCGCGGTCGCGCCCGCGTAGTCGTACTGCTCGAGCTTCGTGATGATCAGCAGCGGCGTGATCTCGGACACCATGGGAACGTTCCCGGCGATGAAGATGACCGAGCCGTACTCGCCGACCGCTCGCGCGACCGCCAGCGTGAACCCGGTGAGCAGCGCCGGCCAGAGCGCCGGAAACATCACACGAGCGAATGTCTGCCATCGATTGGCGCCAAGCGTGGCGGCGGCCTCCTCGAGCTCGGGCTCCAAGTCTTCGAGCACCGGCTGCAACGTACGCACGACGAAGGGCAGCCCGATGAACGTGAGCGCCACCAGCACCCCGAGTGGGGTGAACGCGACCTTGATGCCGAGCGGCTCCAGCAAAGCGCCGATCCAACCGTTTCCGGCATAGACGGCTGTCAGCGCGATCCCGGCAACGGCTGTCGGCAGCGCGAACGGAAGGTCGACCAGCGCGTCGATGACGCGGCGGCCGGCAAACCGATAGCGCACCAACACCCACGCCACGAGCAGACCGAACACCCCATTGATCAGCGCTGCGACGAGCGCGGCGCCGAACGACAGGCGCAGTGACGCCAGCACGCGCGGGGCGGTGACGGTGGTCCAGAACGCGCTCCAGGTCAGGGTGAACGTCTTGAAGAAGATCGCCGAGAGCGGGATCAGCACGAT
>DATJZQ010000030.1:0-4191 GCA_035499005.1 Burkholderiales bacterium | reverse complement strand
ATCTTCACCGCCCTCGGGGAGGGGGCGCGTCGATATGTCGTGGACCAGTTCAGCGCGCTCGGCACCAACCTGGTCATCGTGTTCCCTGGCCGCAGCGAGACCGCCGGTACCGGGCCGGGAATGTTTCTGGGACAGACGCCGCGCGATCTTACGCTGGACGATGCGCTCGCGTTGACACGCAGCCATGCCGTGCGGCGCGTGGCCCCGCTCGCAGTGGGCTCGGCGTTGGTTTCCTTCGGCGGGCGCAGCCGGGAGGCGCCAGTCATCGGCACCACGGCGGAGTGGGAAGCGATTCGCAACATGCAGATGGCGCAGGGTGCGTTTCTGCCGCCGGGCGACCCGCACGCCCCGAGCCCCGTGTGCGTGATCGGCGCAACGGTGCGCGACGAGCTGTTCGGGGCCGCTCCCGCGCTCGGGCAGTTCGTGCGGATCGGGGACCGCCGCTTCCGCGTGATCGGGGTGCTGGCGACTCAAGGCCAGCACATGGGATTCAACACCGACGAGATGGTGGTAGTCCCGGTCGCGTCGGCCCAAGCCCTGTACAACATCAACACGCTGTTGCGCGTCCTCATCGAGGCGCGCAGCCGCGATGAGCTGGACGCGGCCAAGCGCGACATTATCCGGATCATTCGAGACCGCCATCAAGGCGAACTGGACGTGACGGTGGTGACGCAGGACGCCGTTCTCGCTACTTTCGACCGCGTCCTCACCGCGCTCACGCTCGCCGTCGGCGGCATCGCCGCCGTCAGTCTGGGCGTGGCCGGTATCCTGATCATGAACGTGATGCTGATCGCGGTATCGCAGCGTACGCGCGAGATCGGTTTGCTCAAAGCCGTCGGCGCGGCTCCACGTCAGATCCGCTTGCTGTTCTTCGGCGAGGCCGTCCTGCTGTCGTCGATCGGCGCAGCGCTCGGCGTGGTGCTGGGGTTCGCCGGGAACCTCGTGATCGTGCGCTTGTACCCGGTTCTGCCCGCGGCGACACCGGCGTGGGCAGCGGTCGCTGCGGTGGTCACGGCGGTGGCCACGGGCATCGCTTTCAGCGTCATGCCGGCGCGGCGCGCGGCCGGGCTCGATCCGGTGCTGGCGCTTTCCGGACGTTAGGTTCGCTAGATGGTCGCGGCGGATTTCCTACGCTTCGTTTTCACCTCGCTTGCCGCGCATCGGCTGCGCAGCGCGCTGACAGCCCTGGGAATCTGCGTGGGCATCGCGGCGGTCATTCTGCTCACGTCCATCGGCGCCGGCCTGCAGCAGTTCGTCACCTCGGAGTTCACTCAATTCGGGACCAACTTCATCAACATCAATCCCGGCAGGGTGACAACTCAAGGGATGTCGATCGGCGTGTTCGGTTCGGTGCGGCCGCTCAGCCTCGAGGATGCCGAAGCGCTGCGCCGGGTGCCGCAGATCCTGCTCACGAATGGCGGAGTGGTCGGCAACGCGGAGGTGAGCGCACAGGGCCGCGCGCGGCGCGTCACCGTATTCGGCTCGGGCCCCGACTTCCTCGATGCGTTCAAGATGGAGCTCGCGCTCGGACAGTGGCTCCCGCACGAAGAAGCGACCCAGGCGCGGGCGTTTGCAGTGCTCGGACCGAAAGTGCAGCAGGAGCTGTTCGGCGCCGCCAACCCGCTCGGCAGCCGCATCGAGATCGGCGGCTATCGCTATCGCGTGATCGGGGTGATCAAATCGAAGGGCAATGTGCTCGGATGGGATTTCGACGACACGGTCTACATTCCCTCGGGCCGGGCGCTGGAGCTGTTCAACCGCGACGGCTTGATGGAGATACACGTCGTCCACGATCCGCAGGCCGACGTGGACAAGCTGGTCGAACGGGTGCGCGAGCTCTTGATCTCGCGGCACGGGCGCGAAGACTTCACCATCACGCCGCAGAAAAAGATGCTCGACACGCTCACCTCCGTGCTGCAGGTGTTGACCTTCGCCGTGGGGGCGCTGGGCGGGATCTCACTGGTGGTGGGCGGCGTAGGCATCCTCACCATCATGACGATCGCAGTGGCGGAACGGACCGTCGAGATCGGGTTGCTGCGTGCGCTGGGCGCACCTCGCCGGCAGGTGCTTACGCTGTTTCTGGCGGAAGCGATGCTCCTCGCCGCGGCGGGTGGATTGTCCGGCCTCGCACTCGGCTATGCGTCTGCGCAGCTCCTGCACGCGCTGTTTCCAGCGCTGCCGGTCAGCACCCCTTGGATCTACGCGTTGCTGGCCGAGCTGATCGCAGTCTCGGTGGGCCTCGCCGCCGGCGTTGCACCCGCGGGCCGCGCCGCGCGCCTCGATCCGGTGGAGGCGCTGCGAGCGGAGTGAGCGAACTCAAGGATTCCCGATGTAGTCGCGCTTGCCGATCTCCACGCCGCTGTGACGCAGGATGTCGTAGGCCGTGGTCACGTGGAAATAGAAGTTGGGATGAGCGAAGCCGAGCAGATACTGCATCCCGCTGTAGTTCACGTCCTGGCCGCGAATCTTGAGGACGATCGACTTGTCTTCGGAGCCGTCGATTTGAGCGGCCTTGACCGTGCCGATGAAATCGATGGTCTTGGCGATCCGCGCCTTGAGCTCAGTGAGAGTCTGCTCGGTGTCCTCGTACTTCGGGATCTCGATGCCGGCCAGACGGGCGACCGCGCCTTTTGCCGTGTCGCACGCCGTCTGCACCTGGCGCGCCAGGGTGAACATGTCCGGGTAAAGCCGGGAGCTGGTCAGGACAGTGGGATCGATCTTCTTGGCATCGGCGTATGCCTGCGCCTTGTCGAGAATGGCCGACAGGTTCTTCAGAATGTTGACGAAGCGCGGCGCGCTTGCGTGATACATGGAAATGTTCATTCGTTATCCGTGTGAGATTTTGAGGTGATCACTACCAGCGATTGCGCAGCTCGCGCAGCTTGAGGAACACCGTCTTCGCGTCCGGGTCGTCGGGCAGGTCGGGAAACGCCTCGCGCAGCCGCGCAATGACGGTGGAACTGTGCAAGCGAAAGAAAGTATTGATTTCCTTCTCGAGGGCGAGCGTTGTCACCAACGCGCGGCTGGGGTCCTGGTCGCGCATCTGCGGGAGCATCTGCTGCGCCTTCTTGTTGTCGGGCTCCCGGTCGAGCGTAAAGCCAAGATTGTTCGCGATGTAGTCGTGGCCGGGGTACACCAGCGTCTTGTCCGGCAGCTTGGCCAGCTGACCCGCGAAGGTCTGATACAGCTCGCTCGGGTGGCCGCCGTTGTGGCAGTTCCCGGCGCCCGCATTGAACAGAGTGTCTCCGCAGAACAGCGCCGGCGTGTCGGTGTGTGAGAGCAGGCACACGTGACTCATGGTATGTCCCGGGGTGTCCAGCGCCTCGAGCTCGACGCTCTTGCCGATTTTGATGATGTCACCAGCGCCGAGCGCCCGATCGATACCCGGAATACGCGAGCCGGCGTTCTTGTGCGCGAGCAGCTTGGCGCCAGTGGCCGCGACCATGGCACGGTTCCCGCCGGTGTGATCGCCGTGCTCGTGCGTGTTCACGATCTGTGTGATCTGCCAGCCGCGTTTCTTCGCTGCAGCGAGGCATTTCTCATGATCCAGCGGGTCGACAGCCAGGGCGTCGCCGGTCTCCCCGCAAGCGATCAGGTAGTTGAAGTTGCGATAGTTGTTCGCAGTCCAGATCTGTTCGACGTGCACGGCACAAGCCCTTCGTGTCGATGTTCGGCAACGTTGCTTAGCGCTTGAGAGGGAAGAACGACGCTGGCGTCATCAGGCGGTTCTCCTGACGTTCCAGCGCGCCGAGCTTGGCGCTCTCCTCGGTGTAGGCGATCCATTCCGGGTCGGCCTGCATGGCGGCGCGGCGGCGAGCGCGGTCTGCTGCGTCCTCGTACGCCCAGATGTGGATGAACTGATTGACATTGCCGGTTTCGGTCAGCAGATAGGCGAAAGGCTGACCGAGGTGACGGGTCTGTGGTCCTTTGCCGAGACGCTCGTAGAGCGCCAGATGCTTCTTGATGGTTCCAGGCCTGCAAGTGTAAGTGCGCACGTCGAGCAGCATGTCTTCCTCCTGATAACGACGATCGTCGGGCACGTTGCGGCCCGAGCGGAAGTTGCTAGTGTAGTGGCTTTTCGTATTTTCGCGCAGGCGATGCAGCAGGTGGCCGGCTGATCGGTAGTCGATCGGTAATCGATCGGTAAGTCCTCGCCGCCTAGACTCTTCTCCGGTCGCGCCAGATTCCAGC
>DATJZQ010000029.1:0-52812 GCA_035499005.1 Burkholderiales bacterium | reverse complement strand
CAACAGGACACGTTCCGATGTATTACTCACCCGTTCGCCACTCGCCACCAGGGTTGCCCCCGTGCTGCCGTTCGACTTGCATGTGTAAGGCATGCCGCCAGCGTTCAATCTGAGCCAGGATCAAACTCTTCAGTTCAATCCTTCAAAACTCGCAAAGAAATCTATTCGGTCCCGACCCCGTGCCGTTGCCAGCCCGGGGCCAAACCTCTCAAATACCGTGCGAGCACTTCAATTCCTGCGCCCCGCTCTGATCGTGGTGCTGCCGGCTCGCGCCGGACGCACATGAACCAGAATGAGGCACCCATCAAAGTGCCCACACCTATCGGCTGCTAGATTTTTAAAGAGCGGTGGTTGCGGGGGCAGGATTTGAACCTACGACCTTCGGGTTATGAGCCCGACGAGCTGCCAGACTGCTCCACCCCGCGCCCGATTTCAAGAGGCGGGATTATAGTGGCGCCCGCGATGGCACGTCAAGGAAGTGTCACGGCGGGTATTGGGTCAGTTCGCCGCCTCACTCAGTGGTCACCCATTCGAGTACGGGCGTCCATTCCTCGAGGTCCCGTTCGCCCAGGCTGGGCGGCAGATCGAAGACACTGAGCCCGTTGAAAGCGGCATTGGGGTAGATCTGGCTGTCGCGCAGGTAGGTGAGAACGGGCAGCTCGAACTGCTCGAGAAAAGCCTCTAGAGTCGCCGCCGCCTTGGTCCTCGCATCCACTCGCACGCCAAGCACGCCGACGGACACCCGGTTTTTCCGCACCGCTTTCTCGTGACGGAGCACCTGGAGAAAAGCGGCCGACGCGGCCAGGTCGAACATCGATGGCTGAATCGGCACCAAAACCTTGTGCGCCACGCGCAGTGCGTGTGAGAGGTTCTTGCCGTGAATCCCTGCGGCGGAGTCGATCACCAGCCAGCTCCCCTTGCCGAGCTTGATGTCGTCATCGACTTCCTTGTGATCTAGGCGCCGGATAAATGGCACGTGCGCCGGGCGCATGGCGAGCCAGGTCAGCGCGGACTGCTGCCGATCCAGATCCCAGAGGTACACGGGCTGAGCGCGGCTCGCGAGTCCAGCCGCGAGATTGGTCGCGACCGTGGTCTTGCCCGATCCGCCCTTCGGGTTGACGATCAATACGGAGCGCACCGGCTTGGGCTCGCCGATCGTGAGATCTAGCGGCTCGACCACTCAGCGTCGGTGCCCTGATCCGGTGAGGCGGCTTGCGGCTGTGCGGAGGAAGTCATGGCGTCGCCGTCCAGCAAGGAGCCCAATTCATCCAACGGCGGCAGCTCATCGAGCGAGCGGAGCTTCAAGTCGTCCAGGAAGCCCTTCGTCGTTGAATACAAGGCAGGCCGGCCTGGCGCCTCCCGGTGACCCACGACGTCGATCCATCCGCGCGCTTCCAAAGCCTTCAGTACTCCGCTCGAAACCGACACGCCGCGGATGTCCTCGATATCCCCACGCGTGACCGGCTGGCGGTAGGCGATGATGGCCAGCGTCTCGAGCACCGCGCGCGAGTAGCGCGGTGGCTTCTGCGGATTGAGGCGATCCAGATAGGGCTGCAGCTCGGGGCGGGATTGGAAACGCCAGCCGCTAGCCACCTTCACCAGCTCTACGCCATGGCCACGCCAGTCGGCCTGGAGATCCTCCAGCACACGGCGAACGACATCGGCGCCGATCTGCGCATCGAACAGCTTGCACAGCTCGCCGACCGGAAGCGGCTCGGGGCTGGTCAGCAGCGCGGCCTCCAGGACCACCTTCAGGTGTGCGAGATCCTCAGGTGCCTGATCCATCGCCAGCCTTGACGTAAATGGGAGAAAAGCTTCCTTGCTGGGTGACGTGGATCAGACTCTCGCGTGCGAGCTCCAGAATGGCGAGGAAAGTGACGACGAGCTCGGCGACGCCGCGCATGGGATTGAACAGCTGAGTGAACTCCACGAAGCCGCGGCCCTGCAGGCGCCGCAGAACCGAGCTCATCCGCTCCCGTACCGAGAGCTGCTCGCGCGTCACTGTGTGGTGGCGCACCGCTTTGGCACGCGCGATGAGGCTCAGCCACGCGTTGTGCAGATCGTCGATGGCTACACCTGGAAGGCGGATCGCCACGACCGGCTCAGCCCACGCGAAAGCCGCATTGAAATCCCGCCCCAGCTGCGGCAGCTCGTCGAGGCTCTTCGCCGCCTTTTTCATCTGCTCGTACGTCAGCAGGCGGCGGACCAGCTCCGCCCGCGGATCAGCTTCCTCGGCTTCGAGCCGGGGGCGGGGCAGCAGCATGCGGGACTTGATCTCGATCAGCAGCGCCGCCATCAACAGGTACTCCGCCGCGAGCTCCAGTTGTTGCGCCCGCATGATCTCCACGTACGCCATGTACTGCGCGGTGAGCTGCGCCATGGGAATGTCGAGGACATTCAGATTTTCCCGGCGTATCAAGTACAGAAGCAGATCGAGCGGTCCCTCGAACGCCTCCAGCATGATGCGCAGGGCGTCGGGTGGGATAAACAGATCCGACGGAATTTCGGTAACCGGCTGGCCGTAAAGCCGGGCGAGCGGGGGCTCGGCAGCGCGCTCGGCCCCTGAGGCAAGACTAATCTCGGTCAGCGCCGCCTCATCGGCCACCCCTGCGACGTGGTGCATCGTCTCCGCGCGGTCAAGTCGAGCCCGGGGCGACAGGCCAGCGTGACCGCCCCAGGAAAATTCGGTGGATTATCCGACAAAGACCAGCGCGCATCCAGCGCCGCGGCCGCGCTCCGGCCTGTTGCGAACCGGCAGACCGAGGGCGCGCCAGCTACGCCGCTTTGGCGCGTTTCCCCTGGGTGGTGAACGTGAAGCGTCCAGCGGCATAGTCGACTGAGATCACGTCCTTTGGGGCGAACCGTCCCTCGAGGATCTCCTTCGCCAGCGGATTCTCGATCGACGACTGGATGGCGCGCTTGAGGGGGCGGGCGCCGTACAGCGGATCGAATCCCACCTTGGCCAGTTCGGCCAGCACGGCGTCGCTCACTTCGAGCTTCATGTCCAGGCTGGCGAGGCGCTTCTCCAGAAGTGCGAGCTGGATCTTGGCGATGGCCTTGATATTCTTCTCGTCCAGCGCATGGAACACCACCACCTCGTCGATGCGGTTGATGAACTCCGGGCGGAAGTAATTCTTGACCTCCGCCATGACCGCGAGCTTGATCACCTGATAGTCGCTCCCGGCCATCTGCTGGATCATCTGCGACCCGAGGTTTGAGGTCATCACGATGACCGTATTCTTGAAATCGACGGTGCGCCCCTGTCCGTCGGTCATGCGCCCATCATCGAGCACCTGGAGCAACACGTTGAACACGTCTGCGTGCGCCTTCTCGACTTCGTCGAGCAGGATCACCGAATAGGGTTTGCGCCGCACCGCTTCCGTGAGGTAGCCGCCCTCTTCGTAGCCGACGTAGCCGGGCGGCGCGCCGATCAGCCGCGCCACCGAGTGCTTTTCCATGAACTCCGACATGTCGATGCGGATCAAGTGATCCTCGGAGTCGAACAGGAATGCCGCCAGGGCCTTGCACAGCTCCGTCTTACCCACGCCGGTCGGACCAAGGAACAGGAACGAGCCGTAGGGACGGTTGGGATCCGCGAGCCCTGCGCGCGACCGACGGATCGCGTCCGACACCAGACGCACCGCCTCGTCCTGCCCCACCACACGCTGGTGCAATTGCTCCTCCATGTGCAGGAGCTTCTCGCGCTCGCCCTGCAGCATCTTCGAGACCGGGATGCCGGTGGCCCGCGAAACCACCTCGGCGATTTCCTCCGCGCCGACCTGGGTTCGCACCAGCCTGTGCTTTTGCTCCTCCTTCTCTGCGGTCTCGGCTTTGCGCAGTTGCGACTCGAGCTGCGGGATCTTGCCGTACTGAAGCTCGGACACCCGCTGCCAGTCGCCCTTCCGCTTGGCCGCTTCCATCTCGACCTTGAGCTTGTCCAGCTCTTCGAGGATGTGCTGTGTCCCTTGAACCTGCGCCTTCTCGGCCTTCCAGATCTCCTCGAGATCGGCGTACTCGCGCTCGAGCCTGGCGATCTCCTCTTCGATCAGCGCCAAACGCTTGCGCGACGCCTCGTCCTTTTCTTTGCGCACCGCCTCGCGCTCGATCTTCAGCTGAATCAGGCGACGCTCGAGCTTGTCCATCTCCTCCGGCTTGGAATCGATCTCCATCTTGATGCGCGCGGCGGCCTCGTCGATCAAGTCGATGGCCTTGTCCGGGAGGAACCGGTCGGTGATGTAGCGGTGTGACAGCTCGGCCGCGGCCACGATTGCCGGGTCCGTGATCTCCACACCATGGTGGAGCTCATATTTCTCCTGCAGCCCACGCAGTATCGCGATCGTGTCCTCGACGCTGGGCTCGTCCACCAGCACCCGCTGGAAGCGCCGCTCGAGCGCCGCGTCCTTCTCGATGTATTTGCGATATTCGTCGAGCGTGGTGGCACCGATGCAGTGCAGCTCGCCGCGCGCCAGGGCCGGCTTGAGCATGTTCCCGGCGTCGATCGCACCTTCCGCCTTGCCCGCACCCACCATGGTGTGGATCTCGTCGATGAAGACGATGGTGCGGCCCTCGTCCTGCGCGATGTCCTTCAGGACCGCCTTGAGACGCTCCTCGAACTCGCCGCGGTACTTGGCACCAGCGAGCAACAGTGCGATGTCGAGCACCAGCAGGCGCTTGTCTTTCAGGGTATCGGGGACCTCTCCATTGACGATGCGCTGCGCGAGCCCCTCGACGATGGCGGTCTTGCCCACGCCCGGCTCTCCGATCAGCACTGGATTGTTCTTGGTCCGGCGCTGCAGGATCTGAACCGTGCGGCGGATCTCGTCATCGCGGCCGATCACGGGGTCCAGCTTGCCCTGGCGGGCGCGCTCGGTGAGATCGAGCGTGTACTTGGCGAGCGCCTCGCGCTGGCCTTCGGCCTCTGGGCTCGAAACCGTTTCGCCGCCGCGCACCGCATCGATGGCCTGCTCGAGATGCTGTCTATTGCCGCCATGCTGCTTGAGCAGACGCCCGGTTTCGCCTTTGTCCGCCGTCAAAGCCAGCAGGAACAGCTCGGATGCGATGAACTGGTCGCCGCGTTTCTGGGCTTCCTTGTCGGTGAGATTCAGCAGGTTGGTGAGCTCGCGGGAGACGTTGACCTCGCCCCCATGCCCCTCCACCTTGGGCAGGCGGCCGATGCTCGTGCGCAGCGCATCGCGCAACGCCGGCACGTTGACGCCGGCCTTGGCCAGAATCGAGGCACTGCCGCCATCCTCCTGATCGAGGAGCGCGAGCAGCAGATGCTGGGGCTCGATGTACGGGTTGTCGCCGCCCACCGCCCGGCTCTGCGCATCGGCGAAAGCCTGCTGGAACTTGGTCGTGAACTTGTCGAAGCGCATAGGGACCTCTCCGGCCCATAACGTCGGGCCTGCTCTACATTGGGGACCTGGCGGAACGTTTCAATGACCCTTCGACCGGCATGGGCGCCGCCGCGCAGCTAGGCCAGGCCGCGCCGGTTAGACTACGCTAAGCCCACTTTACTCGGAGCGCATCATCATGACTCGCCGGATCATCAGGGCTCTCCCGCTGCTCTTGCTTTCGCCCTTGGTCGTCTCCGCGCAAGACGCCGACGCGCTGTTGGCCGCGAGCCGCGAGACAGCCGGTCAGCTGATCCAGCAGCTCGGCGCGCAGCTGCGGGCCGAGCTTGCGAAGGGCGGCCCGGAGGGCGCGGTGGCTGTATGCAAGAACATGGCGCCCGAGCTAGCCGGCCGATTGTCCCGCGAGACCGGATGGCGCGTATCGCGGGTGAGCCTCAAGACCCGCAACCCGCTGCTAGGCTCGCCCGATGCCTGGGAGCAACGCGGACTCGAGGAGTTCGACCGGCGCGTCGCCGCCGGCGAGAAAGCTGAAACCCTGGAGGTGGCCGAAGTCGTGGAGGAGCCCTCCGGCCGATACTATCGCTATATGAAGGCGCTCCCGGTCCAGCCGTTATGTCTTACCTGCCACGGCACGGCGGAAACCATACCTCCCGACGTCCAGCAGCGCCTGCGCGTGGAGTACCCGAACGACCGCGCGACGGGCTATCGCGCAGGCCAGGTGCGTGGCGCCGTCACAGTGAAGCGGCCTCTATAGGACAACGCAATGATCTTCCGGCAGCTGTACGATCCCGAGTCCTCGACCTACTCATACCTGCTGGGTGACGCCGGGCGGGGCGAGGCTGTGATCGTCGATCCTGTGCGCGAGCAGGCGGCCCGCGACCTCGCTCTGACCGCTGAGCTGCGGCTGCGGATGGTCTATATCCTCGAGACGCATGTCCACGCCGACCACGTGACTGGCGCGCGGGCGCTGAAGGCCCAGACCGGCGCGCAGACCGTCGTGAGTCTGCATTGCGGGGCCTCGGGCTTCGACCGGTTGCTCGAAGACGGCGATGTGATCGTGTTCGGTGACCAGGTGATCCGCGCCATCTCGACGCCGGGGCACACACCCGGGAGCACCTGCTACCTGTGGCACGACCGCGTGCTGACCGGTGACACGTTGCTGATCGGCGGCTGCGGCCGCACCGATTTCCAGTTCGGCGATGCCGCAGCGCTCTACGACAGTATTACGATGCGGCTGTTCACCCTGCCCGACGACACGCTGGTCTATCCGGGCCACGATTACCGGGGACGCTGGGTCAGCACCATCGGCGAGGAGAAGCTCACCAACCCGCGCCTGGCCAACGTAAGCCGTGAGCAATTCGTCGAGATCATGCGCAACCTGGACCTGCCACACCCCAAGCGGATCGCGGAGGCCGTGCCGGCCAACCTGCGGGGCGGCACTCTTTAGCGGCCATGGACGAGCGGATCCAGGCCGTCGTGTTCGACGCCTACGGGACTCTCTTCGACGTGCACTCCGTCGTCGACCGGTGCGAGCAGCTCTTCCCGGGACACGGCGAGGCGCTGTCCCGGCTGTGGCGCAGTAAGCAACTCGAGTACACCTGGCTGCGCAGCCTGATGGGGCGGTACGAAGCGTTCGAGTCGGTCACGGAGGCCGCCTTGACGCATTGCTGCGCGACGCTCGGCCTGCACCTGGACAGCGCGGGATCGCGGCGGCTGCTCGAGGAATACCGACGCCTGGCGGCGTATCCCGATGTGTATGGCGTCCTGCAGTCCCTGCAGGAAGCGAAGCTGGCCATCCTCTCCAACGGCTCGCCACAGATGCTGGAGGCGGTGGTTCGCAACGCCGGCCTGGAACCTCTGTTTACTGCCATCCTGAGCGTGGATCCGCTGCACACCTTCAAGCCACACCCGCGCGTCTACCAGCTCGCGGTGGACACACTGGCCGTGCAAGCGCGCAGCATCGCGTTCGTCTCCTCCAATTATTGGGACGCGTGCGGCGCAACGTCCTTCGGCTTTCGCACCTACTGGGTCAATCGCGGAGGCGTGCAGCCCGATGAGCTCGGTTGCCGGCCACACCGCACTCTGGAGCGCCTGGACCAGTTGCCCGCTGCGCTCGCCGCGAGCTGAGCCGCTCGCGCTCAGAGTTTGCGCGCCACCAGGTCGATGAGCGCGGAGCGGCCGACGTGCTTGGTCCCTTCCGCCAGCGTCTCTTCGTGCTCGCGCAGATGCAGGATGTCCAGGTTACGGAAGGCCTGCCGCAGCAGCGCCTCGGTGTACATGTGGTCCGCCTGCGGCGGCCCCCCTGTCTTGTATTCCAATTGCTTGGGCGTGTAACCCTGAAGCACCAGCAACCCGCCGGGAGTGAGAGTGCTCGCGATCCCCTCGAACAGCCTTGTGCGCTGGGACGGCTCGGCAAACTGAATGAAAACGCACACCACTGCATCGAAGCGCGCCGGCTGCCACTGCCAATCTCGAATGTCGGCCTCCTTGTACTCGATCTTCAGGCCCTGCGAGTCGGCGAGGCGCCTGGCCTTGGCGAGCGCGAGAGGCGAGATGTCGATGCCCGTCACGTCGCAACCCAGGCTCGCAAGCCAGACGCTGTTGCGGCCTTCGCCACAGGCGACGTCGAGCACGTGGTCCCCGCGTTTGAAGCGTTCGATTTGGGCGCTCAGGAAGGCATTGGGCTCCGTGCCGAAGATGTACTCCGGCGCCGCGAAGCGCTGATCCCAGAACTCGCGCGCGTCGTCGAAGCCGCCAGAAGTCGCCATCAGAGGTTCGCTCCGCAGCGCTCCGCGATGTACGCCTTCACCGCGCTCGCGTCCGCTTCCATCACGTCTACCCGCTGCGGCCGATCTTCCAGGCCTTCGAAGCCCGGTGGCCTTTCGGGATCCCTCCCCAGCGCTTCGCTGATCGCGGCCGAAAACTTGGCGGGCAGCGCCGTCTCCAGGCACAGCAGCGGCAGCCCGGGCTCGCGCTGCTCGAGGCCGACTTTGATGCCATCGGCGGTGTGCGGATCGACGATCCGCCCCGACTCTCGATGCACGCGGCGGATCGTTTCCAACCGGTCGACGTGCGTGCTCGAGCCAGAGACGAAGCCGAAGGCGGGTAGCCGGTCGAGATACGGTGTCGAGCTCAGGTCGAAACCGCCATCGCGCTCGACCTTCCGCCACAGCTCGGCAACCGCGCGCGCATCGCGATCCGTGAGATCGAAGACGAAGCGCTCGAAGTTCGAGGCCTTGGAAATGTCCATCGATGGACTGGAGGTGTGCTTCACTTCCGCCGCCCGGCGCACACGGTAGCTGCCGGTGCGGAAGAACTCGTTCAGCACGTCATTCTCGTTGGTGGCAAGAATCAAGCGCCGGATGGGGAGCCCCATCTGGCGGGCGATGTGACCCGCTAGGATGTTGCCAAAGTTTCCCGACGGCACCGCCACCGAGATCGGCTGCCCCGCTTCTTTGACCAGCGCGAGATACCCCTTGAAGTAATAGACGATCTGGGCCGCGACCCGCGCCCAGTTGATGGAGTTGACCGTCCCGACATGCACGCGAGCCTTGAACGCTGCGTCGCTACTGACCGCCTTGACGATGTCCTGGCAGTCGTCGAACACGCCGCGAATCCCGATGTTGAAGATGTTTTGATCGCGCACGCTGTACATCTGGGCGGTCTGGAACGGGCTCATCTTCCCGTACGGCGAGAGCATGAACACGCGCAGGCCCCGCTTGCCACGCATGGCCTCCTCGGCCGCTGACCCGGTGTCGCCGGACGTCGCCCCGAGGATATTGAGCTCGCCTCCGGTCTTGGCGAGGACATATTCGAACAGGTTGCCGAGCCACTGCATGGCCAGGTCTTTGAAGGCGAGGGTCGGGCCGTGGGACAGTGCGAGCAGATGGACACCCGGCATCAGTGCCTTGACCGGCGTGATGTCGGCACTCCCGAACACCTGAGCGGTGTAGGTACGATCGAGCAGAATCTTGAGCTCGCCTTCCGCGATATCATCGGCATAGCGGCGCAGGATCTCGAGCGCGAGCTGTGGGTAGGTGAGGCTGCGCCACCGGGAAAGCTCCTGCAGCGTCACGGCCGGATAGCGCTCGGGGACAACCAGCCCCCCGTCGGGGGCGAGACCCTCGAGCACGACGTCGGAGAAGCGCGCCGGGGCCATCCCGCCCCGCGTGCTTATGTAGCGCATCAACGCAGACCGGAAAGGTTCACGCGGCTAACTCCTCCAGCCGGATCCTCGTCACCTTCCCAAGGTTGACCGGCAGCTGCTCGATGCGCGCGATCGCCGCGTTGACGTTCTTCTCGACCGTGAGATGGGTGAGCATGATGATGTCCACCTGCTCCTCACCCTCGCCCGGCTCCTTCTGCACCATCGCGTCGATGGAAATCGACAGGTCGGCGAGGATGCGCGTGATGTCGGCGAGGACACCCGGCCGGTCCAGCACCCGCAAGCGCAGGTAATAAGCGGTCTCGACCTCGTCCATCGGGAGGATCGGCAGGTCCGACAGCGCGGCCGGCTGGAATGCGAGATGGGGAACGCGATTCCCCGGGTCGGCGGTGTGCATGCGCGTGACGTCCACGAGGTCCGCCACGACCGCTGAAGCGGTCGGCTCCGCGCCAGCGCCGGCACCGTAATACATTGTCTGCCCGACCGCATCGGCTTTGACCAGCACCGCATTCATGACGCCCTCGACGTTCGCGATCAGCCTGCGTGCGGGAATCAGCGTCGGGTGCACGCGCAGCTCGACCCCCCGGGGTGTGCGCCGCGTGATCCCCAGCAATTTGATTCGATAGCCGAGCTCCTCCGCGTAGCGGATGTCCTGCTTCGTGAGCCTGGAAATCCCCTCCGTGTAGGCCTTGCTGAACTGCATGGGAATGCCGAACGAGATCGCCGACATGATGGTGAGCTTGTGGGCCGCGTCGATCCCTTCGATGTCGAAGGTGGGATCGGCCTCCGCGTAGCCGCGCTGCTGCGCCTGTTTGAGCGCCTCTTCGAAGCTCGCGCCCTGCTCACGCATCTGCGACAAGATGAAGTTGCTGGTGCCGTTGATGATCCCGGCGATCCATTCGATGCGATTCGCGGTCAGCCCCTCGCGCAGAGCCTTGATGATCGGAATGCCGCCGGCAACAGCACCTTCGAACGCAACCATGACGCCTTTGCTCTGCGCGGCCGAGAAAATCTCGGTGCCGTGCTGCGCGAGCAACGCCTTGTTCGCGGTGACCACGTGCTTGCCGTGCTGGATCGCCTGGATGATCAGGTCCTTGGCAACGCTGGTTCCACCGATCAGCTCTACGACGATGTCCACCTCCGGATCTTTGATCACCGACATCGCATCGGCGGTGACCGCGGCCGCGTCGCCGACGATGCCCTTGGCCCGGCTCAAATCCTTGTCGGCCACCACCTTGAGCATGATGGCCCGGCCGGCGCGCCGCGTGATCTCCTCCTGGTTGCGTCTCAGCACGGCGAAAGTGCCGCCGCCCACGGTCCCGATGCCAAGCAGTCCGACGTTGATCGGCCTCATTTGAGCTCTTTGCGAAACGCGAACGAGGTGATGAAAAAGCCCTCGCGAAAGTAGAACGCGTGCGCCCGCGCGCGATGCGTCCCGGAATCGAGCTCGATGCCGCTGCAGCGCCGACTGCGCGCCAGCTGCTCCAGGTATTCGAGCAGTGCGCGTCCTACACCGCTCGAGCGCCGCTTCTCGTCGGTGACCAGATCATCGACATAGAACTTGCGGCCGGCGTGCGTGTTGTCATATGAGCGGAATACGGCGACACCGGCAACCTGCGCCTCTTGCACGGCGACGCACATCTCGCCGCCGGACGCAAAGATCCGCTGCATCTGAGCGCGGTAGTCCGGAGCCAGATTCGGGCGCAGCTGGCGGTGCACGGCCTCGGCCTGCCGCAGCCAGTCCGGCTCGACTACGCGATGGTCGTCGTCGGTGACGCGGATGATCTGCACGGGGCCCGCTCGCAGCGTCAGGCTCAGCCCGCCGCTACGGCGATCTTCAGCAGCCCGTCGTGGCGGAACATGTCGCGGATGCCGCGGATCGCCTGGCGCGTGCGCGCCTCGTTCTCGATCATGCTGAAGCGCACATGATCGTCGCCGTATTGCCCGAAGCCGATCCCGGGTGAGACCGCGACCTTGGCGTCGGCGAGAAGCTTCTTGGCGAATTCGAGCGACCCCATCGCGCGATAGGCGTGCGGGATCGGAGCCCAGACATACATGCTGGCCTTGGGAATCTGCACCTGCCAACCCACGCTGTGCAGGCCGCTGCACAGGACGTCGCGCCGCTTCTGGTAAGTCGCGCGAATCTGATCCACGCAGTCCTGCGGCCCCTCGAGCGCGACGATCGAGGCGACCTGGATGGGCGTGAACGTGCCGTAGTCGTGGTAGCTCTTGATGCGCGCGAGCGCCGCGACCAGCTCGGGGTTCCCGACCATGAAGCCCACGCGCCAGCCCGCCATGTTGTAGCTCTTGGACAGTGTGAAGAACTCGACTGCCACGTCCTTCGCGCCGGGGACCTGCATGATCGAGGGTGCCCGATAGCCGTCGAAGACGATATCCGCGTAAGCGAAGTCGTGGATCACGTAGATCCCGTGCTCCCGCGCCAGCGCCACGATGCGCTCGAAAAACGCCAGATCGACGCACTGCGTGGTCGGATTGCTCGGGAAGTTGAGGATGAGCATCTTCGGCTTCGGATAGGAGCCGGTGATCGCCTTGCTCAGCTCATCGAAAAAGTCCACGCCCGGCAACATCGGGACGTGGCGGATGTCGGCGCCCGCGATGACGGGGCCGTAGATGTGGATCGGGTAGCTCGGATTGGGCACCAGTACGATGTCGCCAGACGAAAGAGTGGCGAGCGCCAGGTGCGCGATGCCCTCTTTCGAGCCGATCGTAACGATGGCTTCCCGGTCAGCATCCAGCTCGACTTGGTAGCGCCACTGGTACCAGTTGCAGATGGCTTTGCGCAGGCGGCGGATGCCCTTCGAGACCGAATAGCGGTGGGTGTCGCCGCGCTGCGCCGTCTCGATCATCTTATCGACGATGTGGCGGGGTGTCGGCTGATCGGGATTGCCCATCCCGAAGTCGATGACGTCCTCGCCCCTCTGACGCGCCGCGGCCTTGAGCTCGGCGGTGATGTTAAAGACGTAGGGCGGCAGACGTTTGATGCGGGGGAATTGTTCCATCGACGCTCAACTCCGGCCAGCGGACCGGCTCTGCGAGATAACTTTATGATGTAAAAGGTTATGATGTTACCGGACCGCTCTTCACCTAGCAAACCGAACTAGCAAAATTCAGGCATGAAGCTGCACATAGCGCGCGCCGGGGGCCGCAACCTGTTCTCTGGCTACGGACCCGGGTACGTCGCCATCAATGGCGTGCGCTACGAGCGCAGCGTGATTGTGCAGGCCGACCGCGTAATCGAATGGGACGTAACCGACTTTGAGGGGCTCGATGCCGCGGCCTTCTCGGCACTGGCCGCCCTGCCCTTGGAGATCCTCATCCTGGGGACAGGCGCGGTGCTCCGATTCCCTGACCCCGCTTACGGCAAAATACTGCGCGCGCACGGTATCGGCATGGAGGTCATGGACACCTCCGCCGCATGCCGGACTTACAACATTCTGCTGTCTGAAGATCGTCGTGTCGGCGCCGCCCTGCTGATGGGGCCGCGAGCCTAGAGCCTCGCTCTAGACGCCGGCCATCACTTTCAAATGAGCTGTGACGCTGCGCCCGAGCGCGCTCAGGTCATAGCCGCCTTCGAGCGCCGAGATCACGCGGCCCCCGGCATGCCTCTCTGCCACCTGCTTGATGACCTGCGTGACCCAGGCGTAATCCGCTTCGACCAGGCCCAATGCCGCCATGTCGTCCTCGCGATGCGCGTCGAAGCCCGCGGATACGAACACGACCTGCGGGCGGAACTGCTCGAGGGCACCGAGCCAGTGCGACTGCACCGCCGCCCGGAATCCGCTCCCGTCGGTGTACGCCGGCAGCGGGATATTGACCATCCGCTCGGAACGCCCGTCGATTCCGCTGTACGGATAAAAAGGATGCTGGAACGTCGAGACCATCAGCACGCGCCCGTCGTCGCGGAAGATGTCCTCGGTCCCGTTGCCGTGGTGGACATCGAAGTCGACCACCGCCGCGCGCTCCAGTCCATGTGCATCGAGCGCGTGAGCGACGCCAATGGCGACGTTGTTGAAGAAGCAGAATCCCATCGCGCGCTGCCGTTCCGCGTGATGTCCCGGCGGACGAACAGAGCAGAACGCGTTCGCAGCCTTGCCCCCGAGCACCAGATCAGTGGCGAGCACCACCGCCCCGGCCGCTCTCAACGCCGCCTGATAAGAGTGCGGGCTCATCGCCGTGTCGGGATCCAGGTGCACGATCCCGCTCTCGGGGCTCGACGCCGCGACGGCGTCCACATAGGCTGGCGAATGTACACGCGTGAGCTGCTCGCGCGTAGCGAGCGGAGCTTCGTATTCGACCAGGCAGCCGATCAGGCCGGACGCGATCAGCTGGTCCGTGATCGCCTGCAGGCGCTCCGGGCACTCGGGGTGATGCCGCCCCATGTCGTGCAGGCTGCAATCGCGATGGGTGATGAACGCCGTGTCCATGATAGTTGATGCTAGGTTCTCAGCCGCTCGAAGTCCACTGCCACAACGGCCATCGCCTCGCGCGGAATCAATGGCATGCTTCCTGCGTTGGGCCCCACCCGCGTGGCGGGCTATGATGGCGATCGGTCTTGAACGAGCAGTTTGCGGTCGGACGGTCCGAATGCAAGCGGCAACGAGCGAATCGCCCCTGCCTGCGGGCGCGGCCTTGGTGCGAGCCCTTTATCCGGTTCGCACGCGCCTGCGCGACGACAGCGAGATCGTGATCCGGCCGATCGGCCCCGAAGACGCGGAGCGCGAGCAGGCGTTCGTCCGCGCCCTGTCGCCTCAGTCGCGCTATTTCCGTTTCATGAGCGGATTGCGGGAACTTCCGGTCGACATGCTGTATCGCTTCACGCACCCCGACTTTCAACAGGAGCTCGCGTTGGTGGCGCTGACCGGCGAGGGTTTGGCGATGCGCCAGATCGGGGTGGCGCGCTGCGTAGCGGACGAGGATCGCGCCAGCGCCGAGTTCGCCGTCGCGGTCGCCGACGACTGGCAGAACCGCGGTGTCGGGACGCGCCTTCTGTGCGAGTTGATGCGGGCGGCGCGTGCTGCAGGCGTGCGGCGCCTGTGGGGCGACATCCTCGCAGGCAACACCCAAATGCTGGGCCTCATGACGGCGCTCGGCTTCGAACTGAACTCGCCACCCGAAGACCCGTTGGTGCGCCGCGCGGTAAAGACTCTCTGATACCTGCAATCAGGTAAAAGGAACTCGAACGATGCAGAGCGAATCGCTCACCACGCGGCTGATGGCTGCGGACCGCGCTCACCGGCGCTACCGGCCCGAGCAAGGCGCCAGGACGGCACGCGCAGGCGCGCATCTGGAGCAGGCCGCACAGGGCCTCGAGCGCGTGATCGACCAGGTCGGCGGTGTGATACTCGGCAAGGAAACGCAGATCCGCCTTACGCTCGCCTGCTTGCTCGCCCGCGGGCATCTGCTCATCCAGGACCTCCCCGGCGTGGGCAAGACCACCCTGGCGCACGCTCTGGCCAACTCCTTGGGCCTGCGCTTCCAGCGCATCCAGTTCACCAGCGATCTGCTGCCGGCCGACATCGTCGGCGTGTCCATCTTCGATCGCGATGCAGCGAGCTTCAAGTTCCACCCCGGACCGATTTTCGCGCAGATGATCCTGGCGGACGAGGTCAACCGCGCTACGCCCAAAGCACAGAGCGCGCTGCTCGAGGCGATGGAAGAGCACCAGGTGACGACCGAAGGCGAAACCCGGCCGCTGCCCGAGCCGTTTTTCGTGATCGCGACGCAGAACCCGTCTTATCAGGTCGGCACCTTCCCGCTGCCCGAATCGCAGCTCGACCGCTTCCTCATGTGCCTGCGGCTGGGCTATCCGGATGCGAGTGCCGAGCGCATGCTCCTCGAAGGCCACGACCGGCGTGACATGATGGCGCAGCTCGACCGCTGGATCACGGCCGAGGAGTTGATTTCGCTGCAGCAGCACGTGCGCGAGGTGTTTGTCGCACCCGCCCTGTACGACTACCTTCAGGCTCTCATCTTGTACACGCGGCAGTCGCCCGACTTCATCACGGGCCTGAGCCCCCGCTCCGGCCTCAACCTGCTGCATGCGGCGCGTGCGTGGGCGTTTCTCGAAGGGCGCGGCCACGTGCTGCCGGAAGACGTGCAGGCGGTGCTGCCGAGCGTGGTCGGGCATCGCCTGCAAGCCGCGGACGGGCAGGCGCGCGACAGCGAAGAGATCGCGCGCCGGCTTATAGCCGAGGTCGCCGTTCCCGCGTGACAGCGCTCGGACTGGGCCGGCGTCGAGGTACGCCGGCTGTGGACAGCGGTTCCATCACCCTCACCCAGCGCCGCATCTACATTCTGCCCACCCGCGCTGGTGTGCTGTTCGGCTTCACCGTGGTCGTCATGCTGCTGGGCTGCGTGAACTACAACCTCGGCCTGGGCTACGTGCTTACGTTTCTCATGAGCGGGATCGGCATCGTCTCGATCCTGCACACCTTCCGCAACCTCGTCCGCCTGCAGCTCAAGGCCGGCCGGCCGGAGCCCGTGTTCGCAGGAGGCGAAGCGCTGTTTCCCGTTCTGCTCGCCAACCGGGACGCCCTGGCGCGGCGCTCGATCGGCCTGATGCGGACAGGCGAGACGCCGCTGTTCGTGGACCTTGGCCCAGGCCAGACGACAACGGTGCAGATCAGCGTGCCGGCAGCGCATCGCGGCCGGCTGCCGCTCGAGCGCCTGCGCGCCCTGACCACATTTCCGATCGGGCTGTTCTACGCCTGGTCGAATCTGATTCTGGATGTGCACTGCCTCGTCTATCCGCGCCCTGAAGCCGGTCACGTTCCTCTGCCCGCGCCGCGTGCAGGCGACTCCGACGGAGTGCAGATGGACAAGGGAGAAAACGACTTCGCCGGCTTGCGCAAGTACCAGGCCGGCGACTCGCTGCGCCACGTCGCCTGGAAGGCGCTGGCCCGCGGTCGGCCCGTGATGACGAAACAGTTTTCGGGGCTGGCCGCCGGGGAGCTGTGGCTCGAGTGGGAGGCGCTTCCGTCCACCATGCCGCTGGAAGCGCGGCTGTCACGGCTCACGCGCTGGGTGCTCGAGGCTGCGCGCGCAGGGCACACCTATGGCCTGCGGGTGCCGTCGATCACCATCCCGCCCGGGGCCGGGTTGGCACACGATCATCAGTGCCTGACCGCGTTGGCCCTCTTTCGCGCATGACGCGTCGTCTCGACGCCGCCCCGCTGCAGGCTGCTGGTGTCTACTCCCTGCTCGGCGCTCTTGCCGCCGTGCTCGCGCCACACGCGTTGCGCATTCCAGTGTGGGTGTCGATCGCCGTGGCGGCAGCGCTCGCCTGGCGCGCATGGCTCGCGTGGCGCGGCGTGGCGCTGCCGCGCAAGTGGCTTCTGCTCCCGCTCGCCCTCATAGGTACTGCGGCGGTGGTGGTGAGCTACGGGCCGCACCTCGGACGCGACGCGTCGGTCGCACTGCTCGCCGTCATGCTCGCGCTCAAAGTGCTCGAGCTGAAGACGCTGCGCGATGCGATGGTGGCCGTGTGCCTCGGCTTCTTCCTCATCGTCACCAACTTCCTCTACTCGCAGAGCATCGCGACCGCGCTCTACATGCTCGCTGCGATGGCCTGGTTCACGGCCATCCTGATCGCGCTCGAAGATCGCGTGCGTAGCCTGACGATCCAGCAGAGGTTCGGCAGCGCGGCGACTCTGATGCTGCAGGGCGCGCCGCTCATGCTCGTGCTGTTTCTGCTGTTCCCGCGCGTGCAAGGGCCCATCTTCGGCCTCCCGCAGGCGACTTCCGCCGGGGTAAGCGGGCTCTCCGACAGCATGTCGCCGGGCAGCCTGAGCCAGCTTGGCCTGTCCGATGAGGTCGCCTTCCGCGTGCAGTTCCACGCGCCCCCGCCGGCGCCGCAAGGCCTTTACTGGCGCGGGCCCGTGCTGTGGGATTTCGACGGCCGTACCTGGACCGCGGCCAGCACCGCCTCGATCGGCGTCAGCGATGTCCGCCACGAGACAGCCGGGGCGGCAGTGAGCTATACAGTCACGCTCGAGCCGCATTACGCACGCTGGGTATTCGCGCTCGAGGTGCCCGTCGCGGCGCCGGCCGGCACGGTGCTGACCGGCGACTACCAGCTGCTCTCGCTGCGGCCAATCCGAAACCGGCTGCGCTACGAGGCGGCGTCGCACCTGGCTTACCGCTACGGCGGCGAGGAGCGGCCCGAGCTGCTGCAGCGCGCATTGCGCTTGCCCGCCGGGTACAACCCCAGGTCCATTCAGCTCGCGCGCGAGATTCGCGAGCGGTCCCCAGCGGACGCGGACGTGGTGGCCAACGCGCTCGAATTGTTTCGCTCACAGCCCTTCTTCTACACGCTGGTGCCGCCGGAGCTGGGGCGCGACAGCGTCGACGAATTCCTGTTTACCACGCGGCGCGGGTTCTGCGAGCACTACGCCTCCGCGTTCGTCTTCCTGATGCGGGCGGCCGGCGTGCCCGCGCGCGTGGTGACCGGGTACCAGGGCGGCGAGATCAACCCGCTCGGAAACTACATGATCGTGCGCCAGTCGGAAGCTCACGCCTGGGCCGAGGTCTGGCTGAATGGCCAGGGCTGGGTGCGCGTGGATCCGACCGGAGCGGTCTCTCCGGCCCGCATACAGGTCGGCATCGCAGCCGCTGTTCCAGCCGCCGACCCGCTGCCCCTCTCGGTGCGAGGCAGCTTTGAGCTGCTCAACCGGCTCCACTTTGCCTGGGACGCGGTGGCCAACTCCTGGAACCAGTGGGTGCTGGGCTACACGCCGGAACGCCAGACGCGCCTGCTGACGAACGCAGGCTTCGGCGCCGCAACCTGGCAGACGCTCGCGACGCTCCTGATGGGGGTCGCCGGTGCAGTGATGGCGGTGCTCGCTCTCCTGATTCTGCGGCGCCTCCGCGCGATGCCGTCCGATCCGGTCGCGCGCACCTGGCTCGCCTTCTGCCGCAAGCTCGCCCGGCGCGGCACACGCAGGCGCGCGGGTGAAGGCCCTCGCGATTTCGCGCGGCGCGCCGTTTCGGAGCAGCCTGAGCTGGAGTCGAAGATCGCGGACATTGCGGATCTGTACATCGCGCTGCGCTACGCGGGCAGCGGCGACAAAGGGCGGGAGCGGCGTCTGCGCGAGCTCGTCGGGGCGCTGTGACGGCCTTCGAACCGCTCTTTCCTAGCGCAACACGTCCCGGCCAATGCCGTTGCGGCGCAAGATGCGGCGCAGGCTCGACAACGCTTCGAGCTGAATCTGGCGCACGCGCTCGCGCGTCAGTCCGAGCTCCTGCGCGAGCTGCTCGAGTGTGCTGATCTCCGAGTCATTGAGGCCGTAGCGCCGCTCGATCACCCGCCGCTGGCGATCCGACAGGCGGGCCAGCCATTCCAGCACACGCTTCTCGATCTCGACGAGCTCGAGGCGCGCCTCGGGCGTGACGGCCTTCTCGTCGGCGAGCGACTCGCCGAGCGACAGCATGGGATCGACTTCCAGCGGTGCGTCCAGAGAAGCCATGCGCTCGTTGAGCGCGAGCAGCCGGCGCACGTTCTCAGCGTCGCAGTCCAGCAGATGCGCCACATCCTCGGCGCTCGGCTCGTGAGCGCAATGCGTCTCGAGATGGCGCTTCGCGCGCAGCACCGTGTTGAGCTCTTTGATGATGTGAACCGGAAGCCGTATCGTGCGCGACTGGTACATGATGGCGCGCTCGATGCTCTGGCGCACCCACCAGGTGGCGTAGGTCGAGAAGCGGAAGCCGCGCTCCGGGTCGAACTTCTCGATCGCGTGGATCAAGCCGAGGTTGCCCTCCTCGATCAGGTCGAGAAGCGCGACACCGCGGTTGGCATAGTGCTTGGCGATGTTCACCACCAGCCGCAGATTGTGCTCGATCATCTTCTGGCGCGCCTCGAATCCCCCTGCCTTGGCGAGACGCGCGACGCACCGCTCCTCGTCAACGGAGAGGAGCGCGTTGTGGCCGATGTCGTTGAAGTACAGCTGAGTGACATCGGACAGCAGATCGGCGCCGGCGTGCTCGTCTTGCACAGTCGCCCCCTCAACGGCCGCGAAAATAACCTCCTCCGGGAGATCTTCACCCAGCGAATGGCGCCGCTCGTTCACGGCGAGGCCTGCGGCGGCAGATACTTGAGCGGGTCCACCGGCTTGCCTTGACGGCGGATCTCGAAATGCAGACCGATCTGGTCGGAGTCGAGGCTCCCCATTTCGGCGATCTTTTGCCCCTTGCTCACTCGCTCCCCCTCCTTCACCAGCAACTCGCGGTTGTGAGCGTAGACGCTGAGGTAAGTGTTGTCGTGCTTGATGATGATCAGCTTGCCGTAACCGCGCAGCGCGCTTCCACTGTAAACCACTTTTCCGGCAGCGCTGGCCACGATGGGTTGTCCCACATTGCCGGCGATAGCAACGCCTTTGGGATTGGGCCCCTCGTCGAAGCCATGCAGCAGCGGCCCTGCTGTGGGCCACATCCACTGCGAGTCGTTGCCCTCGGGTTCGCCCGCTTTGGCGACGACTACTGGCGCCACGGCCTTCGCTGGCGCCGGAGCCGGCTCCAGGGTCTGAACAGCGGGAGGCGTTGCCAATGCGCTTTGCGTGCGAGGAGCTGGTTTGGCTTCCGTAGCCGGCTTGGCATCGGCCGCCGCCGGCTTCTCTGGATCGTGCACGAGCTGCGCCAGTGCCTGCTCCGAGTAGGGCGTCTTGATCCCCTTGGGTCCCGACTTCACCGGCGGCGCATCGAGCGGGCGCGACTCGACCTGCGGGGAGGTGACGACGGGCCGCACGACGATCGGCTGATCGGCGGGATCCGGCTTCCAGCCGGGGGGCGGCCGCAGCCGCAGCTGCTGGCCGACCTTGATGACGTTGGGATCATCGAGCTGGTTCCACGCCGCGAGATCCTTGTAGTCCAGGCCGGCGTCCAGCGCGACGCTGTATAGCGTGTCGCCGCGCTTGACCGTGTAGAACTCTGGCCGCGTATCCGGTTCTGCGCCCTCCTCTAGCCCGGCGGCCGGCTTGGGTGCGGCGGTCTTCGGCGCCGCGGCAGCTGCCGGCGCTGCGGCCGCGGTTGCTCCCGCGGCTTCGGCTGGCGGCGCGGGCTTGGGCGCTGTCGCGGGTGCCGCCGCAGTCTCGGGTGGGGGAGGCGTGGATTTGGATGAAGTCGCGGGCGCCGCCGTCGACTCCGCGGCGGGTGCCGGCTTGGGCGAAGCCGCGGCCGGCGCGGCGGCGGCTGAAGGCGGAGGCGGCTTAGCCGGCGGCGCAGGCGCCGCTTTGCGATACTCCTCGACCGGCCGCTCCGAGACAGGCGCCGGCGGCGCGCTGCAGGCACCCAGCAGAATCGCAAAAGACAATCCCGCTACGAGCGACCCGACTGTTCCAGCCTTGCAGCGGCGTTTCACGCCGACGCTCCCGGGACGAGCGGCACGAAGCGCACCGGCTCGAGGCTGCGCTGCGCGTAGCCGCTCGCCTCGCGCGTGATCACCGTGAGCAGCTGATCCTGACCGCCAAGCGGCATGACCAGGCGGCCACCTTCCGCCAGCTGCTCCAGCAACGCTTCCGGCACGTGCGTCGCCGCCGCCGCCATGACGATCGCATCGAACGGGGCGGCTTCCTTCAAGCCGAGATGGCCGTCGCCGTGCCGCACGCGCACGTTGCTGATCCGCAGCTCGCGCAGATGAGCGCGCGCCCGCAGGAGGAGCTGGGAAATGCGTTCGACCGACCAGACCTGACGCGTCAGCCGCGAGAGCAGCGCCGCTTGGTAGCCGCAGCCGGTTCCGACTTCGAGCACCTGATTGAGCGCTGCGCCGCCGCGCGCGAGCTCGAGCATGCGCGCCACCACCCAGGGATTGGAAATCGTCTGGCCGAAGCCGATCGGCAGCGCAATGTCCTCGTACGCCCGGTGCGCGAGCGCCTCGTCGACGAACAGATGACGCGGGACCTCGGTGAGGGCGCCGAGCACCACCTCATCGCGGATCCCCTGCTCGCGCAGGCGCTGCACCATGCGCATGCGGGTGCGCTGGGAGGTCATCCCAATGCCGAGATGCCTGCTGCTCATCTAGCGCCCGGCGATCTCCGCCGGCGCAGCCTGATCCGGAAGCACGGCGCCCCCGAGCCATTCGCGCAACGCATCGAGATGCGCGAAGTGCGTGAGATCAACCTGCAATGGCGTGACCGAGACGAACCGCTCCGACACGGCGTGAAAGTCCGTACCCTCGCCGGCATCCTCGGCGTCCCCGGCAGCTCCGATCCAGAATACAGTCTCGCCGCGCGGGTTGGTCGACCGGATCACTGACTCGGCCTTGTGCCGCCGACCCAGCCGGGTCACCTTGACCCCGCGCAGATCGCCATAAGGCACGTCCGGCACGTTCACGTTCAAGAGCACCGCTCGCGGCAACGCCTGCCGCTGGAACCTGCGCACCAGGTCGGCGGCGACGCGCGCAGCGGCAGGATAGTTGCCCTCGGACTTGCTGGCGAGCGACACGGCGATGGAAGGGATGCCGAGCAGAAACCCCTCGGTCGCGCCGGCCACTGTGCCGGAGTAAATGGTGTCGTCGCCCATGTTGGCGCCGTGATTGATCCCGGAGACCACCATGTCGGGCTGCGGATCGAGCATGCCCGTCACCGCCAGGTGCACACAGTCGGTCGGGGTACCGTTGACGGAGTAGAAACCCAGGTGCGACTTGCGCACCATGAGCGGGCGATCGAGCGTGAGCGAATTGCTCGCTCCGCTGCGGTCGCGCTCTGGCGCCACCACCACCACCTCGGCCAGGGTGGACAGGGCTTCGGCCAGAATCGCGAGCCCGGGCGCGAAGTAGCCGTCGTCGTTGCTCAGCAGAATACGCATTTGGCAGGGGCACGGCGCGGTGGTGGCGGCGCGCGTCGCGCCTTTGCAGCGCGCAGCACGGCGCGCCGACCGACGAGCGCGTCGATGATCTCAACGCCGGCTGAATTATATACGAGGTCGCCGAGTGTGACCGCGGTGACGGCGGCGGCGCTTTCGGCTTATCCTGATTGCCTTGCGATCAAAACGGAGCTGATCGACCTATGCCACCCGCCCTCGGCTTGAAGCCCTTCGCGCTCATCGCCTGCGCCATGAGTTGGTGGGCATGTGCGCTGCACGCCGACGAGGATCCGCCGCCAAGCAACGATCTGCCCAATCCGTACACCACCACCGCGCCGTGGGGAAATCTACCAGCCGGCCGGAGCTGGGGCGCACTGAACGCCGTGGCGATCGACAACGACGGCCAATCCGTATGGGTCGCGACGCGCTGCGGCGCAAACCCGAATACGCCGCCTGGCGCGTCGCCGTTCACATACGACAGCTGCGCCGGGTCGAAAGTCTCGCCCGTGCTCAAACTCGATGACGCTGGCAACATTCTTCAGAGCTTCGGCGCCGATCTATTCATCTTTCCCCACAAAATCTACGTCGACGCGGAAGGCAACATCTGGGTGGTGGATGCACGAAGCCTGAACGAGCGGGAGCGGAACGAGTACCCCGACGAGAAGCCGAAGGGGCATATCGTGGTGAAGTTCAGCCCTCAGGGCAAAGTGCTGATGAAGATCGGCACGCCGGGCGTCGCTGGAGATCCGCCAAACGCGTTGACCGAGCCGACCAGCGTCGTGATCGCGCCCAACGGCGACATCTTCATTGCCGAGGGACATTCCGGGCAATACCAGGATCCAGGACCAGCCAACGTCGGGCGCATCTCCGTCTTCAGCAAAGACGGGCGCTACATCCGATCGTTCGGGCGGTGGGGCTCAGGTCCGGGCGAATTTCGCACCCCCCACGACATCGCTATGGATGCGCGGGGGCGCCTCTTCATCGCCGACCGCGGCAACATGCGCGTACAGATCCTCGAACAGGACGGGCGTTTCGTCGCGGAGTGGAAGCAGTTCGGCCGCCCGAGCGGCGTCTACATGCGAGACGGGTTGCTCTATGTAGCCGACTCGGAATCGAACGGATTCGCGTCAGCAGCGCATCCCGGATGGAAGCGCGGCATTCGCGTCGGCAGGCTGAGCGATGGCGCGGTGCTCTACCGGATCCCCGATCCGCTGGAGATGGCGGGAACCAGCGCAGCGGAGGGGCTCGCCGTGGACGCGAAGGGGAACGTGTACGGCGGTGAAGTTGGACCGAGACAGTTGGTGAAGCACGCCAGACAAGCGGCGCGCTAATCAATTTCGACACGTCACTATCTGGCGAAAACGCAAAGGGCCGGAGGTTTCCCTCCAGCCCTTCGGTTTTCTGGTCGGGGCGACTGGATTTGAACCAGCGACCACTTGCACCCCATGCAAGTACGCTACCAGGCTGCGCTACGCCCCGATTTGAATTCGAGTATAGCAGAACACCCCGCTGCGCCGATCCGAGCTGCTGCCCGCTCAGCGCAGCGAATCGAGAACGCTCTTGATTTCCTTGCGCAGGGTCGACGAGGTGACCTTGGCCCCCGATCCGCTGCCGGATTTGGCCGCGTGTTCCGCCGGCTGGTCCAGGCGGTGACGCGCGCCACTGATGGTGAAGCCCTCCTCGTACAGCAGCTGGCGGATGCGCCGGATCAGCAGCACCTCGTGATGCTGGTAATAGCGCCGGTTCCCGCGCCGCTTGACCGGTTTCAGCTGGGTGAACTCCTGCTCCCAGTAGCGCAGCACGTGCGGCTTAACGCCGCACAGCTCACTCACTTCACCGATGGTGAAGTAGCGCTTCGCGGGTATGGCTGGAAGATTAAGCTTGCTGAGGCTGCTGCTCGGACTCTCGTCCATGGTAATTCTTGTCCACCATCGCCTTGAGCTTCTGGCTGGCGTGGAAGGTGACCACGCGCCGAGCCGTAATGGGAATTTCCTCCCCGGTCTTTGGGTTGCGCCCGGGCCGCTGCGGCTTGTCGCGCAGCTGGAAGTTACCGAAGCCCGACAGCTTCACCCCTTCGCCCTCTTCGAGGGCCTTGCGCACCTCTTCGAAGAAGCTCTCCACCATGTCCTTCGCTTCGCGCTTGTTCAAACCGACCTTTTCGAACAGGAGATCAGCCAGATCAGCCTTGGTGAGCGTCATTTCGCACCCTCAGTCGCGCAGTTTTCCCCCGAATCGTTGAACCAGCCGCTCCTTCAGCTGGGCCACGGCCGATTCGGCCTCCGCATCCGTCATTGTCTTCTGAGTATCTTGCAATAACACTCGGAAAGCAAGACTTTTTTTGCCATTTTCCACCCCCTGACCCCGGTATAGATCGAACAATCGCACGCTTTCCACCACGGCCGGCTTGTGCACCGCAAGATCGTCCAGAACCCCTTGGATCGTCACGCTTTCAGGCACAACAACCGAGATATCCCGGGTTACCGCAGGGAATTTCGGCACTTCCCGGTAGGACGGTAGGGTCACATGCTGCAGAGCCTCGACATCCACCTCGAACAGGGTCGGCGGGAGGGGGAGCTCGTACTTCTGCTGCCAGCGCGGGTGGAGCTCTCCGAGCCAGCCGATCGGCTTTCCGTCCACTGTCACCCGAGCCGAGCGCCCCGGATGAAACGCCGGGTGCGAAGCCGGCTCGTAGCCGGCTGGCCGGCTGCTGAGCAGCGTTTGCAGATCGCCTTTGACGTCGAAGAAATCCACGGGGCGCTGGGCTGCGCCCCACTGCTCCTCAACCGCAGGTCCGAACGCCGCCGCTGCGATGCGGACCGGTTGACGAATCCCGCGGACATCCAGCGCCCCTTCCGGCGCCTCGGGTTGGCGCAGGTAAACGCGACCGATCTCGAACACTCTCACCCGGGAAGCACGCCGATTCAGGTTGTAACGGATGTTTTCGATCAGCCCGCCGAGCAGCGTGCTGCGCATCACCGACGCCTGGGCGGCGATGGGGTTCAGCAGGCGGATCGGCGTCGCGTTCCCGGCAAAGTCGGCTTCCCACTCCGGTTGCACGAAACTGAAATTGATGACCTCGTGGTAGTCGCATCCCGCCGCTGCAGCGCGGAGTGCGTGCAACGAGCGATGCGTCTCCGGTTCGCTGCGCATCACAGCAGCGGCCACTGGTGGACGGGCAGGGATGCGCTCGAAGCCGTGCACCCTCGCGATCTCTTCGATCAAGTCCTCCTCGATCTCGAGATCGAAGCGATAGGAGGGAGGGTGCACGACGAAGGTCTCGCCCGCTCCGCTGCCCTCGCGACCGAACGCCAAGCCCAGCCGCGAGAAGATGTCGCCCATCTCGATCGCGGAAATCGGCAGACCGATCACACGCTGCGCGCGCGCAACGCGCATTGTCACCGGCGCGCGCTGGGGAAGCTCAGCGATCGTGTCCACGATCGGTCCCGCGCTGCCGCCGCAGATCTCGAGGATCAGGCTCGTCGCCCGCTCGATGCCGGCGACATTATTATCGAAGTCCACGCCGCGCTCGAAGCGGTGCGAGGCGTCGCTGCCGAAGTTCAAGCGCCGCGCGCGCCCGGCGATGGCCGCGGGGAAGAAAAAAGCGGCCTCGAGAAATACGTGACGCGAATCCAGGTCGGCCTTGGTGCTGTCGCCGCCCATGATCCCGGCCAGGCCGATCGGTCCCGAACCGTCGGTGATGGCCAGGAGGTCGGGCTCGACCTCGACGGTCTGCTCGTTGAGCAGCTTCACCCGCTCGCCGCGGCGGCCCCAGCGCACGTCGATCCCGCCGGCGAGCTTATCCAGATCGTAGACGTGCAGCGGCCGGCCCAGCTCCAGCATGACGTAGTTGGTGACGTCCACCAGTGCGGAGATGCAACGCTGACCGGCCCTCTCCAGGCGCCGGCGCATCCACTGCGGCGTCGCGGCACGCGCATCGACGTCACGGATCACACGCCCGGCGAAGCGTCCACAGCCGTCGGGATCCGAGATCTGGACGGGAAACACTGCGCCGCAAGCGTTGGGTACCGCCGAGACCGCGGGCGCACGCAGCGGCGCGCCAGTCAGCGCCGCCACTTCGCGCGCGATGCCGAGCACGCTGAGGCAGTCCGCCCGATTCGGTGTGAGCTTGACGTCGAAGATGTGGTCATCGAGCCCGAGGTGCTCGCGCACATCGCGCCCAATCGGCGCATCGGCCTCGAGGGCGAGCAGTCCGCTGTGGTCATCCGACAGACCAAGCTCGCGCGAAGAGCAAAGCATGCCTTCGCTCTCGACGCCGCGCATGGTGGCGGCCTTGAGCTCGCGTGATTGACCCGCATGATCTGTGGGCAAGCTCGCACCGACAAGCGCACACGGCGCTTTCATGCCGGTCTTGACGTTGGGGGCACCACACACGATCTTGAGCGGCTTCCCGCTGCCGACCTCCACCTCGCATACCGTCAACCGGTCGGCGTTCGGATGCTTCGCGACACTTCGCACCATGCCCACCACGACTTTCGAAAACGGCGGCGCGACCGGCTCGCAGGATTCGACCTCGAGCCCGGACATGGTGAGAAGCTGAGCGAGCTCCTCCGTGGTCAACTCCGGATCGACCATCGAGCGCAGCCAGCTCTCGGGGAACTGCATGAGTCAGAGACTCCCTAAATCGTCTCAGGCGAACTGCTTGAGGAAGCGCAGATCGCCCTCGAAGAACAGGCGCAGGTCGTCGATGCCATAACGCAGCATCGTGAGCCGCTCCAAGCCGCTGCCGAAGGCAAAGCCCATCCAGCGCTCCGGGTCCAGCCCGTAGTTGCGCACCACCTGCGGGTGCACTTGCCCGGCTCCGGACACTTCGAGCCAACGGCCCTTGAGGGGCCCGCGCGGAAATGCCATGTCGATTTCGGCGGATGGCTCCGTGAAGGGGAAAAACGAAGGGCGAAAACGCACCTGCACCGCGTCGGACTCGAAGAAGTGCCGCAGGAAATCGGTGTAAACCCCTTTCAAGTCGGCGAAGCTCACGTCTTCGTCGATCCACAATCCTTCCACCTGATGGAACATCGGGGAGTGCGTCGCGTCGCTGTCCACGCGATAGGTGCGGCCCGGCGCGATCACCTTGATCGGCGGCTGGTGCTGCTGCGCGTAGCGGACTTGCATTGGGCTGGTATGCGTACGCAACAGCAGCCCTCCCTCGACGTAGAAGGTGTCATGCATGGAGCGCGCAGGGTGATTCTCTGGCTGGTTGAGCGCGGTGAAGTTGTACCAGTCGGTTTCGATTTCCGGCCCATCCGCGATGTCGAAGCCAATCGAGCGGAAAATCGCCTCGATGCGCTGCCACGTGCGGATGATCGGGTGAATGCTGCCAGTCCCGCGTCCGCGGCCCGGCAAAGTGACATCCAGCGCCTCGTTGGCGAGGCGCGCGTCCACGGCGGCCTCTGCCAACGCCCCGCGGCGCGCGTCCAGACCCGCCTCGATGCGCGCTTTCGCATCGTTGATCAGGCCGCCGGCGAGCGGGCGCTGTTCTGCGGGCAGCTCGCCCAGCTTCTTGAGCAATGCGGTCAGCGCGCCGGACTTGCCCAGATAGCGCGCCTTCGCCTGCTCCAACTCGGCGGCGCCGCCGGCGCGCTCGAACGCGGCCGCGGCCTCGTCCACCAGCTTGTCCAGCGCTGCCTTATCCATCTCAAATCCTGCGATCGCGCTCCGGGTTCAGTCGGCCGGCAAAAAACAAAAAAGGAGGCCGGTGAGCCTCCTTACTTGCGGCGGGTGATCGTCACGCCCCGAGGCTGGCCTTGGCCTGGCTCGCGATCTTGGCGAATGCTGCCTTGTCGAACACCGCAAGGTCGGCGAGGACCTTACGATCGAGGTCGATCGCCGCTTTCCTGAGCCCGTTCATGAACACCGAGTAGCTCATCCCGCATTCGCGCGCGCCCGCGTTGATGCGCGCGATCCACAGCATGCGGAACTCGCGCTTGCGAACCCGCCGGTCGCGGTAGGCGTACTGACCCGCCTTCATCACCGCCTGCTTGGCCACGCGGAAGACATTCTTCCGGCGGCCGCGAAACCCCTTGGCTTGGTCCAGGACCTTCTTGTGACGGGCACGCGCCGTCACCCCGCGTTTGACTCTAGGCATGTGTCGCCCTCCTCAGGCGTAGGGCAGCATCGCCTTGATGGCGCGCTTGTTGGAGTGGTCGACCGGCGTGGTGCCGCGCAGATGGCGCTTGCGCTTGGTCGTCTTCTTGGTGAGGATGTGCCGGCGGAATGCGCGGCTACGCTTGATGCCGCCGCTCCCCTGCACGCGGAAGCGTTTGGCGGCACTGCTCTTGGTCTTGATCTTGGGCATGCTTCACTGCTCCTTGGCTGTGTCATGACGCTGGGTGGCCGCCGCGGGCGGCACTTCAAACCTCGGCATCACTTGTTGTCGAACTCCGGCGCGCGGCCCGGAAGCTGCCGTCAATGCGCCAGCTTTTTCTTGGGCGACAGCACCATGATCATCTGCCGCCCCTCCAGCTTTGGCCACTGCTCCACGACCCCGTAGGGATCGAGGTCGGCGCGCACGCGCTCGAGCAGCTTGACACCGAACTCCTGGTGCGCCATTTCGCGCCCGCGGAACCGCAGCGTGACCTTTGTCTTGTCGCCCTCGCCGAGAAAGCGGATCAGATTGCGCAGCTTGATCTGATAGTCGCCCTCGTCCGTGCCAGGCCGGAACTTGACTTCCTTGATCTGGATCTGCCTCTGCTTGAGCTTCGCCTCGTGCCGCTTCTTCGACTCGGCATACCGGTATTTGCCGTAGTCCATGATGCGGCAAACCGGAGGCTTGGCGGTGGGTGCGATCTCCACCAAATCCACGCCGGCCTCCTCGGCCATTTTGTTGGCCGTCGCCAGATTCACGACCCCGAGCTGCGCGCCGTCCAATCCGATCAAACGCACCTCCGGAGCGTTGATCTCCTCGTTGATCCGTGTGTCCCTGTCCCGTTCCTGAGCGATAAGCCGCACCTCCAGAAAAATCAAGCCGCCGCTGCGGGACCCTGCTCCGTCTTGAGACGAAGCACCAGCGCGTCGATCGACATTTGACCCAGATCGACGCCGCCCCGCGTGCGTACGGCAACGCTCTTCGAAGCCACCTCCTTGTCCCCGACGATCGCCTGGTAGGGTAGCTTCTGAAGACTATGTTCTCGAATCTTATAGGTAATTTTCTCGTTTCTCAAGTCGGCCTCGGCGCGCAGGCCGGCGCCGCGCAGGACATTGGCAACCTCCGACGCATACGCCGCCTGATGTTCCGAAATATTCAAGACCACCGCCTGGACGGGCGACAGCCACAGCGGTAGCGCGCCTGCGTGGTGCTCGATCAGTATCCCGATGAAGCGCTCCATCGATCCGAGAATAGCCCGGTGCAGCATGACCGGAACCTTGCGCGTGTTGTCCTCCGCGACATATTCCGCGCCGAACAGCCCCGGCATGGAGAAATCGACCTGCAGGGTACCGCACTGCCAAACCCGCCCGATGCTGTCCTTCAGCGAGAACTCGATCTTTGGCCCGTAGAAGGCGCCCTCACCCGGTGACACCTGCCAGGCCAAGCCCTTCGATTCGAGCGCCTTCGCCAGGTCGGCTTCGCCCCGATCCCAGGCCTGATCGCTCCCGATGCGCTTGGCTGGGCGGGTGGCGAGCTTGATCAGGATCTCATTGAAGCCGAAATCCCGGTACACGCGCTGGAGGAGCTCGATGAATGCTGTGGCCTCGGACTGCATCTGCTCTTCGGTGCAGAAAATATGGGCGTCGTCCTGCACGAAGGCCCGCACTCGCATGATGCCGTGCAGGGCGCCGGAAGGTTCGTTGCGGTGACACGAACCGAACTCGGCGAGACGCAGCGGCAAGTCTTTGTAGCTGCGGATGCCCTGATTGAAGATCTGGATCGCACCCGGACAGTTCATCGGCTTCACCGCGTAGTCGCGGTTCTCGGAACTGGTGAAGAACATGTTCTCGCGGAAGTGATCCCAGTGGCCGGAGCGTTTCCACAGCGTCAGGTCCATCACCAGCGGCGTGCGTATCTCCTGGTAGCCCGCTGCGTCCAGGACGCGGCGCAGGTACCGCTCCACCTGCTGCCACACGATCCAGCCCTTGGGGTGCCAGAACACCATGCCGGGCGCTTCTTCCTGCAGATGAAACAGGTCGAGCTGCTTGGCGAGCTTGCGATGGTCGCGCCGCTCGGCTTCCTCGAGTCGGTGCAGGTATGCGTCGAGGTCGTCCTTGCTCGCCCACGCGGTGCCGTAGATCCGCTGCAGCATCTCGTTGCGCGAGTCGCCGCGCCAGTAGGCGCCAGCGAGCTTCATCAGCTTGAACGCCTTCAGCTTCCCGGTGGAAGGAACGTGCGGCCCGCGGCACAGATCGGTGAAGTTGTCCTGCCGGTACAAAGTGATCGCCTCGCCGCCCGGAATGGCCTCGATGATCTGGGCCTTGTAGTGCTCTCCCTGCGACTTGAAAAAGTCGATCGCGCGCGCGCGCTCCCACACTTCGCGCTGCACCGGGAGATCGCGCTTGGCGATCTCCCGCATGCGCGCTTCGATCGCGCTCAGGTCTTCCGGCGTGAACGGCCGCTGATAGGAGAAGTCGTAGTAGAACCCGTCCTCGATGACCGGCCCGATGGTGACCTGAGCGTCGGGAAACAGTTCTTTCACCGCGTGCGCCAGCAGATGCGCGCTGGAGTGTCGCAGGATATCGAGGCCGTCCGCGTCTTTGTCGGTGACAATCGCGAGCTCGGCGTCGCGGTCGATCACGTGGCTCAGATCCACCAGCTTGCCGTCGACTCTGCCGGCTAGCGCGGCGCGAGCGAGGCCAGGCCCGATGGCGCTCGCTACAGCGGCCACGGTCACCGGTGCATCGAAGCGCTTTTGCGCTCCATCGGGAAGCCGGACAACGGGCATGAACAAAGAACCTCAGGGAAGCTTCAGAAACGACAAGAGCCAGCGTCTCGCTGACTCTCGTCTCCTCAAGGTGGTAGGCGCGATTGGACTCGAACCAACGACCCCCACCATGTCAAGGTGATGCTCTAACCAGCTGAGCTACGCGCCTGTGGGGCGGAAGTTTAGCCGAAACCGCAGCGCCACTCAAATCGCGCTCAGCGGCGGTGGCCGGCACGGCGACGTGAGCGCGCGGCGCGCCGAGGGCGGGTCATGTCGGGAATCGAATGCACGAACTGGTCGAGGACGCGGGCGCGGCTGCGTACCTGGTCCAGCAGATCGGGCACGACCTGCGGCAGGCGGCGCTCGATGTGGGGATCGGCAATTCCATCCAGAATCCCGCTGGCGAGCTCGCTGAGCTCGGCCATCAGCTCCGCGACGCCCCGAGTAACGCGGCGCAGCTCGTGCAGGCGGTCAGGATCGAGCCGATCCATGCCCGTCTGCAGGCAATCGCGCATCTGCTGGCTGAACTGCGTGGCGCGGATAGAGACGTCACCCACGGCGTGCGCGATCTGCGCGGCGCTCGCAGCGGCCGCAGATGCACCTTCGAATTTCATGTTCAACGCCAGCAGATTGGTGTCGTGCGAAGCGGCTTCAACCGCGCTCAGCAGACGTGCCAGGTCTTCAGTCTGAGCGGCGCGTTCGTCCGGATCTTGGCTGGTAAGCATGCTTGGTCGGGTTCAGTCCTGCCGGCGTGCGGGCGCCGGCCCGTGGGTCGCGGCCAAGGCGGCCGCCCAGGAGGCCAATAACGGCGTAGCGGAAATGAGCTTTAGCTGGGGGACCTGGCCGACGGCCGGGGTTGAGCTTCCTAAAGCCGGCGCGCCGAGCTGACCGCAGGCAGCTCACGTATCACGCCGAGCAGCCGGCGAACCTGGTCGAGGCCGCTCACCTCCAGCGTGAAGAACATGCGAGCGTATTCGTCGCGCGTTTGCGAGGTGGTGCCGGCGACCTTGACTTTCTCTCGCGTGAAAACGTCCAGGATGTCGCGCATCAGGCTCGGGTGGTTGCTGCCCTCGATCTGCACGTCGAGCGCGAAGCGTCCTTGCACAGCATCGCTGCCCCATTGCGCGGCAATCAGCCGCTCCGAGGCGAGACGAGCAACATTGGGACAGCCCTGGCGGTGCACCGTGATGCCGCGGCCGCGCGTCACGAAACCGATGATGGGATCAGCCGGCACTGGCTTGCAGCACTTGGCGAGCACCGTGAGCAGCTTATCCACCCCTACGACCAGGATGTCGCCGCCGCGGCGCAGCTCTTCACTCGCGCGTGGCGGCGCCGGCTGCTCGTCATCGGCGCGCGCATCCGTACCCGCCTCCTCTTTGCGCAGCGCGTCCTGGAGTTGGCGCACGGTAAGCTCGTTGCGCCCGACCGCCGCGAGGAGCTCGTCGACTTTCTGAAATCCCATTGCCTGCGCCAGCGAGTCGAGCCCCAACGCCGTCATCCCGGCGCGCTGCAGCAGCTTTTCCACCAGCTGCCGCCCCTGTGCGATGGCCGCATCCAGGTTCTGGCTGTTGAACCACTGCCGCACCTTGGCTCTGGCCCGGTGGCTGCGCGTAAATCCCAGCTCCGGATTGAGCCAATCGCGGCTCGGCCCACCGGTTTTGGCCGTCACGATATCCACGGTCTGACCATTGGACAGCGCATAGTTGAGCGGTACCATCTCGCCGTCCACGCGCGCGCCGCGGCAGCGGTGCCCGACATCGCTGTGCACGTGATAGGCGAAGTCGACCGGCGTCGCCCCGGTCGGGAGATCGATCACCCGGCCCTGCGGCGTGAGCACGTAGACGCTCTCCTCGGACAACCCGTCGCGAAAATGCTCGGCAAGATCGCCGAGCGCCGAGAGGTCGTCCCTCCAATCGAGAATCTGCCGCAGCCACGCGATCTTCGCGTCGGAGCCGGACTGCGCGCGCACCCCTTCCTTGTAGCGCCAGTGCGCGGCGACCCCATACTCGCTGTGCTGGTGCATCTCCACGGTGCGGATCTGCACCTCGAGCAATTTGCCGTCCGGCCCCACCACGGCGGTATGCAGCGACCTATAGCCGTTCGGCTTGGGCTTCGCGATATAGTCGTCGAACTCTTTGGGCAGCGGCGTCCACAGGCTGTGCACCAGACCCAGTACGGTGTAACAGTCCTTGAGGTCGTCGACGAGCACCCGCACGCCGCGGATATCGAACAGCTCGCCGAGCGCGCGCTCCTTGCGCGCGAGCTTCTTGTGAATGCTGTAGATGTGTTTGGGCCGGCCGCTCACCTCGGCGTGAATTCCGGCTTGCGCGAGCTCCGCGCGCAACATCTGGATGACGCGGGCGATGAACGCCTCGCGGTCGGCACGCTTTTCGTCGAGCTCGCGAGCGATGCTCCGGTAGCTCTCCGGCTCGCTGCAGCGCAGGGCGAGGTCCTCGAGCTCCCATTTGAGCTGCCACACGCCCAGGCGGTTGGCGAGCGGCGCGAACAGCTCGAACGTGTCGCGCGCGGCGGCCATCCGCGCCGCCTCGTCGCCGCGGCCGGCGAGATAGCGCAGCGTTTGCGTCTGATCAGCCAGTTTCAGCAGCACGACGCGCACGTCCTGCACCATCGCGAGCAGCATCTTGCGCAATGCCTCGAGCTGCGCTCCGTGGTCCGCGGCCTTCTTCGACTCACGGCCCTGCGCACGCAGAGGCTGGATCTGCCCCATGCGCGTGAAGCCGTCGACCAGCGCCGCCACTTCGGGCCCCAGCGCCTCCTTCAGATAGCGCTCGCGGTCCGTTCCGATCATGGGCACAGCGCTCACCAGCGCTGCCGCCAGAGTTGCAGCGTCGAGCCGCAGGGCCGCCAGGATGCCGGCGACCTCGCGGGCGTGCGCAAAGAGGGGCTCTCCGGACGCAGATGTGCGTCCCGAATACTGCTCGAGGGCAAGCGTCAGCGCACGCGCGAGAACCGCCTGGTCGGCGGGCTCGAGGCGCTCGCCAAGCGCCGCCAGCCACCGCGCCGGGTCGGCCTGGGCGCTCGCCTCTCTCACCTGGATCGTCATAGCGATACGAACACTCGTTACAACAGGATTACTGACCTTGCCAATAGCGCCGGTACTGTGCGCGATACCCGCTCGCGGACAGCCCGTCCGCGCTGAACCGCAGCGCGATCGCGCCATCCGCATCGCTGCGCAGCACGCGAGCGCCCAGCGCCTGATAGCGCGCCACGACCTCGGGCTTGGGATGGCCGAAGCGGTTGCGATAGCCGACCGGGATCACGACGACGCTGGGAGCGACTTGCGCCAGAAACGCCGCGCTCGACGAGGTTGCGCTGCCGTGGTGGGGCGCCACGAGTACGTCCGCGTGCAGCGCCGCCAGGTGAGTTCGCAGCAGGTCCGCTTCCGATCCGCGCTCGATGTCCGCCGGCAACAAGACGCTCCCAAAAGCAGAATCCACCTTGAGAACGCAACTGCGCGCGTTGTCCTTGAGCTCACCGAAATTATAACTCTCCCAGGTGGGGTGCAGAACCGTGAAGCGCACCGTGTCCCACTCCCAGCTCTGGCCCGCGAAGCAGCGCACCCGTTGCCGCGCGAGCTCAACAGCGGATGCGTCAAGAGGCAGGGAGGTGGCCACCCAGTCGACCGGCAGCGCGGCGAGCACCGACGCCGCGCCGCCGGAGTGATCGCTATCGTCATGCGTGATCAGCAGGCCATCGAGGCGATCGATGCCCTGCGCCCGCAAGAAGGGAACGACGACTCGGCTGCCGGCGTCGGTGTCGCTGGAGAACGCGGGACCGGCGTCATAGACGAGGGCGTGGCGATGGGTTCGAAGCACCGCGCTCAGCCCCTGGCCGACGTCGAGCACATCGATCCAGAGCTCGCCCGGTGCAGGGACCGGTGAAGCAACCACGAGCAGCGGCACGAATCCGATCAGCCCCAGCCATCTTCCCGGCAGGCCGCTGGGGGCCAAGACCCATGCGGCGCCGAGCAAAGCGAGCGGCACCGACCACCACGGCGGCGCATGCTGCTGCCACACTGCCGCGGGCAATGCGCTCATCCACTCGAGGCAGGCACTGCACAGCGACATGAGCCATCCGGCGAGCCACAACAGCCAGTCGACGGGAAGCGCTACCCCGAGCAGCGTCAGCGGCACCACCCCGAGGCTCACCACGGGAATGGCAAAGGCGTTGGCCAGCGGCGAGACGAGCGATACCTGCTGGAACAGCGCCAGCAGCGCCGGGGTCAGGCCGATCGTCACCGCCCATTGGACGCGCCCCCAGTTGACGAGCCAGGACGGCTGGCCGATTCGCCCGAGCGTCACGTACATGATCAGCGCGACGGCGCCGAAGGAGAGCCAGAAACCGGGCGCCAGCACGCACATCGGATCCGCCGCGACTGCGGCGAGCAGCGCCAGCGCCAGGACAGACAGTGGTTGAGCCTCGAGCCCGACCAGGAGGCCAATAGCGACCGCCCCGAGCATGTACACGGTCCGTTGGGCCGGCACGGCGAAACCGGCCAACAGGGCATAGCCAGCGGCTACGAGGAAGCCCGCGATGGCGGCGGCCTTCACCGCAGGCAGCCGTGCGACCAAGTGTGGAGTGCGCCGCCACGACCACAACACCAGCGCGAAGGCGAGGCCCGACACCATCGTGATGTGCAAGCCCGAAATGCTCATCAGGTGGTTAACTCCGGTGCGCGTGAACACAGTCCACTCCCCGCGTGAGATGGCCTGCTGGTCGCCGATAGCCAGCGCCGTCAACACGCCAGCGCTTTGCTGCTCGCCCAGCGCGGAGGCGATCCGCCCTCGGATCCGCTCGCGCAGACGTTCTACGGCGTACAACGGGCGCCACACCATGCTCTGCAGGCGGCGATTACCCGGGTCTGCCCGGACGTAGCCAGTAGCGCGTATACCGCGCTCGAGCAGCCAGGCTTCGAAGTCAAAGCCGTCCGGGTTAGCGAGGCCATGCGGACGGCGCAGGCGCACGCTTAGCTGCCAGCGCTCGCCCGGACGCGGGGGGGCGGGTGCGATGGCTGCAGAGGCCTCCGCTTCGCTGTACCAGGTCAGCGTGATGTGCCGGGGAACCTGGGCGAGCGGTGTCATAACGCGCGCCACGTCGAACTCGAAGCGGACGCCGCGCTCGCTGACCTGCGGCAGGCTGGCGACCACGCCGCTCAGCTCGATGTCGCGGCCTTCCCATTCGGGAGCCAGGCGATCCGCCAGCTTGATGTGCGCCACGAGCGCTGCCCACAGAAAACCGGCTGCAAGGCACAGAAGCGCGTCCGCCGTCCGCAGCAGCAAGAGACGGTGCGGACCAACCGGCGCTGGCGACACCCAGCGCGCAACCAGCACGGCTGCGAATGCGTAGATCCATAGCAGGCCGGGCAGCTCGGGCCGCTGCTGCAGCCAAGCCGCGCCGAGAACGAAAAGGGCGACGTTGAGCAGCATTCAAGAAGCGGTTTGCGCTGCCGCCTCCGAAATACAGCCGGACTGGAGGCGAAGCCAGTTAGAATCGAGCCACACGGATCAGCCGAGCGCGCAATGCCGAGAAAGTACGTCAGAAAACTGCTGCCCAGTCATCAGGCTGTCCGCGACCATCGCTACGTCGGTGCACTCGGCCCCGCCTTCCACCACCCCAATCTGTGGCATCTCAACCGGCGCTCAGTCGCCGGTGGCGTCGCGATTGGAATGCTGTGCGGCATGATCCCACTGCCGATCCAGATGGTGTTCGCTACCATCTTCGCCGTCGTGCTGCGCGCCAATCTGCCGGTCGCCCTAGCCACGACCTGGTACGTCAACCCCTTCACCATCGTCCCTCTCTACTACCTCGCCTACAAGGTCGGGACGCTGATCACAGAGCAGGCGCCGCCCTCGACTGCGCCGCCTGTCGTCGCGCTGAGCATCGCCAATATTCGCGACTGGATCCCCCTTCTGCTCGCCTGGATCGACGAGATGGGCAAGCCATTCGCGGTGGGCCTGTCCACGCTCGGCGTGACCCTATCGATCGGGAGCTATTTTGCCGTGCGCGGCATCTGGCGTCTGTACATCGTCATGGCGTGGCGCCGGCGCGCGAGAATCCGGGGCTTGTGATTCGCGACTCGTAGTCGTTGGTAAATACCTCTCCGGCCTCACACCGCACGGGGCGCAATCGATTCACCACGTTCCGGGCCGAGCAGGCCATCCTCCAGCCTCAGAACCCGATCCATCTTTGCCGCGATACTGTGATCGTGCGTCACGATCACGAGGCTGGTCCCGAGGTTGCGGTTCAGTTCGAGCATGAGCTCGAGCACCACTTCCGCGGTCTGGCGGTCGAGATTGCCGGTCGGCTCATCCGCCAGGAGGCAGGCAGGCCGTGTCACCAGGCCGCGCGCCAGGGCCGCGCGCTGACGCTCGCCGCCCGACAACTCGCCCGGTGTGTGCGTGAGCCGGTCCTTCAGCCCCACCCGGCTCAGCATCTCCGCAGCCTGCCGCGCCGCCTCCGCTGCCGGCATACGCCGCACCAACAGCGGCATGGCGACGTTCTCCTGCGCAGTGAACTCGGGGAGCAGGTGATGGAACTGATACACGAAGCCCAGCGCGTGGTTGCGCACGCGGCCCTTCTCCGCCTCGCTCAGCGTGGCAATGTTCCTGCCCTGTATCAGAATCTCGCCCTCGGTCGGAGCGTCGAGCCCGCCCAGCAGGTGCAGCAGCGTACTCTTGCCGGAACCCGAAGCACCCACGATCGCGACACTCTCCCCCTGGCCCACATCCAGATTCACGCCGAGCAGCACCCTCACTTCCTGCGGGCCCTCCCGGAACACCTTGTGCACATCGCGCGCGCTGATCACCCGCTCACTCATAGCGCAGCGCCTCCGCCGGGTTGACTCGCGATGCGCGCCAGCTCGGGTAGAGCGTAGCGAGCAGGCTGAGCAGAAGCGACATCAGCGCCACTGTCACCACGTCACGCACCTGGAGATCGGACGGCAGCTCGCTGATGTAGTAAACATCCTTTGCCAAAAACTGCACCCTGAACAGCTTCTCGATGGCGGGCACCACGACGTCGACATTGAGCGCGATGGCGATTCCGCCCACCACGCCCAGGGCGGTACCGATCACCCCGATCAGCGAGCCCTGCACCACGAAGATCTTGATGATCGAGAACGGGGTCGCACCGAGCGTGCGCAAGATTGCGATATCCGCCCGCTTGTCCGTGACCGCCATCACCAGTGTCGACACCAGGTTGAACGCCGCCACGGCCACGATCAATGTCAGGATGATGAACATCACGTTCTTCTCGATCTGAACCGCGCGGAAGAAGTTGGCGTGGCTGCGGGTCCAATCGGTGACGTAGAGGTCGCCGTGAAGCGCGCGGCTCAGCCGGCGCGCGACCTCCGGGGCATCGAACAGGTCTTTCAGCTTCAGCCGCACACCCGACACCTCGTCGTCCAGGCGGTACAGCTTCTGCGCATCCGCCAGGTTGATCAGCGCCAGGCCCGCGTCATACTCATACATGCCGACCTCGAACACGCCGACCACGGTGAACTGCTTGATGCGCGGCAGGATCCCAGCCGGCGTCACCTGCCCCTGCGGCGCGATGAGCACCACTTTTTCGCCCACACGCGCGCCAACCGCGTGCGCGAGCTCGGAGCCCAGCACCATGCCGAACTCGCCCGCCCGCAAGTCGCTGAGACGGCCGCGCCGCATGTGCTGGCCGATGTCGGCCACCTGATCCTCGAGCTCCGGCACAATGCCGCGCACCAGCGCGCCTTGCACGTTCTGCCGATTGGCAAGCAGGCCCTGGGCAGAAACGTAGGGCGCGGCCGCCACCACGTCGGGGTCGGCGCTCGCCTGGCGCGCGACTTCCTGCCAGCCCGCGAGGCGGCCGTCCACGCCGCTGATCTGGATGTGGGACGCGACACCCAGGATGCGCGCGCGCAGCTCCTTCTGAAATCCGTTCATGACCGAGAGCACCACGATCAGCGCCATGACCCCGATCGCGATGCCGATCATGGACGCTATCGAAATGAACGAGATGAAATGGTTGCGGCGCTTGGCGCGCGTGTAACGCAGGCCGACGAGCAGCTCGTAAGGGCTCACAGGTGGCGGCAGTGTCCGTTGCAATTACGGGCGCGCAAGTGTGCCACAGTCAACGCAGGGCGGGAACAAAGCGTGAAAGCTCCAGACCTTCTATACTCGCCGCGCCCGTCATGCGCTCGCTCCAGTTGTTTCTGCCCTACCCGCTGCCCTTCGGAGCGCACGAGCGCGAAGCGCTCGCCGGGTTGCCGGCCCTCTCGAAGCTGCTGGCGCGCGGGCGGGCGACCAAGCGCGGCGCCGGGCCATGGGAGGCGGCGCTGCTCGAATCGTTCGGCATCGCGCGGCAACGCGACTGGCCGCTCGCTCCGCTGAGCTGGCTGGGCGAGGGAGGCGACGGCGCGGAGGGCTACTGGCTGCATGCAGATCCGGTGCACCTGCGCGCCGAGCGCGACGCCCTGGTGCTGCTCGATGCGCGCCACTTCGTGCTCGAGGCCGAAGCGGCCGGTGCGCTGGTCGAGGCCCTCAGCGCCCACTTCGCACCCGAGGGCCTGCGATTCTTCGCACCTGACCCGACGCGCTGGTATGTACGCGTAGACCGTGTCCCGGACATTGCGACCTGGCCGCTGCGCACGGCCACGGGTCACAGCATCGATGCACTGCTGCCCTACGGCACCGAAGCCCTCGCCTGGCACCGCAGGGTGAATGAAGCCCAGATGCTGCTGCACGCGCACCCCGTTAACGACATGCGGGAGTCCGCCGGGCAACCGGTGGTCAACAGCGTCTGGTTCTGGGGCGGTGGCGTGCTTCCCGCCGTGCCGGGCGGCCGCTTCGGCGGCGTGTGGGGCGACGACCCGCTCGTTCGCGGTCTCGCCCGCGTCGCGCGCTTGTCTTGCGCCGCGCTGCCGGAAACCGCGAACCATTGGCTGGCGCGCTCCGCCGCGGGCGAGCACGTCGTCCTGCTCGCTCCGGGAACGGCACAGCCGCGTGAGGCTTTGCTCGCAGCCGAGGAGCGTTGGTTCGCTCCATTGCTGCGTGCGCTGAAGCGACGGCAGCTCTCGGCGCTCGCGCTGGTCGCCGAAGGCGGCGGCACGGCTGTGCGCTTCGAAGTGGGCCCCGCCGACCTGTGGAAGTTCTGGCGCCGCAGCCCCTTGGTGATGGAGTGACATGCCCGACATCGTCGATCGCGCGTTTTCGGACGAGGCCTGCCGGGTTCTGACGGAAGCGGGTCTCGACCCGGTGCTGGCGCGTGTGCTGGCGGCGCGCGGCATCACTGCGCCCGCTCAGCTCGATACGGCCCTTGCGCATCTCATCGCGCCCGAAGGAATGCGCAACCTGCCGCGTCTGGGGCAAATCCTGGCCGATGCCATCGCCGGCGGCAAGCGGCTTCTCATCGTGGGCGACTACGATGCCGACGGCGCCACCGCCTGCGCCGTAGGGCTGCTGGCGCTGCGCGAAATGGGCGCACAGGTCGACTACGTGGTACCGAATCGGTTCGAGTTCGGCTACGGTCTCACGCCCGAGATCGTGCGCCTGGCCGCGCAGCGGCGGCCGGATACCCTGATCACAGTCGACAACGGCATCGCTTCGCTCGAAGGTGTCGACGAAGCGCGGCGTCTAGGGATGCAGGTGTTGATCACGGACCATCACCTGCCGGGTGACAAGCTGCCCGCCGCCGAGTGCATCGTAAATCCGAACCAGTCTGGCTGCAGCTTTCCGAGCAAGCATCTGGCCGGCGTTGGCGTCATGTTCTACGCCATGCTCCAACTGCGGGCGGAGCTGCGCGCGCGCGGCGCCTTTGCGGCTCGCCCCGAGCCCAACCTCGCAGGCCTGCTCGACCTGGTAGCGCTCGGCACGGTCGCGGACCTGGTGGTACTGGACGACAACAACCGGCGCTTGGTCTCGCAAGGCCTCGCCCGTATCCGCCGCGGCCGCGCGCAGCCGGGCATCGAGGCGCTCCTCACCGTCGCCGGGCGCGATCCGGCGCGCGCCAGCGCGTACGAACTGGGATTCGTGGTGGCGCCCCGGCTCAATGCCGCGGGGCGGATGGACGACATGGCACTCGGTATCGAGTGCCTCATCGCCGCAGACGCTCACAAGGCCAGCGCGCTCGCGGCGCAGCTCGACGCGCTGAATCGCGAGCGGCGCAGCATCGAGGCGGACATGCACGACGAGGCGCTCGCGCACCTCGAGCAATTCGCGCCGGGAGACGCCTTCGCGCTTGCGCTGTACGATCCCGGCTGGCATCAAGGCGTGATCGGAATCCTCGCCGCCCGCATCCGGAGCCGCTTTCACCGCCCGGTGATCGCGTTCGCGCGCGGACAGCCCGGCGAGCTGCGCGGATCGGGCCGCTCCATTCCTAACCTGCACTTGCGCGACGCGCTGGACCGGGTGGACAAGCGCGAGCCTGGGCTGCTTCTGCGCTTCGGCGGGCACGCGGCGGCGGCCGGCTTGACCATCCGCGAGAGCGATTTCCATGTCTTCCGCAGCGCGTTCGACGCCGCGTTGCGAGAGCTCCTGACTCCGGAAGACCTCCGGCTGCGCATCGAGACCGACGGCACGCTCTCGCAGCAGCAGCTCAACCTTTCTCTCGCCGAGGAGCTGAGTGCTCCGGTATGGGGCCAGGGTTTCCCGCAGCCCCGTTTTCGCGGCGATTTCCGCGTGGAGGCCCAGCGCGTGGTGGGCGGGCGCCACCTGCGATTCGCGCTCACCAGCATCGAGCCCCCCAGCATCGACTCGGCGGCGCGCCCGGTGAGCGGTGTGCTCTTCGGGACCTCCGAGCCGCTGCCCGACGCGATTCGTGCGGTGTTCCGCCTCGACGTGGACGAATACAACGGCGCCCGCTCGCTGCAGCTCGTGCTGGATCATTGGGAGCACGCGGACTGACGCGCGTGTCCAGCAGCAAGCCGTTCGATTTTCCGTGGCATGCAGTGGACGGGTTCACCGCGGCTGGAAGCAGCAACCAGCGCGCTGTTGTTCGCCCGAGCCTCTCCCGGCTGCTAAAATCGCATTCTTTTCCGAGGGCACGACGCAATGGAAGCCGAACGTCTGAACGCTGTGACCAACAAGCTCGCCGACCTCGATCACCGCACCGGCGATCTGCGGAGGTATCTTTGACTTCGACGCCAAGCAGCAGCGGCTCGAACAGCTCATCAAGCTGAGCGAGGACCCTGCGCTCTGGACAGACCGCCAGCGCGCGCAGGATGTCGGCAAGGAGCGCAAGGCGCTCGAGTCGGTGGTGAGCACCATGCTGCGCGTGAGCCGCGGGTTGCAGGAGAGCCGCGAGCTGCTCTCCATGGTGCGCGAGGAGAGCGACGAAGCCGGGCTGGAGTCGGTGGCGCGGGACGTCGACGCGCTGGAGCAGGCGGTGGCGGACATGGAATTCCGCCGCATGTTCTCCAACCCGCTCGATCCCAATAATTGCTTCCTCGACATCCAGGCCGGACAAGGTGGAACCGAAGCGCAGGACTGGGCCGCGATGCTCGAGCGCATGTACGCGCGCTTTTGCGAACGGCGCGGGTTCCGCGTGGAAGTGCTGGAAGAGTCGCCAGGCGAAGTCGCGGGGCTGAAAAGCGCCGCGCTCAAGGTGAGCGGCGACTATGCTTACGGGACCTTACGCACCGAGTCGGGCGTTCACCGCCTGGTGCGCAAATCGCCGTTCGACTCTAATGCCCGCCGCCATACCTCGTTTGCCAGCGTATTCGTGTATCCGGAGATCGACGAAACGATCGAGATCGAGATCAACCCGGCGGAGCTGCGCGTCGACACCTTTCGCGCCAGCGGCGCAGGCGGCCAGCACGTCAACAAGACCGACTCTGCGATCCGTATCACGCATCTACCCACTGGAATCGTCGTCCAGTGCCAGAACGACCGCTCACAGCACCGCAACCGCGCCGAGGCCATGGCCATGCTGAAATCGCGCCTGTACGAGGCCGAACTGCGCAAGCGCGAGGCGGAGAAGCAGAAGATGGAGGAATCCAAGACCGACATTGCCTGGGGCCACCAGATCCGCTCCTACGTGCTGGACCAGTCACGTATCAAGGATCTGCGCACCAACGTGGAAGTGGGCAACACCCAGGCCGTGCTGGACGGCGACCTCGACGAGTTCATCACCGCGAGCCTCAAGCAGGGCGTGTAGAAACAGGTGAAGAGGTGAAAGAGGTGAGCGAAGACACCCCGCCGCTTGACGAGAACCAGATCGTCGCGGAGCGGCGTGCGAAACTGAAAGCCCTCCGCGGCCAAGGCGGCGCCTTTCCGAACGATTTCCGGCGCACTCACCTGGCGGGCGAGCTGCACGCGGCTTTCGGCGACAAAGCCAACGAGGAGCTGGAGCCGGCACACATCCAGACTGCGGTGGCCGGTCGCATGATGCTTCAGCGCGTGATGGGGAAGGCCAGTTTCGCCACGCTGCAGGACATGTCCGGACGCATTCAGCTCTACATCAGGCGCGAGGACATCGGTGAGGCGGCCTACGAGCAGTTCAAGCACTGGGATCTGGGCGACATCATCGGCGCGGAGGGCACCCTGTTCCGCACCCGTGCCGGCGAGCTTTCGATCAAGGCGAGCAGTCTGCGGCTGCTGGCCAAATCGCTGCGGCCCCTGCCCGAGAAATTCCACGGCCTCGCTGACCAGGAGCAGCGCTACCGCCAGCGCTATCTGGACCTGATCGCCAACCCCCAGTCGCAGCGCGTGTTCAACGTGCGCTCCCGGACGATTCAGGCGCTGCGCGAGTTCTTCGTGGCGCGCGGCTACGTCGAAGTGGAAACGCCGATGATGCAGCCGATTCCGGGCGGGGCCGCGGCGCGACCCTTCGTGACCCATCACAACGCGCTCGACCTGGACCTTTACCTGCGCATCGCGCCGGAGCTGTACCTCAAGCGCCTGGTCGTGGGGGGTATGGAAAAGGTGTTCGAGATCAATCGCAGCTTTCGCAACGAGGGCATTTCCACGCGCCACAATCCCGAGTTCACGATGCTCGAGTTCTACGAGGCGTACCGGGACTATCATTACCTGATGGATCTCACCGAGACGCTGCTGGCGGAAGTCGCGCAAAAGGTTGCCGGGGGCACCTCCGTCACGTATCAAGGCGCCGCTATCGATCTCGCCCGTCCCTTCGACCGCCTGACCATGGCTCAGGCGATCGCCCGGTACAACCCCCGCTACCATCTGCACGAGCTCGATCAGCCCCAGTACCTGCGTGTCGCGCTGGCGCCGTTCGACGTCGAGGTATTTCCCACCGACGGGGTTGGCGTGCTGCAGCTCAAGCTGTTCGAGCTGACGACCGAATCGCAGCTCGTGCAGCCGACCTTCGTCGTCGCGCACCCGACCGACGTGTCGCCGCTGGCGCGCCGAAGCGACGCGGACCCTGCGGTGGCCGACCGCTTCGAGCTGTTCATCGCGGGCCGCGAGGTCGCGAACGGCTTCTCGGAGCTGAACGATCCCGAAGATCAGGCAGAGCGGCTCAAGGCGCAGGCGGAGGCCAAGAGCGCGGGCGACGAAGAGGCCATGTTCTACGATGCCGACTACGTGCGCGCCCTGGAGTACGGCATGCCGCCAACCGCGGGCGAAGGCATCGGCATCGACCGGCTGGTCATGCTGCTCACCGACAGCCCGAGCATCCGCGACGTGATTCTGTTTCCGCAGATGCGGCCGGAGTAAACCAGGTCGAACCGCGGAGACGCAGGGGACGCAGAGAACCCACAACCCATGACCAGAATCTTTTTTTGTGGTTCTCTCTGCGCCTCTGCGGTTAGCTTTGGGTTCCGCCTCTGAGTCTGCGATGAGCCTCGATGAACCTGCCCTGCTGTGGGAGCCTTCCGCCGAGCGCAAGGCCCAGGCCAACCTGACTCGCTTCATCGGCGACGTCAACGGCCGCTGGCAGGCCGGCTGCTCGGATCATGCCTCCCTTTACGCGTGGTCCGTGCGCGAGCCGGAAAAGTTCTGGCAGTCCGTATGGAGCTTCTGCGGCGTCGTGGGGGACATGGGTGCCGGGCCTTGCCTGATCGATCCGGACAGGATGCCGGGTGCGCGCTGGTTCCCGGCCGCCCGCCTCAACTTCGCGCAGAACCTGCTCCGCCGCCGCGACCACGACACTGCGATCGTGTTCTGGGGCGAGAACAAGGTGCGGCGCAGGGTCACCTTCTCACAACTGCACGATCAGGTGTCCGTCACCGCTCAGGCGCTGCGCGCTATGGGCATCAAGCCAGGCGACCGGGTAGCCGCCTTCATGCCCAACATGCCGGACACGGTGGTGGCGCTGCTCGCCGCGACCAGCATCGGGGCGATCTGGTCCTCGTGCTCGCCCGACTTCGGCGCGCAGGGCGTGCTCGACCGTTTCGGCCAGATCGAGCCCAAGGTCCTGTTCTGCGTGGACGGCTACTACTACTCCGGCAAGACGCACGACACCCTCCCGCGCATCGCCGAGATCGTGCGCAAGCTGCCGACCCTCGAGAAGGTCGTCGTGATCCCGTACCTGATCGCCAAGCCGCTGATCGGCGAGATTCCGAAGGCGGTGCACGCCGCGGCCTTCACCCAGGGGTACAGGCCGGGCGAGATCACGTTCGAGCAGTTACCGTTCGACCACCCGCTGTATATCCTGTACTCGTCGGGCACCACCGGCGTGCCGAAGTGCATCGTGCACGGCGCCGGGGGAACTCTGCTGCAGCACCTCAAAGAGCATCAGCTGCACGTCGACTTGAAGCGCGGAGAGCGGCTTTTTTACTTCACCACGTGCGGCTGGATGATGTGGAACTGGCTGGTGTCGGGCCTCGCGACCGGGGCCACTCTGCTCATGTACGATGGCTCGCCGTTCTACCCGAATCCCAGCGTCCTGTTCGACCTCACCGACACCGAGAACATGAACGTGTTCGGCACATCGGCCAAGTACATCGATGCGCTGGCCAAGCTCGGCGTCAAACCCAGCAAGACGCACCGTCTCGACAGCGTCAAGACCATGACTTCGACCGGCTCGCCGCTGGTGGCAGAGAGCTTCGATTACGTCTACGACAGCATCAAGCGCGACCTGCTGCTCTCCTCCATCTCCGGCGGCACCGACATCGTGTCGTGCTTCGTGCTCGGCAGCCCGCTGCTGCCGGTGTATCGGGGCGAGCTGCAGTGCCGCGGCCTCGGGCTCAAAGTCGAGGTCTACAACGACGCCGGGCAATCCGTGGTGGGCGAGAAGGGCGAGCTCGTGTGCACGGCGCCCTTCCCTTCGATGCCGGTCGGCTTCTGGAACGATGCAGAAGGAAAGAAATACCGCGATGCCTATTTCGGGCGCTTTCCGGGAGTCTGGTGCCACGGGGATTACATGGAGCTGACCCCGCGCGGCACGGCGGTCATCTACGGCCGCTCCGACGCCGTGCTGAACCCGGGCGGAGTGCGGATCGGCACGGCCGAGATCTACCGACAGGTCGAGCAGCTGAACGAGGTCGTCGAGAGCCTGGTGATCGGCCAGAACTGGGACAACGACGTGCGCGTCGTGCTGTTCGTGCGGCTGCGCGACGGCCTCTCGCTCGACGAAGCGCTCGTCAAGAAGATCAAGATGCAGATCCGCGCCAACACGACGCCCAGGCACGTACCCGCCAAGATCGTGCAGGTGGCCGACATTCCGCGCACCAAGAGCGGCAAGATCGTCGAGCTGGCGGTGCGCGACATCGTGCACGGCCAGCCGGTCAAGAATCAGGAGGCGCTCGCCAATCCGGAGGCGCTGGATCTGTACAAGGACATCCCTGAGCTGCGGCGCTGAAGCCGGAGTCTGCGGCTAAGGATCTCGATCGGCGCTGGCTTCGTCGCCATGTACCCCTCACCCCAGCCCTCTCCCGCAAGGGAAGAGGGAGCCAACGAGATGAGCGCCCCCAGTCGCGCGGAACAGGAAGTCATCGAGCTGCGCATCGACGGCATGACCTGCGCCGCCTGCGCCGCTCGCATCGAGAAATCCCTCAACCGCTTGCCCGGGGTGTCGGCCGGCGTCAATCTCGCCACCGAGCGGGCGCGGGTGCGCGTTGCGCCCGGCCAGCACGCGCGGTCTCTGATCGAAGCAGTCGAGCGGGCAGGCTACGGCGCGGAGGTCATTAGCCGACCGGACCCGGCTGCCGACAAGGCGCGGCGCGAAGCGCAGTATCAGCGTGAACGCCGGCTTTTCTGGCTTGCGGCCGCGCTCTCGCTGCCGCTTGCCGCTCAGATGCTGTGGATGCTCACCGGGGAGCACGCCGACGTCCTGCCACGCTGGCTCCAGCTCGCGCTCGCAACTCCAGTGCAGCTCTGGATCGGCCGCCGTTTCTACGTCGGCGCCTGGCACGCCTTGCGGGGCGGCGGCGCAAACATGGACGTGCTGATCGCGCTGGGTACCAGCGCCGCATACGTGTTCAGCGCAGCCGTCACACTGCTCGGACTACATGACCAGCATGTCTACTTCGAGGCGAGCACAGCCATCATTACCCTGGTGTTGCTCGGCAAGCTGCTCGAGGCGCGAGCCAGGGGCCGGGCTTCGTCGGCGCTCGAGGAGCTGCTCGGCCTGCAGCCCGCGACGGCGCAGGTGGAGCGCGCCGGACAACTCCTCGACGTGGATGTGAGCGAAGTCGCGGTGGGCGACGTGTTTCTGGTGCGCCCCGGCGAGCGCATCCCGGTGGACGCGGAAGTGCTCGAAGGGCGTTCGAGCGTGGACGAAAGCATGCTCACCGGCGAGAGCCTGCCGGTCGCCAAAGAGCCGCATGCACGCGTCTTCGCCGCAACCTTGAACGGAACCGGAGCGCTCAAGTGCCGGGCGCTCCGCGTCGGGGCCCAGACGCAGCTCGCCGAGATCATCCGGCTGGTGGGCGCGGCGCAGGGCAGCAAGGCGCCGATTCAGCGCCTCGCGGACCGCATGTCGGGAATCTTCGTCCCCATCGTTCTCGCGATCGCGCTCGCGACGCTCGCCGGCTGGTGGCTGGTTGCCGGCGCGTTCACGCCCGCGTTGATCAACGCAGTCGCGGTTCTGGTCATCGCTTGCCCCTGCGCTCTCGGGCTGGCCACTCCAACGGCGATCATGGTCGGGACCGGCCGCGCGGCGCAGAGCGGCATCCTGGTACGCGACGCAGCGGCACTGGAGCGCGCCGAAAAAATCGAGACACTGGTGGTGGACAAAACGGGCACGCTGACGCAGGGAAGACCCGAAGTCATCGACGTCGTTCCGGTGTCTGGCGTCGAAGAGCGCGAGCTGCTATCGCTCGCCGCGTCGCTCGAACGCGGCTCTGAGCACCCGCTGGCAAGCGCGGTGCTGCGCAAAGCCGCCGCCCTGGGATTGGCGCCGCCCGCGGCATCGGCCGTGCGCGCGTACCCCGGCCGTGGCATCGAGGGTAATGGGCAGGGACGCAGCGCTGCGCTCGGCACGGTGTCCTGGATGCAAGAGCGGGGGCTGAGCGTCGACGCCGAGCGCGTCGACGACATGGCGAGGCAGGGCAAGACCGTCGTTGCGCTCGCCCAGGGCACGCGGCTCATGGGTTATCTCGGGATTGCCGATCGCCTGAGAGAGAGCACGCCGGCCGCCGTTGCACGCTTGCACGCCGCGGGCGTCGGGCTGGTCATGTTGACGGGCGACAACGCCGCCGCCGCGCAGGCTATTGCCGCTCAAGCCGGCATTGCACGCTGGAAGGCGGGCGTGCTGCCGCAGCACAAGGCGGCGGAGATCGAGCGCCTGAAGGCCGCTGGCCGCTGCGTCGGCATGGCGGGAGACGGTATCAACGACGCGCCAGCGCTTGCCGCGGCGGACGTGAGCTTCGCTTTCGCGAGCGGCTCCGACATCGCGATCGAGGCGGCCGACATCACGCTGATGCGCAACGATCTGGCCAGCGCAGCGGACGCGATCTCGCTTTCGCGCGCGACGCTGTCGCGGATCCGGCAGAATCTGTTCTTCGCGTTCGCCTACAATGCGCTCGGCATTCCGCTGGCGGCGCTCGGCTGGCTGAGCCCGGTCATCGCCGGGGCGGCGATGGCGCTGAGCTCGGTGTCGGTGGTCAGCAACTCGCTGTTGTTGCGGCGCTGGAAACCGGGAAGTTGAACATGGAAACAACGACTCTGAAAGTGGGAGGCATGACCTGCCAGGGCTGCGCGCGCAGCGTCACGCGTGTGCTGCAGGGCCTGAAAGGTGTGGCAAGCGCGGAGGTTTCACTCGATGCCGCCCAAGCGAAGGTGACGTTCGACCCGGCGCAGGTGGATCTCGCGCACCTCAAGGCCGCGATCGAGCAAGCTGGCTACGACGCGAGTTAGAACACTTCCCACCAGGCTCTCTTGCGCAGCTGGTCGAGAGTGAAGTTGGTGTTGGGGAAGTTGAGCTTAAGCAGCCGCGCAGTGTCGTCGCGCAGCTCCGGCATCAGCATCGCATCGTAGGCCTTCACCTGCACGATCAGCGCCTGCTCCACGGCTGGCGACTGCTGGTAATTGGTCAAGACGAACTGCGCGCGGTTGACGGCAGCAACGTACGCCTTCCGGCGCAGATAATACTCGGCGGTACGTACCTCGTTGCGCGCCATCGCATTGACCAGGTAGCGCATCCGCAGCAGCGCGTCAGCGGAATACTTGCTGTCGGGGAAGCGCGTGACGAGCTCCTTGAATGCCTCGAACGACTCGCGCGCAGCCTTCGGGTCGCGCTCGGTCATGTCCTGCCCGGAGATGCCGCCCAGGAGGCCTAGATCCTCGTTGAAGTTGACCAGCCCCTTCAAGTAGTACGCGTAGTCCACGTTCGGGTGATTGGGGTGGAGCTTGATGAAGCGGTCGGCCGCGGCCAGCGCGGCGATCGGGTCCTTGTCCTTGAAATAGGCATAGCCGACCTCGAGCTGCGCCTGTTGCGCGAGCCGGCCGTACGGGTAGCGCGCCTCGAGCTTGGTGTAGTACTCGATCGCCTTCTTGTAGTTGCCGCTGGTCAGCTCGTCCTTGGCCTCGCGGTAGAGCTTTTCCGCCGGCCAGTCGCGGGTCGGGTCGAACTTGTTGTCGTCGTTGGAGCAAGCCGTGACCAGCAGGGCGCACACGAGGAGCAGTGCGGAGCCGATTGACGCTACACTACTTTGCATGATCATCCTGGGAAAAACCGCGCCGGATTATAGCGGAAAGCCCGTTTCCCGAGCGGCCGCGCACGCCGATGCGCCGGTGGAGCTGCGCGTCCCGGCCGAGATGGCCGGCCTGCGTCTGGACCAAGCCCTCGTACGGCTGCTTCCCGCCTATTCGCGCAGCCGGCTGCAGGAGTGGGTGCGGACCGCGCGCGTGCTGGTCGACGGCGCAGCATGCACACCCAAAGACAAGGTGTGGGGCGGCGAGCGCATTGAGGTGCGCGCGGAGGCGGATGGCGCACGCGAGGATGTCCCGCAGGACATTCCGCTCGCCATCGTCCACGAGGACACACAGCTCCTCGTCATCGACAAGCCCGCCGGCCTGGTGGTGCATCCCGGCAGCGGGAATCCGCGCGGGACGCTGCTCAATGCGCTGCTGCATCATGCGCCGGCGCTCGCCGCGCTCCCGCGCGCGGGCATCGTGCACCGCCTGGACAAGGACACCAGCGGATTGCTTGCCGTGGCAAAAACGCTCGAGGCTCACGCGAGCCTGGTGCGCCAGCTTCAAGCGCGGTCGGTGCGGCGCGAATATCTGGCAGTAGTCGCGGGCGTGCCCCCGGCACACGGACAGGTCGAAGCGCCGATCGGCCGTCACCCCAGCGCGCGCACCAGGATGGCGGTCGTCGCGCGCGGCAAGCCCGCCCTCACCCACTTTCGCGTGCGCCGAGCCGGCAGCGGCTGGGCCCTGGTGGAATGCCGGCTCGAGACCGGGCGCACGCATCAGATCCGCGTGCACATGCGCTCGATCGGCCATCCGCTGGTGGGCGATCCGGTGTACGGAAGCGCGAAGCTGCCGCGCAACCTGCCGGAACCCGCGCGCGCTTTCCCGAGGCAGGCGTTGCACGCCGCTCGCCTGGAGCTTTTGCATCCCGCGACCGGTGAGCGGCTTGCCTTCAGCGCGGCGCTGCCTCGCGATCTTGCGGCGCTGATTGCGGCTCTCGAGCGCGATTCAAGTGCCGTTTGACTGGATCGAGCCCGACTGGCCTGCGCCTCCGCGCGTGCGAGCGCTGGTGACAACTCGCAGCGGCGGCGTGAGCGGCGGGCCCTATGCCAGCCTCAACCTCGGCACGCGGGTCGGAGACAATGCTGCCGCTGTGCGCGAAAACCGCGCGCGCCTGAGCGCAGCGCTGCCATCCGAGCCGAGGTGGCTGGAGCAGGTGCACGGCACCGACGTCGTACAGGCCGAGCGCGCCGAGGCCGAGCCTCGCGCGGATGCCGTCTTCACCGGCGCGCGCGATGTTGTGTGTGCCGTTCAGATCGCCGATTGCCTGCCGGTCTTGCTGTGCGACCGCGCAGGGGCGAGCGTTGCGGCGGCTCACGCCGGCTGGCGCGGCTTGAGCGCGGGCGTGCTGGAGCGCGCCGTCGCCACCCTGCCCTCTGCGCCCGAGGACATCATCGCCTGGCTGGGACCCGCGATCGGCCCACGGAAATTCGAGGTGGGTCGCGATGTCTACGTGGCGTTTGCCGGCTCCGACCGGGAGGCCGAACCGGCCTTCGAGGCAATTCGCGAGGGAAAGTGGCTCGCGGATCTGTACGCGCTCGCCCGCCTGCGCTTGAGGCGCGCCGGGGTGAGCGCAGTATTCGGCGGCGGGCTGTGCACGTTCGGCGACCCGCAGCGGTTCTTCTCGCATCGCCGCGACCGCGTGACCGGGCGGCATGCCGCCTGCATCTGGATCGCAGACTGATCGGCAGTCCCCATGGTGTCGTCCACTCCGCCCGGCGAAGCGCCCGGCACAAACGTACACGAAGCGTCCGCGATGCTCCAGCAGCTTCTGCGCGAGCTCCTGAGCCGACTGCCGGACAGCGATCGGTCTGCGCTGCACGACCTCTTTCGTGCGCTGGCGGCAGAGCCGGAACGCGTCGCGGAAATCCACGGGCGCTACTATCGCGAGCATCTTGCCCTGTGGGCGGCTCTGCTGACCGGCGACGGTCCCCTCCCCGGCGAACCGGAGCCCGGCGATGCGCGCTTCGGCAGTCCCGCCTGGCGCTCACTGCCCTGGTTCGACTATCTCAGGCGTTCCTACCTCACCAACGCGCGCTGGGTCACGGCGCTGCTGGAGGCCGTGCCGCTGGCGGCGGAGAAGAAGCGGCGCACCGCGTTCGTGCTGCGACAGTGCCTGGATGCGCTCGCTCCGACCAATTTCCCGGCCACCAATCCCGACGCAATTCGCCTCGCCGCTCAGACTAACGGCGCGAGCCTGGCGCGAGGCCTTCAACTGCTGCGCGAAGACCTGTTGCGCGGGCGCATCCGGATGAGCGACGAGACCGCCTTCGAAATCGGACGCAACGTAGCCGCGACGCCCGGTGCGGTGGTCCACCAGAATCCCGTCATGCAGCTCATCCAGTACGCGCCGCGCGTCCCGCAGGTCCATCGCCGCCCGCTGCTCATCATCCCGCCGTTCATCAATAAGTACTACATCCTCGACCTGCAGCCCGACAATTCGCTCGTTCGCTACGCGCTCGAGCAGGGCCTGCAGGTGTTCATGGTCTCGTGGCGCAACGCACCGGGCGAACTGAGCGGGG
>DATJZQ010000028.1:0-13586 GCA_035499005.1 Burkholderiales bacterium | reverse complement strand
CCCGCTTGCGGGGATGCGACCGTGGAACCGGACATGAGCGTGTCGTCACCGGCCTTGTGCGTGTCTGCGCGGTCAGATCCCCTGAAGGGGCCCCTCTTCCGCGCTCCGACACGCCTTGCAAAGGTACCTACCTTAGCTGCGTCGCGACGCCTTGCAGTCATCCGCACCTGACGCAACGCGCGTTGCGAGACTTGATCAGAGCTTCCCTAGTCGGTCACCCGGCCGTCGTGAACGTATGCGCCTCGTCGCAGCTGTGCGCATCGACGGCCCCCGCGTTTGTAGCACTCGCTTTTGTCAGTGTCAAACCGTGCAGGCCTGTGCGTTTTGCTATTCTGGGCGCTTGCTCGAGAGACGCATGCGCTCATCCGGCCACGCCGCGATCGAAGCCCCATCGGATTGGATCGCGCGCTTCGCCCCACTGGTCCGTCGCGGCGGTCGCGTGCTGGATCTTGCGTGCGGCAGCGGGCGCCACGCGCGCTTGCTGGCGCGCCTGGGTTACCAGGTGGCGGCCGTGGATCGAGACGTGGGGGCACTGGAGCCCATGACCGGGCTAGCGGGAATCGAGGCCAAGTGCGCGGACCTGGAGGCCGGCTCTTGGCCTTATCCGGGCACCGTCTTCGCGGGCATTGTAGTCGCGAATTACCTCCATCGCCCGCTGCTCCCGGTGCTGCTGGACAGCCTGGAGCCTGACGGCCTGCTGATCTATGAGACCTTCGCGCTCGGGAACGAACGCTACGGGCGGCCGTCCAATCCGCAGTTTCTGCTGCGCCCAGGTGAGCTGCTCGCGGTCGTTCAGGGACGGCTGCGCGTGATCGCGTATGAGGACGTGTTGGTGTCGAATCCCAAGCCCGCTATGGTGCAACGCATCTGCGCAGCGGCCTCCCCGCACCTCGACGCGGGACTACCGAGTGGCTATTGAGCTAAAATTTGCGGTTAACCAACGGCCTCTGGTTCCGTTACTTCACTTACCGGGGAGGACATCATGTTGAAGGGCAGCCTGGTAGCGATCGTCTCACCGATGCACGAGGACGGCAGCCTCGATCTCGATGCCCTTCGCCGCTTGGTCGACTGGCACGTGATAGAGGGCACCGACGGCATCGTCGTAGTCGGGACGACCGGCGAATCCCCGACCGTCGACTACGAAGAGCACTGCCAGCTGATCAGAACCACCATCGCGCATGTCGCCGGCCGAGTGCCGGTGATCGCAGGCACGGGCGCCAATTCCACCAGCGAAGCGATCGAGTTACAGCGCTTCGCGAAGAAGGCGGGTGCCGATATGTGTCTGTCGGTGGTGCCCTATTACAATAAGCCGACCCAGGAGGGCTTGTACCGCCACTTCGAGGCCATCGCGGAGGCGGTCGATCTGCCCATGATCGTGTACAACGTGCCGAGCCGCACCGTGTGCGACATGCAGAACGACACGGCGCTGCGCCTGGCGCAGGTGCCCAATATCGTCGGCATCAAGGAGGCCACCGGGAATCTGGAGCGCGGCTCCGACCTGATTCGCCGGGCGCCGAAGGGTTTCGCTGTGTACAGCGGCGACGATGCGACCGCGCTGGCACTAATGCTGATGGGCGGCGATGGAGTGGTGTCGGTCACCGCCAACGTCGCTCCCCGCTCGATGCGTGAGATGTGCACCGCCGCCTTTGCCGGGGACCTGCCACGCGCCCGCGCGCTGAACAACAAGCTGCTCGGTCTGCATCGACACCTGTTCGTGGAGGCCAACCCGATCCCGGTGAAGTGGGTGCTCAAGGAGATGGGCATGATCTCCACCGGCATTCGCTTGCCGCTTACTCCGCTGTCTTCGTCTTTCCACGACCTTCTGCGCGGCGCAATGGATCAGGCGGGCATCGCCGCGCGCATGCCGGTGGCGTAAGCCGGCCCGCTGCGAGCGATATGAAGCAGACATCGGCCGCCCGCGTCCTACTGGTTGCGCTGGTGCTGTGCGGCTGCTCGATCGAGAACAAAAAGGTCGACTACAAGTCCGAGGCCAAGCAGGTGCAGCCTCTGGAGGTGCCTCCGGATCTTGCCGCGCCCAACGCCAGCGATCGCTTCACGGTTCCAGAAGCGAACGCCGCCACTGCTTCCGACTACAACCAGGGACAGCAGCCCGCGACGAAAGCGGTGGCAAAGCAGACTACTCTGCTGCCGCAGACCGGCAAAGCACGCATCGAGCGCTCGGGTAACCAGCGCTGGCTGGTGGTCGACGCGCCCCCCGAGCAGGTCTGGCCGCAGGTCAGGGAATTCTGGCAGGAGATGGGCTTCATCCTCGTCTCGGAGAACGCCGAGACCGGCGTCATGGAGACCGATTGGGCGGAGAACCGCGCCAAGATTCCGCAGGACCTTTTCCGCAATCTGCTGGGGAAGGTCATCGACCAGGCCTACTCCACACCGGAACGCGACAAATTTCGGGCTCGCCTCGAGCGGGGTCTGGCGCCGGGCACGACCGAGGTGTTCGTCACCCACCGCGGGATGTACGAGATGTACGTGAACGACGCCAACATGCGCCAGGCCGGGAAAACCATGTGGCAGCCGCGCCCGGCTGATCCGGAGCTCGAAGCGGAGATGCTTCAGCGTTTGCAGGCGAAGCTGAACGGCGGCAAGCCGACCGAACCGACGCATGCGCAGGCGAAGCCAAGCGCGCCGCCCGAGCCGCGCGCCGTGATCAGCAAGGGAGCCGGCGGTGCGCCGGTGCTGGTGATGAAGGACGATTTCGATCGTGCCTGGCGGCGAGTGGGGCTTTCTCTGGATCGCCTCGGGTTCACCGTGCAGGACCGCGATCGGACAGGCGGGCTGTACTACGTGCGCTACCTCAACCCCGATCAGGAAACGCAGAAATCGGGCTTGCTATCCAAATTGGCGTTCTGGGAAAGCGATCCCAAAGCCAAGGCACTCGAATATCGCATCGCGGTGCTCCCGGACCCGAAAAACGGGTCCGAGGTGAAAGTGCTCAGTGCGGACGGGGCACCGGACAAGTCGGAGGCCGCGACCCGCATCCTCAACGTTCTGCAGGAGGATCTGAAATAGCCAGCGCGCGGGCGTCTGCTCGTTGCGCTGACCGGCGGCGCGCACGATGAGGTTCGCGCTGCTCGGTAGCGGCAGCCAGGGCAATGGGCTGGTCGTCGAGGTGCAAGCCACGCGCGTGCTGCTCGACTGCGGTTTCAGTCTGGCCGAAACGACGCGGCGCCTGGCGCGCGTCGGCCTGGCGCCCTCGGACCTTGCCGCCGTCGTCATCACGCACGAGCATCAGGACCACGTCGGCGGGGCGGCCCGCTTCGCGCGGAAGCATCGGCTGCCGGTATGGCTTACGAGCGGCACTTTGCGCGGGCTGGAGGGCCTGTTCGGCACCGACGTGGAGGTGTGCCTGGTGCGCGGCTATGACGCCTTTTCGGTCGGCGACATCCGCATCGAGCCTTTTCCCGTTCCCCACGACGCACGCGAGCCGGCCCAATACGTGTTCGGAGACGGCGCGTCGCGTCTGGGCGTGTTGACGGATGCTGGCCACGTTACCGCGCACATGCAGCGCTGCTTGAGCGCCTGCGACGCCGTGGTGCTCGAATGCAACCACGACGCGGAACTCCTGCTTGCGGGAACCTATCCGGAAGCGCTGAAGAGCCGCATCTCCGGCCGCCTCGGCCACCTTGACAATGCCGCCGCGGGTGCGCTGCTCGCGCATCTGGACGCGCGCCGTCTGCAACACGTGGTGGCGGCGCACTTGAGCGAGGACAACAACCGGCCGGATCTGGCGCGCGGCGCACTCGCTGACGCGCTCGGCTGCGCTCCGCACTGGATCGAAGTCGCCGACCAGCAGGCCGGCCTAGGCTGGCGCCAACTGATCTGACGCCGCCGGGCGACGCACCCGGCGGCGCGTACCCGCTACTTCTTCTCTTCTGGCTTCTGCTCGGCAGGGGCGGGAGCCGGTGCGGCCGCAGTCCCCGAGGCAGCTTCTGGAGCGGGAGCGGGAGCGGGTGCGGCGGCGGGGGCAGGCGCTGCGGGAGGAGCTTCCTCCTTCTTGCTGCAGGCGCTGAGCCCGATGGCCAGGATGGCGGCAACCAGGATGGCGTGTTTCATCTACTTGGTCCTTGAGCGGTGTGGAGTCTGTTGGGGAACGATCGAACGATTTCGAAAAACTCTCTTCGGAGAGCGCACCCCGAAGAAGGCGGAATACTAGCAGATTTGTCAAACAAATCTAGTAGAGGCGGTCCGCGGATACGTGAACGGCATGCGACAAGACAGCCTCTAGAGACCGAGCGTAGTCGCCGATACGGCCGGCGACGAAGCCTCCCAGATCTCCTCGAAGCGCTGCACGAAGCCGCGCGCCTCGTGCGCATCATCGAGACCCAGCAAGCCGCGTGTGCCGTCGTAGTGGAAGCGATGCACGTAGTCGCGCTCGTCGAGGACGACGAATGGATCGTAAACGCCCTTCGCCTGCGGCTCGGTTTCGTTGATCGTGACGGTCTGGCTGAACTGGCGCAGCAGATTGATCAGACGCGGGCAGTCGCGCTGCAGGTTGGATGCGTCGTGCAGCGCGATCTGGATCACGTGAGTGCGGCTCGCCAGCAGGAAGGCGCGCAGCAGATCGTACCGCCGCGGGCTGTTGTACCCGGCGCTAAGCTCCCGGTCGAAGATCCGCAGCCGGCGGCCCGCGCGTGCGAACAGCGTGTCGAGCGCCTCTTCCAGCTCCGCATTGGTTTCCACCCGACGCTGCTCTGGTGCGGCTTCGCTCATCGCTCGCTCCGTGACCTTGGCCGCGCTGTCGCGCGCAGATTGAGGTAACCGGCACCATACCATTCATGCAGCAGCGCGACCAGGCCGCGCTGCGTGGTATCGACCGCGCTCAGCCGACGCGTGTCCGCCAGCCGGCTCAGCGACTCGCGCGCCCGTCCTCTGACCTGCACGGTTTCGCCGTTGATGAAAAACATGTGCCCGAAATACAGCATCTCGCTGCGCAGGTCGAGGGAGAGCTCGCTGTGCCGGACGCTCTCGGCAAAGCGCGTCAGCGATGAGGGCCGGCGACGGCGGAAAAAGACGTGCGGCTTGGGCTCGGTAAGGTACTCCCCGAGGAAGCGCGCGATCTGCGGAGTGCTCCAGCGGATGCTTTCGAGGCGTTGCGCGACCTTTCGAACCATCGGTGGTGCGATGCGCGCAGGCTGCGCCTGAGGCGTCAGATCCGGATCGCGATACAGTCCGTCGAGCGCGACCCGATCTTCGAGAAAACGCAGGAAGTGCACGGCCAGCTCGCGCCACTGGGGCGCGCGAAAGCCGATGGAATAGGTCATCGCCGCCTCGAGCGCGACGCCTTCGTGCGCCCAGCCTGGCGGCAGGTAAAGCATGTCCCCCGGTTCCAGGATCCACTCGCGCTGCGGCCGGAAATTGCGCAGGAGCTTGAGCGGCGCGCCTTCTGCCAGCTCGGCATCGCGCTGGTGGCTCACGCGCCAGCGCCGACGTCCGGCGCCCTGCAGCAGAAACACGTCATACGAATCGCAGTGCGGTCCGACGCCGCCGCCTGGCGCTGCGTAGCTCACCATCAAGTCATCGAGCCGCGCGTACGGGATGAAGCTGAAGCGTTCCAGCAGGCGGCGGGCCTGCGGAAAGAAATGATCCACTTCGTGCACCAGCAGCGTCCACCCGCGCGCTGGCAGGCGGCGCAGAAGGCGCGGGTCGAGCGGACCTTGATGCGCTTCCCAACGGCGCGCACGGCGGATGACGAGGCGCGACTGTGCGTCGTCGCGGCACGCGAGGTCGGCCAGCTGCGCGGCGGACACCACGTCCGCGAAACCCGGCAGGGCAGCACGCACGAGCAGTGGAGTCTTTTGCCAGTGTCGCGCAAAGAAACGGCGCGCCGAACACTCGCCCAGCACCGCGGCGTCGAGAGCTGACATGCGTGGATTATATCGTCGCGTCGCGATGCTTCTCGCATGCATGCAGCAGATGCTGGAGCAAGCGACTTGACGCCGAGCAAAATCGGTTAGAATCGGCGCACTGCTGAAGCGGGAGCACAGGGGGCATGTTGCAGGAGGGCGAGGCCGCGCCGGCGTTCGACTTACCCGATCCAGACATGGAGATGGTGAGCCTCGCGAGTCTTACCGGACGCAGCAACGTCGTGCTCTACTTTTATCCGAAGGACGATACCCCTGGCTGCACCATGGAGGCGATCGAATTCAGCGAACTGGAGGATGCGTTCACTTCGCTGCATACCGTGGTGGTCGGCGTAAGCATGGACGACTGCATGAGCCACGGCTCATTTCGCGACAAGCATGGCCTCGCTGTCAAGCTGCTCGCCGACCCGGAAGGCGACGTGTGCAGGAAATACGGCGTGCTGCACGAGAAAGAGATCGAGGGCAAGAAGCGCACGGGCGTGGTGCGCTCCACCTTCATCATCGATCGCCGCGGCGTGCTGCGCCACGCTCAGTACGGCGTCAATCCGCGCGGGCACGCCCAGGAAGTCCTCAAGCTGGTGAAGCGCATCGACTAGCGCTGCCCGCTGGTGAATGGCAACAAACAGCACGGATATGCAGATCAAGAAGAACACGGTGGTTTCGCTCACCTACGAGCTGGTGGACGTCGACGGCACGCTGATCGAGAAGACGGATGCGCCGGTCAGCTATTTACACGGCGGGCACGACGGTATCTTCGCACGCGTGCAACAGGCCCTGGAAGGGAAGCGAGCCGGGTTCGAGTGTCGCGTGCAGCTCGCGCCCGAGGAGGGCTTCGGCGCTTACGAACCCTCGCTGGTCCGTACCGAGTCGCGTGCGCTGTTTCCGGCAGCTGTCGAGGTGGGGATGCAGTTCGAGGGCAGCTCCGAGGCATCGGGCGAAAGGCACGTTTACACCGTCACCGGTATCGACGGCGACAAGGTCACGGTGGACGGGAACCATGCGCTCGCTGGCCGCAGCCTGGTGTTCTCCTGCACCGTGACGAACGTGCGCACTGCCAGCCGCGACGAGCTGGCGCATGGCCACGTGCACGGCGCCGGCGGCCACCACCACTAAGTTGACTCTGTCGCTTCTATTTCAGGCGCGCTAGCCGCCGCGCTTCCCTAACAACGTGTGGATGAACGGCTCGTGCGCCTGCTCGCGCGAGAAGCGCCAGCTCGCCACCAGCAGCGCGAGCAGTGTGAAGCCTGCGCTCACCAGCACGTCGACCCAGGCGTGCAGCTCGGAGGCTGAGCCCCAGACGGTGTTCGCCAGCATCGCGTGCTTGAGCAGATCCACGCAATAGGTGAACGGATTGAGCAGCGCCGCTGCTTTGAGAGCGAGTGGGAGCTTGGCCGTCGGATAGAGCGCGCCGCTCAAGAAAAAGACCGGGAAGATGACGAAGTTCATGATCGCAGCGAAGTTGTCGAGCGTGCGGGTGAAGGCCGAGACCAGGGCCCCGATCGCGGCGCAGGTGAACGCCGTGATCACCATCCCCACCACCAGGAGCGGATAGTTGGTGCTCGACGAGAGGAATCCGAGCACAGCGAGGATGACGAGCAAGAGCGCACCCTGAATCAGTCCGGCGAGGGCTGCGGCGATCGTCTTTCCGACCACGATCCAATAGTGCGCAAAGGGCGCGATGATCAGCATGCGCATCACGCCCGACTCCTTGTCGTAGACCATGGTGAGCGCCGCCAGCATGGCGCCGAACAGCATTGTCATGCCCAGCACGCCGGGCGCCAGGAATTGCTGGTAATCCGCCCCGCTCGCGTGTCCGAGCACGGCGCCGAAGCCTCCGCCGATCACGAACAGCCAGATCAAAGGGCGCACCATGGCCGAGACGAGCCGCGTGCGCTGTCGGAAGGTCTTGACGACTTCGCGTTCGATCACCCCGTAAATCGGTCGCAGGATCACCGGGCCGCCTTTTCGACCGCCATGCCGAGTCGCAGCCGCATCAGCGCTGTGAATTGACCCACAGGAACACGTCGTTCAGGTTGGGCCGCCGGATGCGCAGCGCCGACGCGCGTCCCGCCAGCTCGACCTGCAGCGCCGCAAGAGCGCTGGTGTCCTCGTCGGCATGCCGAAACATCGCGACATCCCCCTCGACCAGCGCCCTTCCGAGGCGCGGCTCGAGCTCACTCGCCAGCGCGGCGAGCCCGGCCGCCTCGATCTCGACGATATGTTTGCCCAGTTCCTCCACCAGCGCCCGCGGGGCACCTTGGCGCACGATCTTGCCCGTGTTGATGAAAGCAACCTGGTCGCAACTGTCGGCCTCTTCCAGATAGTGCGTGGTCAACAGCACGGTCATGCCGCTCGCGGCGCGCAGCCGCTCGATAAAGCGCCAGATCCTGCGGCGGTTCGGCAGGTCGAGGCCGATGGTGGGCTCGTCGAGGAATAGAATGCGGGGCCGATGCAGCACGCCGCGCACGATGTCGAGGGCGCGGCGCATGCCGCCCGACAGCGAGCCGACCGGGCGGTCGCGCTTGTCGTTCAGGCCGAAGAGCTCGAGCAGCTCGCGGCTGCGCTCCTCGATGACGGCCGGCGCGAGGTCGTACAGCAGCCCGGCGAAGCGAAGGTTCTGTTGGACCGAAAGGGTGCGGTCGAGCGCGGACTCCTGGAACACCAGGCCGATCGATGCGCGCACAGCGACCGGATCGCGAATGACGTCGCGTCCCGCGACCTGCACGCTGCCGGCGGAAGGGCGCACCAGGGTGGACAGCATGTGTATGGTGGTGGTCTTGCCCGAGCCGTTCGGTCCGAGCAGGCCGAAGAACTGGCCGGCCGGCAGCTCCAGCTCGAGGCAATCCACCGCCAGGATATCGCCGTAGCGCTTGGTCAGACCGTGCGCACGCACGGCGAGGTCGAACGCGACTGCGCTGGTGTCGTTCATGCCGGCGATTCTACCGCCGACAGACGCTAGCGCACGGGAGCGCTTTCGGGCTGCGTCTTTTTCTCGCTGAGGCGGCGCGAGTTCTTGTCGTCGCGGAACACGATCGGCTGGACTTTGACCTGCGGGCCCGCCGTCTGTGCGCGCGCCACCACATCAGTGATCAAGCGGTGGTTGGGAGACAGATCGCAGACCGGATCGGTATTGGTCGCATCGCCGGTCAGCATGTAAGCCTGGCAGCGACAGCCGCCGAAATCCTTGACCTTTTCCGGGCAGCTGCGGCACGGCTCCTTCATCCAGCTGTCGCCGCGATACGCATTGAAGCCAGGCGACTCGTACCAGATCCAGCGCACGTCGTGATCGCGCACGTTGGGGAAGGTAAGGCCCGGCAGCATTCTGGCCTCGTGGCAGGGCAGGGCCAGGCCGTCGGCCGCGACGTTGAGAAAGACCGAGCCCCATCCGTTCATGCACGCCTTGGGCCGATTCGCGTAGTAGTCGGGCACCACGAAGTACAGCTTCATCTTGTTGCCCACGCGTGCGCGGAACTGATTGGTGATTTCCTCCGCGCGCCGCAGTTGCTCGCTGCTCGGGAGCAGCTGATCGCGGTTGAGCAGCGCCCATGCGTAGTACTGCGTGTTCGCGAGCTCGACGTGCTCGGCGCCCATCGCCTCCGCCATGTCCAGGATGGCCTGGATGTGGTCGATGTTGAGGCGGTGCAGCACGACGTTGAGCACCATCGGATACTCGTACTGCTTGATCAGCTTGGCTACCTTGGACTTCAGCTCGAAGGTGCGGGTGCTGCTCAGGAAATCGTTGAGCTCGCGGGTCGAATCCTGGAATGAGAGCTGGATCTGGTCCAGCCCCCCCTCCTTGAACGCGGCGATGCGCTTCTCCGTCAAGCCGACGCCGGAAGTCAGCAGGTTGCTGTAGTAGCCCAGACGATGGGCCTCTGTGATCATCACCTCTACGTCGTCGCGCATGAGCGGCTCGCCGCCGGAGATGCCGAGCTGGACCGCGCCCAGCTCGCGAGCCTGGCGCAGCACGCGCAGCCACTCGTCCGTGGTCAGCTCTGGCCCGGAGCGCGCGTAGTCGACCGGGTTGTAGCAGTAGACGCAGTGCAGCGGACAGCGGAAGGTGATCTCGGCGTTGAGCCAGAGCGGGTTCGTCACCTTGGTTTCACGCGGCTTGCCCGACGCGGATCCACCCTCTTGCATGGGCCACCTCCAGAAAATCCATCACGTCCTGGCGCAACTCGACGCCGGGGAATGCCTGCTGCAGGTCCTGCACGATACCGCTCACCGTGGTCTTGCCGTCCACGCGCTTCATGATCTCCGCCGCGCTGCCCGACAGCTTGATCATGCCTTCGGGGTAGAGCAGCACGAAGGAGTCCTGCGCCGGCTCCCACTGCAGGCGGTATTGCCGCTCGAGCGCGCACACGTCGTCGAACGCGATCCGCCGCTCACTCATCGGGCATCGCGGTGCCGGCGCCGAGGCGCTCGGGACCGATCCCATAGGCGATCTGCATGGCGTCCAGCATCGACCACAGGATGTCGAGCTTGAACTGCAGTATGTCGAGCGCGCGCTGCTGCTGTGCCCGCGTCGTGAAGTGCTCCAGCGTGACGCGCAGCCCATGGTCGACGTCGCGCCGTGCTTCGGACAGGCGCTTGCGGAAATAGGCGTAGCCGGACTGGTCGATCCAGGGGTAGTGCTGCGGCCAGTTGGACAGGCGCTCCTTGTGGATCTCGGGCGCGAAGAGCTCGGTCAAGCTCGAGCACACGGCCTCCTGCCAGGGCGCACGGCGCGCGAAGTTCACGTACGCGTCGATGGCGAAGCGCACGCCCGGCAGCACGTACTCGAGCGAGGTGATATCCGCGCGCTTCAGCCCGCACGCTTCACCCAGCCAGATCCAGGCTTCGATGCCGCCCTCGTCGCCTTGGGTGCCATCGTGATCGAGGATGCGTTGTATCCACAAGCGCCGGTGCTCGCGGTCGGGCATGTTCGACAACAGCGCGGCGTCCTTGATCGGGATGCTGATCTGGTAATAGTAGCGGTTGTACACCCAGCCCTGGATCTGCTCGCGCGTCAGCTTGCCGCTGTTCATCGCGACTTGATACGGATGGTAGATGTGATAGCGCTTGCCCTTCGCCCGCAGCCGGTGCTCAAACTCTTCGCGGCCCCAGGGCATGGTCTCCGGTGCGCCCATTGGCTCTCCTATAATTTGATTTCCAGGCCGTCGTACGCGACCTCGATGCCCGCGCGATCGAGCTGCGCGCGCTCCGGCGAATCTTCATCCAGGATCGGATTGGTGTTGTTGATATGGATCAGAATCTTGCGCGCCGCCTCGAGCGGCTGCAACACACTGATCATGCCGCCCGGACCGGACTGGGGCAGGTGACCAATGTCGCGCGCCCGCTTGGTGGAGATGCCGAGCCGTATCATTTCGTCGTCGGTCCAGAAGGTGCCGTCCACCAGCAGCGCGTCGGCCTTGGACAGGAAGGGCTCAAGGTGAGGCTCGATCTCGCCCAGGCCGGGTGCGTAAAACAGGTTCTTGCCGCTGCGCTCGTCGGTGATGCGCACTCCGATGTTGTCGCCCTCGTGCGGATCTTCCCGGTGGGGGGAATAGGGTGGCGCCTTGCTCTTGAGCGGCACGGCGGTGAAGCTCAGCCGCTCTATGCCGTCAATGGAAAAGCGGTTGCCGCGCGCGGTCGGCAGGTTGTGCCAGTTGACCCCGCAGTAGTGCCCCAGGATGTTGAACAGCGGATTGCCGGTGGTGAGATCCTCGCGGACCATCTCGGTGCACCAGATCTGCAGACGCTGGCCCTCGCGCAGCATGAGCAGCCCGGTGGTGTGGTCGACCTGGCCATCGACCAGCAGGACGGCGCGGATCCCGGTGTCGCGCACCGCCCGCGCCGGCTGCAGAACCGGAATCGCCTTGATCTGAGCGAGCACGTCGGGCGAGGCGTTGAACAGGACCCAGTCGATGCCGTTGGCGCTCACGGCGATCGACGACTGGGTGCGCGCTCGCGTGCGGATCGTGCCGCGGCGCACGCCGTCGCAGTTGCGGCAGTTGCAGTTCCATTGCGGGAAGCCGCCCCCGGCTGCGGCGCCCAGGACTATTACTTGCATGATCGCGCGATTGTCCCGAACTGTGGGGCCCTCGGAGGTGCGTTCCCGGCACCCGAAACAACGAAAGCCCCGTCCCCGGGGCTTTCGTCTGGCCCGCAGGTAGAACTTAGCGGTTCGCGATGTACATCGTGACTTCGAAACCAAAACGCATTTCGGTGAACTCAGGCTTGTTCCACATGGTCTTTCTCCAGAAATGATAAAGTTGATGAAGTTGCGGCCGTCGAGGACCGGTGACTCCCACCTCTTGAGTCACCTCGGCTGCATGCGCCGACCGAAGCTCCGACCAGCAGGCGGGGTCGAGGTGCATTCTCGGCCACATCCGATGGCGGCTCCCACAACAAAATCAGCAAATGCTGCTCATGATTTTCATGAGTTTCACACGGTGATCTCTCGCGAGATGCGGACCGGCGCGCTCGTGCTGGAGCGATGAACAGCGCGATCGCCGACAGCGGGTTGCTCTGGCATTCGCTCGACCGCCCCTGGGAGCGGGAGCGTCCGATCCTGGTGGCATGCATCGTGTCCGTGCTCGTGCATGCCGCCGCGATCGCCCTGCTGCCGGGATTCCGCACGCCGGTCCCGGAAAAGAAGGTGCTCACCGTCCGCCTGACTCAAGTGCCGCAGCCCGTCGTCGAGGAAAAGCCGAAGGTCGAGCAGAAGCAGCCGCCCGCGAAAAAGACCCTGAACAAATTTCAGCGCCAGGAAGTGCGCACGCCGCCAGCTCCGGTTTCGACCCCGAAGCCGCAGCCTGCTCGCGCCGAGCGCCCCGAGCCCAAAGCCGAGGCCAGAATCGAGCCGAAGGTGCAGGCCAAGCCCGAGCCTCAACCCCAGACGCTGGCGCGCGTCGAGCCGCGCCCCGAAGTGCGCCCGGAACCGCTGCCACAGGTTCGGCCGGAGCCGCGCTCCGAGCTCAAGCCGCAAGTTCGCCCCGAGCCTCGCCTCGAGCCGCGCGCAGAGCTGAAGCCCGAGGCCCGGGTCGAGCCGCGCCTCGAGCCGCGTCCGCAGGCAGCTGAGGCTCGCCCGCAGCAACGCGTGGAGCCGCGTGTGGAGCCGGCCCCGGCCGCGCGCGCGGAACCGCGCCTGGAACCGCGACGCGAACCCGTGCCCATCGCCCGCCCTGACGCGCGGCCAGAGGCGATCGTGCCGCCCAAGATGGATGTGCCGGTGCAGCAGGCCGCTGCCAGACCCGAGCCGGCGCCCACACGTCGCGCGGAACCGACGCTGGAGCCCCGACGCGAGGCCGCGCCCGTTGTGCGCCCTGAGGCGCAGCCCGCACCGGTGGCAGCCCCGCAGGTACAAGCTCCACGCGCCGAGTCGCCAGTGCCGCCACAAGTGACCGCCCGGGCGGACCCGCGCCCGGAACCCGCTCCCGCCGTGCGCCGGCAAGCCCAAGTCGAACCCCCAAACCCCGCGCTTGCGCCTGTCGCGCCTGCCGTTGCACTCGCGGAGGCGCGCCCGCAGCCGCGCCCGGAACCGCAGCCTGCGCCGCGTACCGATCCGCAGCCTCAGAGCCCGCCGGTGCAGAAACAGCAGCAAGTACAGGCGCGCGCCGAACCGAGCCCGCCGGTGGCGCCCGCCGCACCTACTGCTCCCGGCCCCGCTCGTCCCTCCGCGACGCCGCAGCCAGGCGGCCCGGTTGCACTGACACCTCTCCCCGT
>DATJZQ010000027.1:0-2256 GCA_035499005.1 Burkholderiales bacterium | reverse complement strand
GCCTGCCTTTTCGAGCAGCGGAATCACTTTGGACCAGCTCGATCCGTCGGCAAAGGCTCCGTGCACGAGAACGACGTTGCGCGCACCGCGCGCGCCGGCGTCTGCAGCGAATGCGGATTGTGTGACGACAAGCATGGCAAGCATTCCTGCCAAGACCGAAGCGAACAGACTGTGAGTCTTGCGAATCATCCGTGCCTCCAGGGGTTTCGCGGGTGCGATATGGGGGTTCTTTTAGGCGGTCTCACGCTCGGCGTCTGCGCGCGCAGTCCTCGCGCCGGAACTGATGAACGCGAGCAACTCCTCGTTGATCTGGTCCTTGTGCGTCGTGCACAGCCCATGTGGCGCGCCCTTGTAGACCTTCAGCGTGGCGCCTTTGACGAGCTTGGCGGTGAGCAGCCCGGAATTCGCGATTGGCACGATCTGATCGTCGTCGCCGTGCACGACGAGGGTCGGAACGTCGATCCTCTTCAAGTCCTCGTACTGGTCAGTCTCGGAGAATGCCTTGATGCAGAAGTACGCAGCCGGCATGCCGCACATCATCCCCTGCAACCAGAAGGATTCGCGCACGCCCTCGGAAACCTTCGCGCCGGGCCGGTTGTAGCCGTAGAACGGAAGCGTCAGATCCTTGAAGAACTGCGAGCGGTCTGCCTGCACGCTCGCACGCAGCTGGTCGAATACGTCCATCGGCAGGCCACCGGGGTTCGCGGCCGTCTTGAGCATCAGCGGAGGAACGGCGCCGATCAGAACCGCTTTCGCGACGCGCTTCGTGCCATGCCGTGCGATGTAGCGCGCGACCTCCCCGCCGCCGGTGGAGTGCCCGACATGAACGGCATCCCGCAGATCGAGATGGTCGACGAGCTCGGCGAGATCGTCGGCGTAGGTGTCCATGTCGTTGCCCTGCCACGGCTGGCTCGACCGGCCATGGCCGCGCCGATCATGCGCGATGCAGCGGTAGCCGTGCGAAGCGAGGAAGAGCATCTGGTCCTCGAAGGCGTCGGCGCTAAGCGGCCAGCCGTGGCTGAACACGACCGGCTGTCCCTTGCCCCAGTCGTTGTAATAGATCTGCGTGCCGTCTTTGGTGGTGATCGTGCTCATTGGCGCGTCCTCGTGCTGGTGGACCCGAGGGCGCCAGTGTCCGGCGCGAGAGCGTCCCGCGGATGTCCGGTAAACGGGGCTACGTGACAGACGACACAAACCCGTGCCGGCTGTTGCGGCTCTCAGCTGCGAAAGTTAAGCGAGACGGGCGGTCAGCGGCGCGCCGGGAGCAATGCGCGTTCCAGGGCTGTTCCGAGCTGGCGGGCGGAGAGCGGCTTTTTCAGAACTTCGCTCGCGCCCGCTTCACGGGCGCTCTCGGCGACCCCCGTGCTGAGATATCCACTCACGAGCACGGTCGGAAGGGTTGGCCTGAGCGCTCTCATTTTGCGAATCAGCTCGGAGCCCGACATGCCAGGCATGCTTTCATCGGTGATGACTGCGTCGAACTGTTTGGGATCGGCCAGGAACGCTTCGATTGCCTTCGCGCTGGAGGTAAAACCAATGGCTGAGTATCCCAGCTCCGTCAGCGTTTCCGTAGCAAGCTTCACCAGCGGCTCTTCGTCGTCCAAGACCAGAACGCGCCCTTGACCCGTACGCCGCGTCCCGCGCTCCATGCGTTTCCTGGGTTTGCTTGGTGTGGTGACTTCACCGCCGAGCGGCAGGTATACCTTGAAGGCGCTTCCCTCGCCGATGGTGGTCGCGACCTCGACGGCGCCGCCGAGCCCGGTCACGATGCCGTGTACCAGAGAAAGACCGAGGCCCGTCCCGACACCGACTTCCTTGGTGGTGAAGAATGGATCGAAAATTTTTTCGAGGATCTCTGCATGGATGCCGCTGCCGGTATCCGCGACGCCCATGACGACGTATTCTCGTGCCGCGATGGAGCCCGTCGTCACAACGCGTGGTGCCTGGAGGTGAACCCGGTCGAGCGACACGCGGAGCGTTCCGCCGGAAGGCATCGCTTGCACGGCATTGGTAAGCAGATTCATGAGAACTTGATGGATCTGCGTTGGATCGCCCATGACGGCGGCGCTGCCCGCATGCAGCCGTTGCTCGATGACGATGTGCCGGGGCACTTTGGCAGCGAACAGTGCGAGCGTTTCTCGCGCCACCGCCTCAACATGCACCGCCACTCGGTCGCCGACTCCGCTGCGGCTGAACGCGAGGATGCGTTCGACCAGCGCCCGGCCACGCTCGCCGGCGATCATCATGTTTTCGATA
>DATJZQ010000026.1:0-12094 GCA_035499005.1 Burkholderiales bacterium | reverse complement strand
GCTGGAGGAGTGTCTCGACAAGCTCAATGAGTTAATGGTGGGATTGCAGCGTTATCCCCCGATTGTGCTTGCGGTGGCGCTGCACGTGCATCTCGAGGCGCTGCTGCCAGATCCTGCTCGAAGACAAGGTGTGTACGCGCGAGGAAGTGTGTGATCTCGTCAGGGAGTTCACAAGCGACACACTCGAGTACAGCGCGCTGTATTTCTGAGCTACGCCTCGGAAGATGCGTCGGCCGCGCAGCGCATTGCTGAATCGCTCCGCTCCGCCGGTATTCAGGCCTGGTTCGATCGCGAAGAACTCCGCGGCGGGGACGCGTCACGGTGGCGCTGTCGATCTCCCGCGCACTCATCGAGCCGACTTGTCCGGCAACTGCCGCCAAGGTACTTTCAGCAGGCACTCGCGTGAGGAAGTCTGAATGTCCGCTGGTTGGAAATCTGCCGAGCCTGGCCGAAGGGCGGCTTTTGGCGGGTGCGATGTACTGTGGCGTAAGACGGAACGCATGGCGAGACCGCCTTCTTTGCCGAGCTTCACGCAGTAGGCCGCCGCATCCTCTAATGCCTCGGACTTCTCGGCAGAAGATACGCCCATCAAGCCCCGGCTCGGGATCACGAACGTACCGTGCCCGGTCGGCACGACTTGATGCGTCGAGCCCGCACAGCAGGTCGCGAGCGCCACTGAAGCGCACCCAATGGCTATCCTAATTTCGCGTGCCATTGTTCACCCCTGCGCCTGCTGGTCAGCCCGCGCCTGGGGATCCTGGTCACCGTGCTCCATACGAATGGGTGTATCACCGACGTGCAAGCCGCAGGTCGTAGAGGCACGGCGTTTAGACCACTACCCGCAGTTGGCCGTCGCGAACGGCGGGTTGCCGGCAGACCGGCAGACCAACAACGATCCAGCTTAGCATTCTGATTGGAATCATGACGTCCGCCAAGCGCTTGGATTTACGTTTTAGGAGCGGCTCTTTCCGCTTGTACGAGTTTCTGCCACTCGGCATGTATATCCACGTGGGAGGCGATCGGCGCCGCCGCGACCTGCGCGTCGACGAACGCACGAAATTCTTTGCCAAACTGCGCTGCCAACAGCCTCCATCCGGCTCGAAATCCCGTAGGAGCGGACGCCCGCGCAATAGCTGTCGAACGCGGCTTGATCCAGCGTACCGGCCTTGTGCTGCAGGAACGAATCCTCTCCGCTCAGGAACATGGAGCGGCACAACAGCAACCACTGCGTCACTTCCTCCCGCGTCATGGTGGGATCTACATCCATACCTCTTTGCCATACGCGCGCCAGTTCTCCCTTGGCAACGGTCAGCGATGCCTTGCTGGCCCGATCGGCACGTCCCTGCTGCATGATTGCGCGCTGACTGCGGTCAGCACCGCGCACCTGCAGACCAAGATAAATGAGAGAACCCACGACAGCGATCGACGCGATGGATTGGCTCAGATAAAACACCTGCTCAAGCGGCATGGTTGACTCCCGCCTCGAATGCGTTGGCGCGCAAAAACCCGGCATTCACAGTGATGACCACCTGACCCGACATTATCGGATGGCCGACGAGCCTGCGCGACCGGTCTTGATCCTCAAGAGACATTCGAGCTACTCCAACGCAGCCGTTCACAATCGCAGAAGCAGACGCCGGTCGAAGCCGGATTTCTGTCGCGTTTGAGCTTAATAGCTGCGCTCGTGGCCTGCAGTGCGGCGCATGTCGATGGATACACCCGCAGGCGCTTCCCGGTCTAGTTGGCTGGAAGATAACACTAAAAGAGTTGGGCCACGGATGCGCTGCTCGAGATGCGGGAAGAAGGCTGCTGAGGTCGTGGCGGTTGCGAGGCCCGGGCCGCGAGAAGTGCCGAAGAATCCGCATCGACGAGAACGCCGCCCGATGGGCGGCGAGGGAGCCGAAATCCTGGCTCGCCTGGGTCGAGCACGGACAGGGGCAGCACACCAGCGGTACTGATGGACGCCGAAGTTGACGCCCCCCTGCCCGGATGGGTAAATACGCGCCAAAAGATCAAGCGCCAAAGCGCTTAAGTCTACACTAGCAAGCAGATCCGATTTCGCAACTCTCAGCAGGAGGGGAAGATGGTCTCGTCACAATCCGCGCGTTTGCTCACCGGCGCCGTTTTGGCTTTTTGGCTCGCTCTCGGCGGCTGCGGTTCGTCAGGTTCGTCACTCAACGGCACCTACCACCAGGCAGGGGGCGCCGGGATCGTGACTCTCGAATTCAAGTCCGGCAAGGTGACCATGACCATGATGGGTCAAAGCAAACAGGGCACCTACGAAATCAAGGGCGACCAGGTCATACTCCATCTGCCGAGTGAGGGCGATACTCAGTTGAAGATGAACGGCGACGGAACTCTCGACAGTGGGCTCGGAACCTTCAAGAAGGGATGAGCGCTGTCGCGGCGCGCTTACCGAGCGATCCGCGAGCGATTCCGAGCGCAGGGTATGGCTCCGCTGGGTTCAAGCGCAGCGCCACGCCAGTTCAAGCGCACGCCTGCCGCGATCGCACAGCTGTATGGTGGCCGCAGATTTCGGCGCCGGAGAGGCAAATGTCATTTCCAGACGCGGCGCGTACTGATGGAACGCTCGAGGAGTGTCTCGACGAGCTCAACGAGTTATTGGCGGCTGCAGGCCCTACTCGAAAGCAAGGTGTGTACGCGCGAGGAAGTCCGCGATTTCGTCAAGGAGTTCGAACGCGAAACGCTCAAGTACAGCGCGAGGTGAGCAATCGAGCAGGGAACGCCGCGACGGTCGCGGTGCATGCTTCGCCGGCACCCCGATTCGGTCCACGGGGAGGTCACATGATAAGAACGGCGCGCGTCTCCGATCATCGCCGGGGGCGAGCACAGACCCGAGATGAATCTAGAGCTTTCGTGTCGACGTGTCCGAAGTGCGGACGGCCGGAGCCTCAGCTCGCGTTCTCCCGAAGCGCAATACAACGGTCACTCGAAAAGGGTCGCCCCATTGAGGCGTACTGCGCAATGTGCGACGTGTACTGGCAGCTCAGTCCGCAAGAGCGAGCCGTCATGGCCCTAGAACTCGACTAAAGGGCGGGGCTGCTCTATTGGGCAAACCTCCTGTCGCTCGGCGCGGGAGATCCCCTGGGCCGTGATCAAGGCGCTGCAGGGGCGAGTGGGGCGTTATCCGCGGTGCGGGATGGGGGCTGTACGGATCCCGGGCTCCTCCTCGACACCAACCCGCCGGCTGATGATTCCTGGTGGTACGAGCTCTTCGAAGTTGATCGCCCCGACAGCGCCGAGATATTCAGACAACCGAGCGGCCGAGCACCGGAAGCCGAGAACCTCCCGAACCTGGGTAGTAGCCAGATTCCGCGTCGATTGCGCCCTCGGCAGACAATCAATGCCGCTGTGGTTCGTTCCGTGGGGGCGCCGGAGGCGGCTGCGAGTGCGGCGGCGAGTGCGGAGTTGGTGCACGCATCGCCTGCATCTCCTGCGCCTGCCGTTGTTCCATGAACTGGGTCTGCTGCCGATGCTGATGTTCCATCGCGGCCGTCGCACGTGCGTTGGCATTCTGCTGAGCCATGTACGCGTGATCGCGTTCCTGCATCTGGGCCAGGGCTTCCCGTTCCTGCTGTTGCCGTGCCTGCAGAGCTGCCTGCTGTTGCTGGTAATCGTGCGCCTGGTTCGAGCCCGGCTTGGGCGCAGAACCTGCGGGCTGGAGCTTGGGCAGGTCTTGAGCATGCACCATCACCGGGCCACCCGCGCGGCTCGCCCCGACGACGTGGGAGGTGAAATCATTCGGCTTGGCGGTCGCGGCAATCTCGGGCTTGCCATGGTTAATCGAAGCGGCCAGCTCCGGGCGGCTGGCCGCTGAGTCGCGATGCTGTAGCTGCGCTGTAGTCGGCGGTGTGTGGCGCTCCTTTGCAACGCGCTCTTCGTCGGCTGTCGGTTTAATCGTGAGGCCGCCCGGACCGCCGACATAGCTGACGCGGTTGACAGTGATGTTGTTGACCACGGTCTTGGAGTAGACATTCGTGATCGAGACGTTGGTTATGTTGTTGACCGTGCGGTTGTAATAGAACCGGTTGGCGCGCCAGTACCCGCCCTCGTAGCCATGACCGGGGTAGCCGAAGCCGTAGTTCACTCCGCCGTAGAAACCGACCTGCGGTGCCCAGTAGCCCGCATACCACCCGAAAAATCCATCAGACCAGCCCCAGTAACCAGGGGTCCAGAGAAGCCCGACGGCCGGGGGCTCCATCCAGGTGCCCGGAACCCAGAAGTAGCCATACGGACCGTAGCTCCAGTACCCCGGAATCCAGATGTAACCGGGAGCCGGGATCGGCGGCTGCTCGTACACTGGGAGAGGCGGCGGCGCAAAGGTGATGGAAAATTCCACTTGTGAGGCAGCGGTGCTCGGTAATGCCAGCGCGCCAAGAGCCAGGGACGTCGCGAGCAGCCACGCTGCAATGGTTGCCTTGATCATTTAGCTACGCCTCACTGGTAAACCGCGTGGGGAGCCGTACGTCAGGGGGCTGCGACTGTCGCGCCCCTTGCCGACGATGCAATATCACGCGACTACCATCAACACGCGTCGTCCCGTTCAGGCTCAGCATGCGCGGATGCGTCGCCATGACCAAGAGGAGAGGCATGCGATGGCCACTAGGTCACTCGATTCGGAGACGAGACCGGTTCGAGTTAGTCATTGAGCTCATCCAGGCTGCTATCTGGCCCCGCTATGGTAGTGGGCCTCATAGTCGCCTTCTGGGCGCCACTCCGACAAACGGCAGCCGAAGTCCCACAAATTATTAAGCGATCGGAGGAGGTAGCGCTGATGGGCGTGTCGATCGAGGTTGGGCATCAACTCGTGCAAGGCGCTACCCCGGAGATAGTTATAGTCCTTGAGAAGGTTTCAAAGCAGGGGGTGAAGGAGATCTTGCGCATGGCGGACAGCGAGTCGGCTGTAGAGGACGTTGTGGTAGAGGGCGTGCAAGCGCTTCGAGACGAGCACCAGTAGAATTCCCTTGTAGCGATCATGCACCCGTCATGGGTAGTACCAACTCCTCCTCTTTGCAGAACCGCGCGTGTGGTCTGCAGGTTTCCCTGCAGTAAGGAGAAGCGACAGCTGTTCCAGCTTACATCGACTGGCCGAGAGGAGCCTGATGCACCTCATTGCGGCACTTGCTGCTGGCGAAATCAATTCTGGTGGACTTGCAGTGGACTTGCTGGGGCTTTCCCGGAAGGAGCATACGCACTGAGTCGCATGGGAAGTTACTGTTTTTATTGGTCGGGGTGACTGGATTTGAACCAGCGACTCCTACGTCCCGAACGTAGTGCTCTACCAGGCTGAGCTACACCCCGAAACCCAGGCGCGAACCGCCGCCCGGAGGCGAGCGCGGCGGGCCGCGCAGTGTACTGAACCGGGCCATCGGCTTCAACGCAGCAGGGGCCGCTCTCAGGATCCGCCCTTCTGCAGCACCAGGTGGCCGAGGTGCATGACGAGCACCGGGTGCTCGGTGGCGTGGATGTCGCTCAGGACGTTGCCCGGCACCGCCACGATATCCGCCGCTTTGCCGGCCTCGAGGGTGCCGACGTCGGCCTGTACGCCGAGCAGCTTCGCAGCGTCACGGGTGCCGGCGAGCAGCGCCGCGGCCGGGGTCATCCCCAAATCCGTCATGAGCCCGAATTCCATGGCGTTCATGCCGTGGGGATACACGCCGGAGTCGGTGCCGAAGGCGATCGGCACGCCGATGCGCAGGGCCGCCTTGAACATGGTGCCGTGCGCTGCGGCAGCGGCGCGCGCCTTGGCAGCGATCTGCGGCGGGTAGGTGTCCGCCATCTTGCTCACCCAGTACACCGCCATGCGCGTGGGAACGAGGTATACACCCTTGGCCTTCATGAGCTTCAGCGTGTCCTCGGTGAGGAAGCTGCCGTGCTCGATCGAGTCCACTCCCGCTTCGATGGCAAGGCGCGCGGCGGCGTCGCCGTGGCAGTGGGCCGCAACCTTACGTTTCCACTTATGGGCCTCGGAGACGATGGCCGACATCTCCTCCGGAGTCAGCTGCGGCACGTCGACCGGGTCGGACTCCGAGAGCACGCCACCACTCGCGGCGATCTTGATGACGTCGGCGCCCCACTTCATCTGATAGCGCACTGCCTCACGGCACTGGTCTGCGCCGCTGCAGATTCCCTCGATCGGGCCCCACGGCTTGACGCGATCGGGCGGGAAGGAATAGTCGTCGAAGTGGCCGCCGGGCGAGCCGATGCCGTGCACGGCGGTCAGCATGCGCGGACCTTCGGTAACACCCGCGTTGATGCCGTTGCGCAGCCCGACGTCGACAAAATCGTCGGCGCCAACGTTGCGTACCGTGGTGAAGCCGGCCTCGAGCGTGCGACGCGCATAGAGTGCGGCATACATCGCCTGCTCGGCGGGGAAACGCATGATGCGGGTATAGAAGAAGTGGTAGTAGTCCTTCTCGAACTGCAACGTGAGATGGGTGTGCGCATCGATGAAGCCCGGCAGCAGCGTGGCATCGCCAAGGTCGATGACGCGCGCACCGGCGGGGACCCCACCGGCGCCGACCGAGACGATCCGCTCGCCGCGCACCACCACGAGGCCGCCGTTCTTGAGCTGCGTTCCGGTCGAGTCGAACAGGTGCGCCGCCTTGAGAACGATGGTCTCGGCGGCGGCACCAACGGGCGGGGTATCGGCGGCGTGCGCGGGCGCTAGTGCCGCCAGCGGCTGAAGCAGCGCAGCCACAAGCAGGACGCGGGGAATCTTCACGAGCAACGCAGGCGTCATCTCAGTCTCCCTTCGGTGAAACGGCGTCGCAGGGTGCGCGCCGCCGGCAGGCTCAGGTGGAGTGCCCGACCGCAAAGCGGGCGAGGGCGGCGAGCCCACTCTTATAAGATGAGTCCGGCAGCAGTGTGAGGCACGCCAGCGCCTCGTCCGCCTGTGCGCGCGCAAGGCGCGCCGCGTACGCGAGGCCGCCGGTGGCTTCGATGGCGGCGACGACCGGCTCGAGCTGTGTCACGCCCCCACAGCGGATCGCCTCGCGGATTGTGGCGCGCTGCGCTTCGCTGCCATTTTTCAGCGCGTGAATCAAGGGTAACGTGGGCTTGCCTTCGGCGAGATCGTCGCCGAGGTTCTTGCCGCGCTCCGTCGGATTGGAGCGGTAGTCGAGCACATCGTCGACCAGCTGGTAGGCGCTGCCGAGGTGGCGTCCGTACGCGGCAAGCGAGCGGCGGATGCGCGGCTCGCTGCCGGCGAGCACCGCGGCAACCTCGGCACCCGCCTCGAAGAGCTTCGCCGTCTTGCGGTAGATCACGTCGAGATAGCGCTGCTCGGTCGTGTCGGGGTCGTGCGCATTCATGAGCTGCAGCACTTCACCCTCGGCGATCACGTTGGTGGCGAGCGCCATGATCTCCATGACCGGCTGGCTGGCGAGCTCCGCCATCATCTGGAAGGCACGCGAGTAGACGAAATCCCCGACCAACACGCTCGCCTGGTTGCCGAATACCTGGTTGGCGGTGTGACGGCCACGGCGGAGCGAGGAGCCGTCGACCACGTCATCGTGCAGGAGCGTCGCAGTGTGGATGAACTCGATGAAGGCCGCCGCCTCGACGTGCGCACCGCCTTTGTGACCGCAGGCGCGTGCCACCAGCAGCACCAGCAGCGGCCGGAGTCGCTTGCCACCGCCGGCGATGATGTGCTCGGCGACCTGGTCGACGAGGGGCACCGCGCTCTTGAGTCGTGCGCGAATTACGCCGTCGACCAGGCGAAGATCCGCCTGTACGAGCGCGCGTATGTCTTCCAGGGTCATTTGCGAGGGGCTCGCGCGTCCCTGTGATGGATTTGCCGACATGTGGGCTCAGCATCCTAGCCGACCCCTGCCTTTTGAGAAATGGATGCGCCGATCGGGATGCGGCGGGTGAAGTCGGGCCTAAGTTCCCGCCGTGCTTCAGGAAAGTGCGTTTGACGTGTGGCCGAGCGCGCCAGTAGAATGCGCGGCCTTTCACGACCCAGGCCCCAACGGCTCCCCTTGAGTGTATGTACGCGGTCATCGCCACGGGCGGTAAACAGTATCGGGTGACGAAGGACGGTGTGCTGCGCGTCGAGAAACTCGACGCGGAGCCAGGCACCACCGTCGAGTTCGCCGAGGTGCTGCTGGTCGGCGAGGGCGCCGACGTCAAGCTCGGCACGCCGACGCTCAAGGGCGGCAAGGTGCTGGCCACCGTCGTGCGCCACGGCCGGGGCGCGAAGGTATCGATCGTGAAGTTCAAGCGCCGCGCGCACTATCTGCGGCAGAAGAATCACCGTCAGATGTTCACCGAAGTGAAGGTCACGGAGATCAGCGCCGGCTGACGAGCGTGGCGGCATACGCAGGACATTGATCAGTCATGGCACATAAAAAGGCTGGCGGCAGTACCAAGAACGGCCGCGACTCTCACTCCAAGCGGCTCGGCGTGAAGCGCTTCGGCGGCGAGCACGTGCTCGCCGGGAACATCATCGTTCGTCAGCGCGGCACGCAGGTTCGAGCCGGCTCGAACGTCGGGGTGGGCACCGACCACACGCTGTTCGCCAAGGTGACCGGCAAAGTGCACTTTAAGAGGAAAGGCGAAGAGCAGCGCCTGTACGTGAGCGTGCTGCCCGAGAAGGCCTGAGCGCCCCGCCGAGTTGATGCTCAGACAGCCCCGGCCTCGCGCCGGGGTTTTTGCTTGTAGTGCCTGCCGCAGTAGAGTCGCATCATGAAGTTCGTCGACGAGGCGACCGCGCGGGTACAGGCTGGCAACGGCGGGCGCGGCAGCGCGAGTTTCCGCCGCGAGAAGTTCGTGCCGTTCGGCGGTCCCGACGGGGGCGATGGCGGGCGCGGCGGCAGTGTGTACCTGCGGGCCGCCGCAGGTCTGAACACGCTTGCCGACTTTCGTATCGCGCGCACTTTCAGGGCCGGGCACGGTGCGCCGGGGGCCGCGAACGACTGCGCCGGACGAGGCGGCGCGGACCTCTACATCCCGGTGCCGATCGGCACCGTGGTACGCGATGCGGACACGCAGGAGCAGCTCGGTGACCTCACGCGCGACGGCGAGGAGCTCCTCGTGGCCCGCGGTGGCAAGGGCGGCTGGGGCAATCAGCGCTTCAAGTCGAGCACCAACCGCGCACCGCGCCAGTTCGGCCCCGGGCTGCCGGGGGAGAAGCGCTCATTGGAATTCGAGCTGAAGGTAATCGCCGACGTCGGCCTGCTCGGACTGCCGAATGCCGGCAAGTCGACCCTGATCCGTGCGGTCTCCGCCGCGCGGCCAAAAGTGGCCGACTACCCCTTCACCACGCTCCACCCCAACCTCGGGGTCGTGTCCGTCGGCCCGCACCGCAGCTTCGTCATGGCGGACATCCCTGGGCTCATCGAGGGAGCGGCCGAGGGCGCGGGATTAGGGGTGCGGTTCCTCAAGCACCTGCAGCGCACCCGGTTGCTGCTGCACCTTGTCGACATTGCGCCGCCCGACCCCGAGGCGGATCCGGTGCGGGATGCGCGCACCCTGGTAGCGGAGCTGAAGAAATTCAGCCGCGAGCTCGCGGCCAAGCCACGCTGGCTGGTGCTCAACAAGCGTGACTTGCTGCCACGGGCCGAGGCCGAGAAGCGCGCGAGCGCCATCGTGCGGCGGCTGCGCTGGCGCGGGCCGCACTACCTCATCTCGGGGGCGACCGGTGAGGGAACGAGAGAGCTGTGTGAGGCGGTTATGACGCTTTTGGAGGAGCGCGATCGCCGCCCGGTACGCGGGCGCGCATCATCTCCAGAAGGTGCTGCCGCCTCGCGGCGGGGCGCAACTTGAGAGGAGTCGGAATTACGGGAACGGGGATGCGAGTCTTTTGATTCACGCTCATTGCAAAGCCTCACTGCATTGCGCGGATGCGGGCGGCCAGGCGGCTCTTGTGCCGCGCGGCCTTGTTACGGTGGATGATCTGCTTGCCGACCAGCGAATCGATGACGGGCATCGCGCTCTGGTAGCTGCTCTGGGCCCCTTCCTTGTTGCCACCGGTGATGGCTGCGGTCACGTTGCGCACGGCGGTGCGCATCCGAGAGCGCAGCGCGACATTGCGGGCGCGATGCTTCTCGGCCTGACGGGCAGCTTTCTCCGCGGACTTGGTATTGGCCACTAAGTCTCCGTATCCGTTACGTCCCTGATCGCGGGGGCCGGTAGTCTGCGCATGGAGCGCGCGCTTGTCAACGCGGGGGCGGGCGACAGCACGGCGGCGGCCGTTGCGTTCACATAAACTGGCGGCCGGGGCCGCGGCGGGTATGCCGTGCCATATTTAGTCTTGTAGGATCAATTGCTTAATCATGCGACTTATTCGGGGAGTCAGTGGGGGACGTGAGCGTCTCGGCAGCGGCGGAGCCGTGACGATCGGCACATTCGACGGCATCCACCTCGGACACCAGGCGTTGCTCGCGCGCCTCAAGGCGCATGCGGCACGCCTTGGAGCGCCGTCCGTCCTGCTCACCTTCGAGCCTGCCCCCCGTGAGTACCTCCTGCCCGCCGATCCGCCGGCGCGCCTCACCAGCCTGCGCGAGCGCTGGCGCATTCTTGCGCCGCTCGACCTCGACTACCTGTGGCTGCTGCGTTTCAGTGAAATGCTGCGAAACTTGAGCGCTGACGCCTTTGCGCAACTGCTGGTGCAGGAGCTGCACCCTGCGGTAGTGGTGGTCGGGTACGACTTTCGCTTCGGCAGGCACGGCGCGGCGACGGCGCCCGTGCTGGCCAAGGCGGGGCGGCGTCTCGGGTTTGAGGTCGATGTGCTGCCGCCCGTAGTGCTCGACGGTGAGCGTATCAGCAGCAGCGGCGTGCGTGCCGCGCTCGCCCGTGGCGATTTCGCGTATGCGCGCCGCTCGCTCGGACGGCCGTGGTCGATGCGCGGACGGGTGGTGGCGGGGCAGCGGCTCGGAGCGGACCTGGGATTTCCCACGGCGAATCTGCCGCTCGAGCGCCGCCGTGCTCCGGTCGCCGGGATCTTTGCGGTCCGCGTGCATGGCGTCACGGGTGTGCCGCTCGCCGGCGTTGCGAGCCTCGGCACGCGGCCGACGATCGGCGGGACCGAGGCGCTGCTCGAGGCGCACGTGTTCGATTTCGGCGGTGACCTCTACGGCCGCGAAATCGAGGTGGAGTTCGTGGCCAAGCTGCGCGACGAGGTGCGCTTTGAGACGCTCGACGCGCTCACCGCGCAGATGCAGCGCGATGCCGCGGGGGCACGTGAGATTCTCAACGTCTGATCGGCCCTATGAGCGATTACAAGCGCACCATCAATCTGCCCCAGACTGCCTTCCCGATGAAGGCGGATCTCGCACACCGCGAGCCCGCGGCCGTGCAGCGCTGGCAGCAGCGCGGCACCTACGCCAAGCTGCGCGAGATCGCGCGCGGGCGGCCGCGCTTCGTGCTGCACGACGGGCCGCCCTACGCCAACGGCGCGATTCACATCGGTCACGCGGTCAACAAGATCCTCAAGGACATCGTGGTCAAGTCCCGCTCGCTCGACGGCTTTGACTCGCCCTATATCCCGGGCTGGGACTGTCACGGCCTGCCGATCGAGTTACAGGTGGAGAAGAAGCACGGGCGCCCTGGGCAGAAGCTCGATGCGCGTGCCTTTCGTGCCGCCTGCCGGGCGTTCGCCACCGAGCAGGTCGAGCTGCAGCGCAACGATTTCAAGCGGCTCGGCATCCTCGGTGACTGGGACCGTCCGTATCTCACCATGGCGCCGCGCTACGAGGCACAGCAGCTGCGCGCCTTCGGCCGCATCATCGCCAATGGCCACCTCTACAAGGGCGTGAAACCGGTGTACTGGTGCCTCGACTGCCGCTCGGCGCTCGCCGAGGCGGAGGTAGAGTACGAGGAGCGTACCTCGCCGGCGATCGATGTGGGCTTCCGGGTGTGCGACACCGGTGACCTCGCCGCGCGCATCGGCCTCGTCGCAGCGCAGCTCGCCAGCGCTCCGGTCGACCTCGTCATCTGGACCACCACCCCCTGGACGCTGCCGGCCAATCAGGCCGTGGCGCTGCGCGCGGACTTTCGCTACGTCCTCGTCGAGGTGCGCAAGGACGGTGAGCCGCGTCGGCTGATCGTCGCCGGCGAGCTGCTCGCGGCG
>DATJZQ010000025.1:0-14659 GCA_035499005.1 Burkholderiales bacterium | reverse complement strand
AGCTTGGCGGCGTCGGCGCGAAATACGGCCTGCGCGGCCTCCGGCTGCAGCCCTTCGGGCCGCTCGCGCGACACGGTCTGTGCTGCAGACCAGCGCACGCCCGCATCTTCTCCCTTCCGCAGACGGGCGAGCAGCGCTTCGCCTTCGGCACGCGCTAGTTCGGCTGCTTTCTGCATCGTCAAGCCCTCGACGATCTGTTTCTGCACCTCATCGAACGCTCGCATCTTCGCAGGCTCGTGCGCGACGACGCGCGCCGAGATGAGCATGTTGGGGGCGATCTCGAGCGCTTCGCTGTTCTGCTTCTTGTTGAGCACGTTGTCAGTGAAGACGGCGCGCAGGAACTTCTCGTTTTCCAGCAGAGGCGGCTCCGCGCCGCGGCGCGTGACCCAGCCGCTCGATTGCAGCGCGAGCTTGAACTTGTCCATCACCGGCTGCAGGCTGTCGGGTTGATCGTATACGAGGTTGCTGAACTCGTCGGCGTCCTGCGCGAAGGCGCGTGCCGCGCGGCTCTTCCTGAGCTCTTCCTCGACGCTGGCTTTGACCGTCTCGAAGTTCGGCGCTTCGGAGCGCTTGATGGCTTCGAGCTTGATGATGTGGAAGCCGAACGGGCTCTCGACCGGTCCGGTGATTTCGCCGACTTTCATGCCGAACACGGCATCGTCGAACGGCTTCACCATCTTGCCCTGCGAGAAAAAGCCGAGGTCGCCGCCCTCGGCCGCCGATCCCGGATCTTCCGAGTTCTTCTTGGCGAGCTCCGCGAAGCCCTTCGGGTTCTTCTTCGCTTCCGCCAGCAGCGCCTCGGCCTTGGCCTTCGCTTTCGCCTTCTGCTCCGGCGTAGCGCTCGCACCGGCCGCAATCAAGATGTGGCTGGCGCGCCGCTCTTCGGGCCGGGTGAGCTGTCCGATGCGCGATTCGTAGGCCTCCTGCACCTCCTTGGGCGTCACGCTGATGCGCTTTTCCACCCCCGCGAGCGACAGGATGACGTAGTCGAGCTTCACTTTCTCGGGCAGCTCGAACTGCTCCTTGTGGGCCTCGTAGAAGGCCTTCGCCTCTTCTGGGGTGACCTTCGCCTTGGCGGCGAACTGAGCCGGTTCCAGCACGTACTGGCTCACCTCCCGCTTTTCCCGCGCGAGACGGTACAGGCGATCGACCACCGCTTGCGGCACGAACGCCGTGGCACCAATCGCGCCGCGGCTGCGGTTGATGATGCGATCCTTACGCAGTTCTGCTTCGAACATCCCTTCGCTCATGCCCTGCGCCTTCAGCAGCGTGCGATAGCGCTGGGCAGAAAATTTGCCGCTGTCGTCCTTGAATGCGGGCTCGTTGCCGATCAACGCCTGCAGCTCCGCGTTCGGCACCGTCATCCCCGAAGCGATCGCGGAGCGGTACAGAACACGCTCGTCGATCAGCTGATTCAGCACGGCGCGCCGAATCTCGGGGCTGTCGAGCATGGCGGGATCCACCTTGCCGCCGAGCATCTGCCGCATCTGGTTCTGCCGCCGCTGCAGCGCCTGTCCGTACTCCTGCTGGCTGATGCGGGTGCCCGCAACGCGCGCCACTTGATCGGCTGAATCGCCGCCGCGGAAGTACCAGTCCACGCCGAACAGCGCGAACGGCGGCACGATCAGCACCGCCAGGATGATCTGGAGCAGGCGCTTGTGTCTGTGTATGAAGTCGAACATGGCTGATCAGCGCTTCGGCTTAAGAAAAAGGGCGAACCGCGGTTCGCCCCTGCAAGAATCTGGCGGAGTGGACGGGACTCGAACCCGCGACCCCCGGCGTGACAGGCCGGTATTCTAACCAACTGAACTACCACTCCCCGCAACTGCAGCGTTCCCGGATCCGAAGACCGCGGAAGCGCGAGGCGCCCGCGTTCCGCCACGATCCTCTTGTCTGCAGTCCGGTTGGTGGGTGCTGAGAGGCTCGAACTCCCGACATTCGCCTTGTAAGGGCGACGCTCTACCAACTGAGCTAAGCACCCTCGAACGCCCCGGCACCCGCGCACTCAGGGTTCGCACCTGGCATATGCCCCCGCGCCCGCCTCCTTCTCGCCGAGCGCGGCACTCGTACCCGCCGCCGGACTGTCCGGAAAGCCGGCTAGTTTACCGAATCCTTGAGGGCTTTTCCAGGACGGAACTTGGGCACTTTGGCCGCCTTGATCTTGATGGCCGCACCGGTGCGGGGATTGCGTCCGCTGCGCGCCGCGCGCTTGCCGACATAGAAGGTCCCGAACCCGACCAGCGTAACGAGCTGCCCCTTCTTGAGCGATGCCTTGATCGCCGTCACGCAGCCGTCCAGCGCGCGACCCGCAGCGGCCTTGGAGATGTCGGCCGACTTGGCGATCGTATCGATGAGTTCCTGCTTGTTCACGTCCATCCCCTTTCGTCGTTGTTGGCTGAGTTGCTCGCTGACAGAACGCTGCTGTCGCTTGAATCACGGGCCAGGCGGGCTCGGACCTCTTGTGAGACGCACGAGATCAGGGCTTGGACCAATCGAGGAGTCGATCGCGGGCCCGGTGACGAAACGCGAAACTGCGCAGGTTTTATAACAAGTGCAAAAAGCCCGTGTCAAGCGCTATCGCAGCGGGTCGAGGGCCGCAGCGACCGCAGCGACCGCCGCGGGCCCTCTCGTCACCACCCGCGCAGGGCGGCGCTCAGTGCTTGACAGCGATCGCTGCTTCTTGGCTTTCAACGGCCGGCAGCGGGACGGCCTCGGGCTTGACCGGCAGCGGGTCCGGCAGCCGCTCGAGCGCCATCTCGAGCACCTGGTCGATCCACTTGACCGGATGGATGTCGAGACGGTTCTTGATATTGTCCGGAATTTCCGCCAGATCCTTCACGTTCTCCTCCGGGATCAGGACGGTCTTGATTCCGCCGCGATGCGCCGCCAGCAGCTTTTCTTTCAGGCCGCCGATGGGGAGGACTTCACCACGCAGCGTGATCTCGCCGGTCATCGCCACGTCCGCGCGCACCGGGATGGCAGTCAGCACCGATACCATCGCCGTGCAGATCCCGATGCCCGCGCTCGGGCCGTCCTTGGGCGTGGCGCCCTCGGGCAAGTGGATGTGGATGTCGTTCTTCTGGTAGAACTCCTCGGCGATGCCGAGTTTCTGCGAGCGGCTGCGCACGACGGTGAGCGCGGCCTGGATCGACTCCTGCATCACCTCGCCCAGCTTGCCGGTCGTCACCATCTTGCCCTTGCCGGGCATGACGGCACTCTCGATCGTAAGCAGCTCGCCGCCCACCTCGGTCCACGCGAGCCCTGTGACCTGGCCGATCTGATTGTTCTTCTCCGCTATGCCGAAACTGTAGCGGCGCACGCCGAGATAGTTGGACAGATTCTTGGCCGTTACGGAAGTCTTCGCGTCGCGCTTCTTCAGCACCAGCGACTTGACCACCTTGCGGCAGATCTTGGAGATCTCGCGCTCGAGCGCCCGCACGCCCGCTTCCCGCGTGTAGTAGCGGACGATGTCGCGGATCGCACTCTCCGAGACGCTGATTTCGGTCGCCTTGAGGCCATGGTTCTTCAGCTGCTTGGGCATCAGGTAACGCATGGCGATGTTGAGCTTCTCGTCCTCGGTGTACCCGGCCAGCCGGATCACCTCCATACGGTCGAGGAGCGGCGCCGGGATGTTCATGGTATTGGCGGTCGCCACGAACATCACGTCCGACAGGTCGTACTCCACTTCCACGTAGTGGTCGGTGAACGAGTGGTTTTGCTCAGGGTCGAGCACCTCCAGCAGCGCCGACGACGGGTCGCCGCGGAAATCCATTCCCATCTTGTCCACTTCGTCGAGCAGGAACAGCGGATTGCGCACGCCAACCTTGGTCATGTTTTGCAGGATCTTGCCCGGCATGGACCCGATGTAGGTACGGCGGTGACCGCGGATCTCGGCTTCGTCGCGCACGCCGCCCAGCGACATGCGCACGAACTTGCGGTTGGTCGCGCGCGCCACCGACTGGCCGAGCGAGGTCTTGCCGACGCCAGGCGGCCCGACCAGACACAGGATGGGCGCTTTCACCTTGTCCACGCGCTGCTGTACCGCCAGGTATTCGACGATGCGCTCTTTGACCTTCTCGAGGCCGTAGTGATCTTCCTCGAGAATGGTCTCGGCGCGCGCCAGATCCGAGCTGATCTTGCTCTTCTTTTTCCACGGCAGGCCGACCAGCGTCTCGATGTAGTTGCGCACCACGGTGGCTTCCGCCGACATGGGCGACATCAAGCGCAGCTTCTTCAGTTCGGCTTCCGCTTTCTGCCGCGCTTCCTTCGGCATGTGTGCGGACTTGATGCGCTTCTCCATCTCGTCCAGGTCGGCGCCTTCCTCCATGTCGCCGAGCTCCTTCTGGATCGCCTTGACCTGCTCGTTCAGGTAGTACTCGCGCTGGCTCTTCTCCATCTGCTTCTTGACGCGCCCCCGGATCCGCTTCTCGACCTGCAGGATGTCGAGCTCGGTCTCCATCAGCGCGAGCAGATGCTCGAGCCGCTTGCGCACGTCGAACATCTCCAGAACTTCCTGCTTCTGCTCGAGCTTGAGCGGCAGGTGCGCAGCGATGGTGTCGGCAAGCCGGCCCGGCTCGTCGATGCCGGCCAGCGAGGTTAGGATCTCCGGCGGAATCTTCTTGTTCAGCTTCACGTACTGGTCGAACTGGGAAATCATGGCGCGGCGCATGGCCTCCAGTTCGGTGCTTTCTTCCGCTTCGGGCGGAACGGGATGCGCTTCCGCCGCGTAATGAGTCTTGAGGTCCTGGATAGTTTCGATGCGAGCGCGCTGCACGCCTTCCACCAGCACCTTCACGGTACCGTCGGGAAGCTTGAGCATCTGCAGAATGTTGGCCACCGTGCCGGTCGCGTACAGGTCGTCGGCGGAAGGCTCGTCCTTGGCAGCCGATTTCTGGGCCACCAGCAGGATGCTCTTGCCCGCCTCCATGGCCGTCTCCAGCGCCTTGATGGATTTCGGGCGCCCCACGAACAGCGGGATCACCATGTGGGGAAACACCACGACGTCCCGCAACGGCAGAAGAGGCAGGGTGAGGATATCGACCCCGGACTCGAAGTCAGTCATGTCTAGTCACCTGAGTATAAGCGCGCACGATATAGGTGGGGCGGCCCCACACATATTGCAAGTTCGCGACGCAAGTGCATGATACACCACGCATTCCCTGCCCGCCGCGCCCCGGCGGCGTGCTCGTGGCCGCGTGGAGCTACTGGGCCGAACCAGCCACCTTGGGCTGGTCCGAATAGATCAGCAGAGGCTTGATATCCCCGGTGATCGTGCCTTCGTCGATCACCGCCTTCCGCACATTGCTGAGCGACGGAAGGTCGAACATGGTATCGAGCAGCGCCTGTTCCAGGATCGAGCGCAGGCCGCGCGCTCCCGTGCGCCGCGCCAGCGCCTTGGTGGCAACCGCCTTCAGCGCATCGGGGCGGACCTCCAACTCCACGCCCTCCATGGAAAACATCTTCTGGTACTGCTTGAGCAGTGCGTTCTTGGGCTCGGTCAAGATTTGGATCAGCGCGGTCTCGTCGAGTTCGTCGAGCGTTGCCACCACCGGCAGCCGCCCGACAAATTCCGGGATGAGGCCGTATTTGATGAGATCTTCGGGCTCGACACCCTTCAGCACCACCCCGATATCCTTCCGGTTGTCCTTGCTGCGCACCTCTGCACCAAAGCCGATGCCGCCCTTCTCCGAGCGCGCGCGGATGATGCGGTCGAGACCGTCGAAAGCGCCGCCGCACACGAACAGGATGTTGGTCGTGTCGACCTGCACAAACTCCTGGTTCGGGTGCTTGCGCCCGCCCTGCGGCGGCACCGACGCCACCGTCCCCTCGATGAGCTTGAGCAGAGCCTGCTGCACGCCCTCGCCGGACACGTCGCGCGTGATGGATGGGTTGTCGGACTTGCGCGAGATCTTGTCGATCTCGTCGATGTAGACGATCCCGCGTTGTGCTTTCTCGACGTCGTAGTCGCATTTCTGCAACAGCTTCTGAATGATGTTTTCGACGTCCTCGCCCACGTAGCCCGCTTCCGTGAGGGTCGTTGCGTCCGCCATCACGAACGGCACGTTGAGCAGCCGTGCCAGCGTCTGCGCGAGCAGGGTCTTGCCCGAGCCGGTGGGCCCGATCAGCAGGATGTTGCTCTTGGCGAGTTCGATATCGTCCTTCTTGCCGAGGTTCTTGAGCCGCTTGTAGTGGTTGTAGACCGCGACGGACAGAATCTTCTTCGCCTGCTCTTGCCCGATCACGTACTGGTCGAGGATCTGGCGGATCTCGCGCGGCACAGGCAGATCGGACTTGGCGCCCCGGTTGCCCTGCTCGCCCTGGCCCTCTTCGCGAATGATGTCGTTGCACAGCTCGATGCACTCGTCGCAGATGAACACCGACGGGCCGGCGATGAGCTTGCGCACCTCGTGCTGACTCTTGCCGCAGAAGGAACAGTACAGCAGTTTCTCTGGACCGGGTTTATCTGACATAGATGAGCGAGTGGTCGATCGAGCCTACGCTGTGTGGGAATAGGATGTGAGCAGAGCGTTCACGCCGGAACTTCCGAGCGGCTCACCAGCACTTTGTCCACCAGCCCGTACTTCGTCGCTTCCTCGGCGCCGAAGAAATTGTCGCGCTCCGTGTCGCGCTCGATGGTCTTGATGTCCTGCCCCGTGTGCCGCGCCAGGATCTCGTTGAGCCGCTGGCGCAGGTACAGGATCTCCTTGGCGTGGATCTCGATGTCGGTGGCCTGGCCCTGAAATCCGCCCATGGGCTGATGAATCATGACGCGTGAGTTGGGGAGAGCATAGCGCTTGCCCTTGCTGCCCGCGGCGAGCAGCAGCGCACCCATGCTGGCCGCCTGCCCAACGCACAACGTGCTCACGTCGGGCTTGATGAACTGCATGGTGTCGTAGATGGCGAGCCCGGCCGACACCGAGCCGCCAGGCGAATTGATGTAGAACGAGACGTCCTTCTCCGGATTCTCGGACTCGAGGAACAACAGCTGGGCGACGATCAGATTGGCCGTCATCTCGTTGACGACGCCCACCAGAAACACCACGCGCTCCTTGAGCAGGCGCGAATAGATGTCGTAGGCGCGCTCACCCCGGCCGCTCTGCTCGATCACCATGGGGATCAACCCCAGGCCTCGGGGCTCCCAGTCCTGTGCTTCGCCTTGCCTGCGCTCCCACTTCATTTCGCGTTACCCATCAGTTCGTCGAAATCGGTCGCCTTCTCTTCCACCTTCGCCTGCGACAGCGCCCACTGCACGACGTTATCCTCCAGGACCAGCGATTCGGCTTCGCGCAGCCGCTCCGGGGACTGGTAGTACCAGCGCACTACCTCCTCCGGCTTCTCGTAGCTCTGGGCGTAATCCTGGATCACCGCCTTGACCTGATCCGGCTTGGCCTGCAGGCTGTTCTGCTTCACCACCTCGGCCACGATAAGGCCGAGGCTCACGCGCCGGCGCGCTTCCGGCTCGAATGCGTCGCGCGGCATGGGGATCTCGTCGGGCTTCAGACCGCGGTCGGCCAGATCCTTGCGCATCCCCGCCTGCAGCCGCTCGATCTCCAGCTCCACCAGCGCCTTGGGCAGCTCGAGCGTCGCGCTGGACAGCAACACCTTCATCACCTGGTCCTTCAACCGGCCCTGCACGCGGCGACGCACTTCGCGCTCGAGGTTCGCCTTGACGTCTGCGCGCATCTTGGCGATGTCGCCATCGCTCACGCCCAGCTGTTTGGCGAAGTCCGCGTCGACTTCGGGCAGCACCGCCTCTTCGACACGTTTGACTGTTACGTCGAAGTGCGCGGTCTTGCCGGCCAACTCCTTGCCATGATAGTCCTCCGGGAAAGTCAGTTCAAATGCGCGGCTGTCGCCGGCTTTGAGCCCGACCACCTGCTTCTCGAAGTCGGCGAGCAGCCGCCCTTCGCCCAGTATGGTCACGTGGTCCGTGCCAGAGCCCCCCTCGAACGCCTGTCCGTCCTGCGTACCGCGATAATCGAGTGTGATGCGGTCGCCGGTCTGTGTGCCACGCTCCACTGCCCGGTACGTAACCCGCTGCTTGCGCAGGACTTCGACGGTTTTGTCAACCGCTACCTCGTCGGCTGCGACATTGGGCCGCTCGATGACCGCGCTGTCGAGCGCCGTGAGCTGAATCTCGGGATAGACCTCGAAGGTCGCGCTGAACTCGAAATCGCCGCTTGACTCCGTCGGCGCCGCTTCGAAGCGCGGATAGCCTGCGACGCGCAGGTTTTGCTGCTTGACCGCCTCGCCGAAGGTCTTTTGCAGCGCATCGCCCAGCACTTCCTGGCGCACCTGGCCACCGTACTGCTTCTGCACCAGCCGAAACGGCACTTTGCCGGGGCGAAACCCGTGCATGCGCACGTTGCGGGCGAGGCGCAGCAGGCGATTTTGCACTTCGCCATCGATTTCCTGTGCCGGCAGGGAAACTTTGAGGCGCCGCTCGAGCGCGCTGACTTTCTCTATGGTCGCTTGCATGGTCTCTTCGCGCCGCACTGGCCGCTTATGGTGCGAAAGGAGAGACTCGAACTCTCACGCCTGTCGGCGCCAGAACCTAAATCTGGTGCGTCTACCAATTCCGCCACTTTCGCCTTCCGCTATGCATGCATTTTATAATAAGCGTGCTGTGCCGACACCGCCATACGGTCCGCGCGGATGACCCCGGACGAATATTGTCAACAAAGGGTCGCGGCACGCGGCTCGAGTCTTTACTACAGCGTCCTTTTTCTGCCTCCGGAGCAACGGCACGCCGTGGTCGCCCTGCACGCGTTCAGTCGCGAGCTGCGCGACGCGGTGGACGAAGCGGCGGATCCGGGAGTCGCTGGAGCCAAGCTCGCCTACTGGCGCAGCGAGCTCCAGGCCGCCATGGCAGGCGGTCCGCAGCATCCGGTGGCCCGCGCACTCGCCGCCACTGCCCGCGTAGGTGCGATAAGCGAGACGCAACTCGCACAGATGGTGGACGGAGCGCAGATGGATCTCGACCGCAACCGCTATCCCGACCTTGCCGGGCTGGAGGACTATTGCCAGCAGACCGCAGGGGCGCTGCAGCAGCTGTGCGCGAAGATTCTCGGTTATACCGGGGATGTCACGCTGGAATACGCCCGCACGTTGGGCGTCGCGCTGCGGCTGACCGAGATCATCCGGGATGTCGGCCGCGATGCGCGATTGAACCGCATTTACCTCCCCCTCGACGAGCTCGAGCGATTCGGCCTGACAGACAACGACATCCTCCAGCGCCGCGAGGACGAGCGCTTCGAGCAGGCCATGGCGTTCCACATCGCGCGTGCGCGCCAGCACCATGAGCGCGCGGCTGCGCTGTTGCCGCCAGCCGATCGCCGTGCGCAGCGGGCGGGCCTTGTGCTCGCGGCTATTTCGCGCGCGTTGCTGGACGAGATCGCCGCGTTCCGGGGCCGCACGCTCAAGCAGAGCGTGACGCTCACGCCGCTGCGCAAGTTTTGGATCGCCTGGAAGACCTGGGTGACGGGATGAGCGCAACTCTGGGCCTCGCACTTGCACGCACTCGGGCGGCGACATGATCGATCCGCGACGCTACCAAGCGGCGCCAGACCTGCTCGCGGGGCGCACCATCCTCATCACGGGCGCGGGACGCGGCATTGGCCGCGTCGCCGCGCTCACGCTGGCGGCGCATGGCGCGACGGTCATTCTGCACGGGCGAAACCTGGCTCAGCTGGAGTCGGTTTACGATCAGATCGAGGCCGCCGGAGGACCGCAGCCGACCATTCTGACGCTCGACCTCGCGACGGCGCGCGACCGCGACTTCGACACCATGGCGCTCGCCATCGAATCGCAGCTCGGCCGGCTCGACGGCATCGTTCACAACGCGTCGCAGCTGAGGGGTCCCGCGCCGCTCGACTTGCAGACGCTCGACGAATGGCTGGTTCTGCTGCGTGTGAACCTGGCCGCCCCATTCGCCCTGACGCGTGCGTGCACCGCATTGCTGCGTGCCGCGCCGGACGCCTCGGTCGTCTTCACTTCGGAGACGCATGCGCTCGAGCCCGCCGCTTACTGGGGCGGCTTTGCGGTGGCCAAGAGCGGCCTCGCTGCGCTGGTCAAAATCCAGGCACAGGAGTGGGAGCAGCGTCCGAACCTGCGCGTCAACCTCCTGGTTCCCGGGCCGGTGGATTCGCCGCAGCGTCAGGCGACTCATCCCGGCGAAGCGCAAGCGAGCCGCCGCCGCCCCGAAGCGCTGATGCCCTGCTATCTCTACCTGCTGGGCCCGGACAGCCGCGGCGTGAGCGGCCAGACGATCTATTGCTGAAACTGCTGCCGCAGCCACTGTGGCAGCGGGCGCGATTTGCCGTCGGTCAGGTCGATCCACACCATCACCGCCTCGCCCGTCGCGTACACGCGCTGCGGTTGCTTCTCGTCGGTTATCGCGCTGCGCAACACGAAGCTGCTATTGCGCGGGCGGTCGGCGTACAGCGAGATGGCGAGATCAGCCGGGTACACGGCCGGGATTCGAAAGCGACAGCGCACGCTGCCCAGAACGGGGCCCTCCGTACGCGCGCTGTAGTCGACTCCGAGACGGTCGAACCACGAGATGCGCGCCTGCTCCAGGCAGCGGAGATAGACCGTGTTGTTCATGTGCCCGAGCGCGTCCATGTCCGCCCAGCGCATCCTCATGTGCTCCACGTGGACCAGCTTGCCTGCCAGCTGCATCGCGCTTTCGCCTCGGCCGGAACGTTTATCATTACGGGCTGTCACACGCCGGCGCGATTCTAACAGGGCCGGCCGTAAGCCGAGGACCTAGGGAAGCTCCGATCAAAGTGGCTGCACGCGAGTCGATGGAGTATGACGTGGTGGTGGTCGGCGCCGGGCCCTCCGGCCTGGCAGCGGCCATCCGCGTCAAGCAACTTGCCGCGGAACACGGGCGCGAGGTCTCGGTGTGCGTGCTCGAGAAAGGCTCGGAAGTCGGTGCGCATATCCTGTCCGGCGCCGTCTTCGAGCCGCGCGCACTCAACGAACTGTTCCCTGACTGGCAGGCACGTAACGCGCCGCTCATCACGCCCGCGCAGAAAGACCGTTTTGTGTTTCTCACCGCGCGCTCGGCATGGCCGCTACCGACGCCGCCGCAGATGCACAACGCCGGCAACTACATCATCAGTCTGGGGAATCTATGCCGCTGGCTTGCCAGCCAGGCCGAGGCGCTGGGAGTCGAGATCTACGCCGGCTTCGCGGCGGCCGAGGTCTTGTATGGCGAGGACGGCAGCGTGCGCGGGGTCGCGACAGGCGACCTTGGTATCGGCCGCGATGGGCGGCCCACCGACCGCTACCAGGCTGGCATGGAGCTGCACGCCAGGCAAACCATCTTCGCGGAAGGCTGTCGAGGCTCGCTCACCAAGCGGCTGTTCGAGCGGTTCGACCTGCGCGCCGGGGTCGATCCGCAGACCTATGGCATCGGCATTAAAGAGCTCTGGGAGGTGCAGCCCGGCAGGCATCATGCCGGTCTCGTCGTGCACACGATCGGCTGGCCGCTCACGCCGGCCACCTACGGCGGTTCGTTTCTCTATCACCTGGAGGACAACCAGGTCGCGGTCGGCTTTGTCGTCGGGCTCGACTACCGCAACCCGTATCTGTCGCCGTTCGAGGAGTTCCAGCGCTTCAAGACGCACCCGGCGATCCGGCCCACTTTCGAGCAGGGGCGGCGCGTCTCATACGGCGCGCGCGCTCTCTCGGAGGGCGGCTTCCAGTCGATCCCCAGGCTCAGCTTTCCCGGCGGCGTGCTGGTGGGTGATACGGCTGGTTTTCTCAACGTGCCCAAGATCAAGGGCACGCATACCGCGATGAAGTCGGGGATGATTGCGGCCGAAGCGGTATTCGAGCATCTCGCGAGCGGCAGCGGCGCCGAAGTCGGCGGCTACGCAGAGCGGCTGCGCCGCTCCTGGGTATATGAGGAGCTGTACCGGGTGCGCAATATCCGCCCGTCGTTCCGCTGGGGCTTGTTCGGTGCGCTCGCTTATTCGGCGCTGGACACGTACGTGCTTCGCGGCAGAGCCCCGTGGACGCTGCGCAACCACGCCGACCACACCCAGCTGCGCAAGGCTTCCGACACCAGGCCGATCGACTATCCCAAGCCGGACGGCACGGTGAGCTTCGACCGCTTGTCCTCGGTGTTCATCTCCAATACCAACCACGAGGAAGACCAGCTCTCGCATCTGCGTCTCAAGGATGCGTCGGTGCCGATTCATGTGAACCTCGAGCTGTACGACGCGCCCGAGCAGCGCTATTGCCCGGCCGGCGTGTACGAGATCGTGCGCGACGCCGCGGGGCATCATCCCCGGCTGCAGATCAACGCGCAGAACTGCGTGCACTGCAAGACCTGCGACATCAAAGACCCGACGCAGAACATCGACTGGGTTGTGCCGGAGGGCGGCGGCGGGCCCAACTATCCCAACATGTAGCGCGTGTCCGCACCCCAAAGCGGCACGAAACCATTTTCGCCACCCCTATGACCTCTCGCATTCTTCGGCGCGGCTTGCTGGTCGCGCGCTCAGCCGCGTGGCTGCTGGTCGCGCTGCTCGCCGTCGTCCCGGCCGCAGCGCGGCAGCTGCCCGACTCGACCTCCTGGCCTCAGGATCACAGCGACCTCAAGCCCGATCCAACTGTCGTCTACGGTCGGCTCGACAATGGCATGCGCTACGTGCTCATGCCCAACGACACGCCGAAGGGCCGCATCAGCATGCGCCTGCTGGTGGCGGCGGGCTCCCTCATGGAGACCGAAGACCAGCGCGGCCTCGCGCATTTTCTCGAGCACATGGCGTTCAAAGGCTCGCAGAACATGCCGGCCGGCGATCTCGTGCGGTACCTGCAACGTCTCGGCATGGCCTTCGGTGCGGACACCAATGCGCACACCTCCTTCGAGGAGACCGTATACCAGCTCGAGCTGGCGTCCAACGACTTCGGGCTGATGGACAAGAGTCTCACGGTGATGCGCGAGACAGCCGATCGCCTTCTCATTCTGGGCGCGGAGGTCGACCGGGAGCGCGGTGTGATCTTGAGTGAAAAGCGCCTGCGCGACACACCCGAGTATCGCGCTACGGTCGACAATCTGGGCTTTCTGCTGCCGAGCTCGCTGATTCCGCAGCGCTTCCCGATCGGATTGGATTCCGTCATCGAGACCGCGCCGCGCCAGCGGCTGGTCGACTTCTATCACACCTGGTACCGGCCCGAACGCATGACGCTGGTCGTAGTCGGCGCTGTCGACACCACCGCGTTCGCGCAGCAGATCAAGGGGCATTTCGCATCGATGCGCGCGAGCACCCCGCCGCCCGCGAATCCCGACCTCGGCACGATCGCTGCGCGCGGAGGCGCGGCCCGCCTGTACAGCGATCCTGACGGGCAGACGCGAGTGTCGCTGGAGAGCGTGAGCTATGCGGATCCCGGTGCCGACACCCGCGCGAGCCGGGAACGCGACATCGCGCTCTATCTCGCCAACGGCGTGCTGACGCGCCGGCTCGCCAGCCTCGCGCTACAGGGCAACGCCGGCTTCACCAATGGTTCCGCTCAAGTGAACGACCTGCTGCGCTTTGCGCGCATCGGCTCGGTATCCATGGAATGCAAGCCCGAGCAGTGGAAGTCGGCCGTGGCCATCGCGGAGCAGGAGCTGCGGCGCGCGCTGACCTACGGGTTCACGGCCGCCGAGCTGGAAGAGCAGAAGAAGAATCTGCTGTCCATGTTCGAGCAGCAGGCGAAGGGCGCAGCGACGCGCGAATCGCACGAGCTCGCCGACGACCTCGTCGAGCATCTGAGTGAGTTCAACGTCTTCACCGACCCCGCCTACGATCTGGCGGAGCTTCAGCGCGTGCTCCCGGGCATCACGTCGGAGCGTGCGATGCAGGCATTGCGCGACCTGTGGCAGCCCGGCGGCGGCCCGCTGGTGTTCGTGAGCGGCCCGATCACGCTCGACCATCCCGAGGCCGAGATCCTGCAGGTGCTCGCGTCGAGCCGGGCCGCGCCCGTCGCACCGCCGAAGGACGGCACCGAGCAGAAGTTTGCCTACACCGACTTCGGCACGCCCACAGCGCTCGCCGAGCGCAAGGTCGCGCCGGCGCTGGACGTGATCCAGGTGCGCTTCGGAAACAACGTGCGGCTGAATCTCAAGCGCACGACGTTCGAGGCGAATGCAGTCCTGGTCGGCATCCGTTTCGGCGGCGGACGCCTGGAGCTGCCGCGCGACAAGCCGGCGCTGAAGCTGCTGGCGGATCAGGCCTTCGTGAGCGGCGGTCTGCAGAAGCACAGCTATGACGAGCTCAACCGGATCACGGCCGGGCGCAACGTAAGCCTCGACTTCACCGTCGAAGACGACGCGTTCGTCTTCACCGGACGCACGACGCCGGACGACCTCACGCTCCAACTGCAGATCATGGCGGCCTACTTCACCGCGCCCGGTTACCGCGCCGAGGCGCTGGACCGCTTCCGCCAATCGCTCGCAGCGCTGTACCTCAACCTGACCCGCACGCCGGGAGGTGTGCAGCAGTCGCAGGTGGCCCGCTATCTGCGCGACGGCGATCCGCGCTTCGGCTATCCCGATCGCGCGGAAGCCGCGGCGGCCACCTTCGAGCAGCTCCGGGCCTGGCTGACCACGCCGCTCGCGACCGGCTACCTGGAGATCTCGCTGGTCGGGGACTTCGATCCGGAG
>DATJZQ010000024.1:0-6293 GCA_035499005.1 Burkholderiales bacterium | reverse complement strand
GAACGAAGAGCATCCCCACTTCCTCTGCAATCAGTGCGGCACGGTTGAATGCCTTGACGATCTGACAGTACAGCTCGGCCGTTCTGGCCGCGCTCCCCGCGCCCTACGGAGGAACGACGTCGAGATCCTCGTCAAGGGGCGTTGCGATAGCTGCGCATAGCCGCGAGTTGCTACGCATGCCAGCCGGCGGCGCTGGCATGGATTCATCCAATATGTAGTTGCAACTCAATTGCGACTGGTGTATCACCGGCGCATGCATCTCAGCGAAGGCGTTCTCCCGCTCTCCCATGCCGCTGCGTGGGGCGCGGCGGCTGCCCCGTTTCTGGCTGTCGGATGGCGGCGCTTCAGTGCCACCACACGCAATGGGACGAGTGAGGAGCGCGCACTCCTCGGTATGGCGGGGGCGGTGACGTTTGCCGTGACCCTGTTCCCGATCCCGGTGCCGGTTGCGGGGGCAACCTCGCACATGTGCGCCACCCCCCTCATGGCCTTGCTGCTCGGTCCCTCGCGCACCGTGGTACTGGCGGCCGTGACGCTCCTCCTCCAAGCCCTCTTCTTCGCCCACGGTGGCCTGACCACTCTCGGAGCGAACATCGTCACGCTGGGCATCGTCGGCCCGTGGACGGCGCTGGCGTGCGTCACCGTGCTACGCGCCGTCCGTGTCCCTGCGGTGGTGGCGGTTGGCGTGGCCTGCGCCATGGCGGACGTGGGCGTGTATCTGGCCGACGCCGGCATTCTTGGTGCCGCGCTCGCCGGCCCACAGCCGTTTGGCTACTGGTTTGCACGCATCCTCCTCGGTTTCGCGCCGGTGCAGTTACCGCTCGCCGCCCTCGAGGGAATCATGAGCGGCCTGCTAATGCGCGCGCTGTGCCGCCGCCGCACGGATCTGGTGCCCGCCTGGGTCTCCGCAAGCGTCTCCGCGCCCATCTCGCGCCCTCTTGCCGCCGGGCTGGCGCTCGTGGCGTGCAGTATCTGGGGCGGCGGCGCCGCCGCGGAACCGTTTCGGGGGATCGACGATACGGTCTTCGCCGCGACGGCAGCGGCCGCCGGCCACGCCTCAAGCGGCCCGCTGTTCAGCTGGGTCCAAGGCGATGTCTTACTGTTCACGTTCTCGCTCGGCTCGTTCATCGCCGGCCTTATCGTCGGCACGACATGGCTGCGGCTGACTGGCCGCTCCGCGCAACCACATGCATCTTGACGGCGACAGTGCGCTCTTCGGTGCGCTGCCGCGGCGCGTCACAGCGTTGCGGGTTGGCGCACTCGTGTCGGCCCTCGCCGCCAATCTCCTGTGCGTCACGCCGATGCAGTCGGGGCTGCTGGGAGCCGCCGGGATGGCAGCGCTGGCGGCGAGCGGCGTGACACGCCGGCGGCTTGCAGTACTCATCGTAGGCCTGGGGTATGCGGCGTTGCTCGGTGTCATTCCCGGGATCGTCAGCGGCCAGCCGACGGCGTACGTGTTGGTCGGGACGCGGGCCGCCACGGGGCTGATATGGGTCCTGTGGTTCGGCGGTACCACGCAATGGCCCCAGCTGAAGGGTGGGTTGCGCCGCTGGGGTGCACCCGAAAGCGTCACCGACCTGATCGACCACGCCGTGGCACACGGACTCATCCTGGTCGATGAGTGGCAGCGCCGCTGGCAGGCCGCGATGCTCCGCCTCGGATTGATCCGCGGCGCTCCGCACCTCGAATCGTACAGTCTCGTGCTGGCCGGCGGCATGGCGCACGCTTTTGAGCGCGCCGTACGCCACGAAGATGCGCGACTGTTGAGGGCTGCCCGACGCCACGCCGGCACCGCCCACGCTGCCGCCGCCGCAGTGCTGCGCGGCGTGGCCGTGGCATATCCCGACGGCACAGGCGGCTTGCGCCAGGTGACGTTCACTGTACACGTGGGGGAATGGGTAGCGGTGATGGGACCCAGCGGCTCGGGTAAGAGCACCCTGCTCGGCGTACTGTCGGGATTGTTGCCGCCCGCGGGTGGCGAGGTGACGCGTCTGGGCGAGGTGCTTGCGCCGGGGCCGGTAGCGCGCCGGGTCGCCGCCCAAGTGGCGCTCGTCTGCCAAGAACCGAACGACCAGTTGCTCGGCTCAACGCCGATCGAGGACCTCGTCTGGGGTCTGCGGCGCCATGGTGTAGGGGAGGCCGAGGCATGTACGCGTGCGCTGGAAATGCTCGAAGCGCTCGGAGTGCGCGCATTGGCGCAGCGGCCGATCCATCGTCTGAGCTTCGGCGAGCGCAAACGCGTCGCACTCGCAGCTGCACTCGCGTGTGAGCCCGAACTGCTCCTGCTCGATGAGCCCACCAGCGGGCTGGACCCACTCGCGGCACGCGCCTTCACGCAGGCGCTCGAGCGCAATGCCCGGAGCAAGCGTGCCACCGTCGTGTGGGCCACGCATGACGCAGCGGTGCTGCCGGACCGCGTGCAGCGAGTGCTATTGCTGCGCGCTGGGCGCCTCACCTTCGATGGCCCACGCGAGGATGCGTTGGCGCCGGCACAGCTTGCTGCAGCCGGCCTGCACGAACCCGTCTCGCAGCCCGTGGAGGAGGCACCATGCTAAGCAACCGACGGCGCCAAGGCGAAGAACAGATCCAGCACACTCGGACAATCCGCGGCTGGGTCGAGGAACTACTGGCACCTGGTCCGGACGTGACCGTTATGGTGAGCGAGCTGACCTGCAGCGAGCCAGGCTGTCCGCCGGTCGAGACGGTCATCGCGCTGCTGGGGGGACCGGCAGGGAATATTCAGTACAAGATTCATCGACCGCGGGCGGCCGTGACGCGGAACGATGTGGTGGCACTTCGCGCTGGACGGGGCGACCATCACGACGACGATCACGACTGACCAAAGGAGGTCGACAGTATGCAGGCAGACGTCACGTCACGGGTACCGGTTACCGTGCTTACGGGGTTCCTTGGAGCGGGCAAGACGACGCTGCTGAACCGTATCCTCACCGAACACCACGGCAAGCGCATCGCGGTGATCGAGAACGAATTCGGCGAAGTCGGCGTCGACAACGATCTCATCGTCAACGCCGACGAGGAGATCTTCGAGATGAACAACGGCTGCATCTGTTGCACCGTGCGGGGCGACTTGATCCGCATCCTCGGCAACCTGATGCGCCGCAAGGACCGTTTCGACTACATCCTCATCGAAACCACGGGCCTCGCCGATCCCGCGCCGGTCGTGCAAACCTTCTTTGTGGACGATGAAATCGGCGGCCAGCTCGCGCTCGATGCGGTGATCACCGTCGTTGATAGCCATCATGTGGACTTGCATCTCGATGACAGCTCGGAGTGTCAGGAACAGATCGCCTTTGCTGACGTGATTCTCCTCAACAAGACCGATCTGGTTGCGGCGGAGAAGCTCGATCAGCTGCACGGGCGCATCCGGTCGATGAACCGATTCGCCCGCCTGTACCGCGCCCAAAACTGCGCCGTCGAGATCGACAAGCTGCTCGACATCAGAGCCTTCGATCTCGAGAAGGCGCTGGAGATCGATCCGCAGTTTCTGAGCGACACCGCCCATGTGCATGATCAGAGCGTCACGTCGGTCGGCATCGACCTGCGGGGCGATCTCGATCAGCAACGCCTCGACACCTGGTTGCGGGAATTGCTGAACAAGCGCGGCACCGACATCTTCCGCATGAAGGGTATCCTCAGCCTCCGCGGCGCCGACGAGCAGATGGTGTTCCAGGGCGTACACATGCTGCTCGACACGGCGCCCGGCAAGAAGTGGGGCCGCTCCCCACGACACAACAAGGTCATCTTCATCGGACGCAACCTCGATCGCGATGAACTGGTGAGCGGGTTCGAGCGATGCCGCGCGTGAGTCCGCGCCCGCCACACGCAGCGGGCAGCCCCCAACGATGCGGGCTGCTCGATCTCGGGGACTACGTACAGGCCTTGCAGTGGGCGCCGCACACTGATGCACTGGTTGCGGCCACGCTGGCGGGTCGTGTCGCGGTGATCGACGCGATCTCCGGAAAGGTCACTCGCGAATTGCCCAGCCATGCGGGCGGCGCCCTTGCGGCAGCCTGGTCGCCCGAAGGCGAGCTGCTGGCTACCGGCGGCCAGGATGGGCGCGTGCGCCTGCTGGCTGCAGCCAGCGGACGAGTCGTGAGGGAAGACGACGGTGCGGGGCATGCGTGGGTTGAGCACATTGCCTGGGCGCCGGACGGCAGCTGCGTTGCCGCTGCCGCGGGTCGGAATCTGCGCGTGTGGTCGCGCGCTGGCCGCTTGCTCGCCGAGCATGCCGGCCATGCGAGTACCATCACCGCGCTGCTTTGGCAGGCGCACCCCGCGCGGATAATCACCGCATGCTATGGCGGCGTGCAGTTCTGGGCCGTTGACAAGGGAAAGCCCGTCCGGCGTTTGGAGTGGAAGGGATCGATCCTCAGTTTGGCCCTGAGCCCCGACGGACGGTACCTCGCGGCGGGCACGCAGGAGGGTTCTGTCCAGACGTGGCGGCTACAGGATGGTGATGCACTACAAATGACCGGGTACCCGCACAAGGTGCGCACGCTGGTGTGGAGCGCCGATGGACATCTGCTGGCGACCGCGGGCGGCAGCACGGTCATCGTGTGGAATTTCAGCGGCAGCGGTCCGGCGGGCAAGCGGCCCAAGCTGCTTGAAGGCCACACTGCGGCCGTCACGGATCTCGCATTTTCGAATCAGCAAGCGCGGTTGGTGTCGGTTGGCGCGGACAGGGCGCTGTGCGGCTGGCAGCCTGTGCTCTCGCTCAGCCCGCTCTTCAGGGTCGAAGCTGCTGCCCCGCTGGCACGGCTCGCCATCCGCGTCGAAGCGCAGCGGGCCGCCACAGCCGACCGCAACGGCCGCGTGAGCCTCTGGACTCTGCCATCGCAGCAACCAGTCTCTGCGGAACCACAACCACGCGGAGAAGAAAGAGAGGGGCGCCCAAGGTGGACGGACTGACGGAATTCCTCAGGGGAACCGGGATTGAACAATCATACGTGGTCACGTGTAGGGGGATGGCACGCGCGCAGGCCTACCCAAAGCGCCGATCAATACCAGACATCGCCAAGGGGGGGCTCCGCCTCCGGATGGGCGCACACCAGCTCTTCCGGCCAGAGGAGATCGTCGGCCGAGCTGCGCACTTCGCGGACCGTCGTGACGATCAACCACACGGCAATCGCCACGGCCACGAGACCATCGGCCTGCGGACGGCCGCTCACTGCCACCAGCACGCCGGCACTGACGGGCGCCAGCGACACGAGTACATCGCCTTTGTTGTGTAAGTATGCCAAGCGAACCGCCGCATTGTGTTGGGCCGGTCTACGCAGCAGCAGTGCCACGCAGTAGTTGCCGGCCGCGGCGGCCAGGCCGATCACAATGGGAACGAATGCTTGCACCGTAGCCGGATGCAGCAGGCGCACCGTAGCCTCTCCGAGCATGAAGGCGCTCAGCGCGATCAGCCCAAAGGAGTTGAGCACATTGGCGCTGCGCTGCGAATGCCGGCCGAGGTAGCCCGGCAAATGGAATGCGAGGTACAGGCACCCGAGCGCGAGCTCATCGGAGCAGTTGTGGATGCTGTCGGTCAGCAAGCTGAGACTGTGCGCTTGGACGCCGGCGGCCATCTCGACCGCACAGAGACTCGTGTTGAGGACCAGAGCGGTGGCGACCGCGCGGCGAAAATGAGCCATTGATGATGCTGTCTACAACACCATGGTTCGCGAGGCCAGGGCCTGAGGGGGCATCCTTCAAATCCGCAACGCTGCTAACGAGGCCAGGGCTCGGGTTCAAGCCGGGGATTCGGTCGAGGACACGGCAGGTGAGTGAGCTGACGCGAATTGACTTGCTCCTCCGCGGTCGATACGTTCGCTTTCTGATGAGTTCGTCGCGACGCGGGTTGGAGATGCACCAGGAGCGTGCCCAAGCCGAGAAGCCCGACACCGTTTCGGGCTCTCGATGCTGCTGATTGCCCTTGCGGCAACCGGACTGCTCGATCCGCTCACCGGTGCCCTGGCTCAGACTATCGCGGTTGTCGCCGTCGTGGCGAACAGTGCACGGATCCTGCGATTCGGGCCTGCGGCGAAGCGACGGGAACGCAACGATGAAGCGAAGAGCTCTGACGTGGATGTTGTTCGGAGTGCTCGGCTGCGCGACGCAGAGCCCAGCACCCCCTTCACAGACGGTCCGCCGCATCGCGGTGCTGCCGGCCAGAGGGCCCGGTGATGCGGGCGAGGCGGCCACCGCGCCCGCACCTTGGGCGCCGAGCCTGAGCGTCGGCGATGTGCTCACGGCGGACGCTCGTATGCTCCTCGCGGAGAAGGGTTTCG
>DATJZQ010000023.1:0-13579 GCA_035499005.1 Burkholderiales bacterium | reverse complement strand
CGTCCCGCGGCAGGGCATCGTGGGCCAGGACGCCGACGATGACGTGGTGACGGGCGTGGTGCTGATGCGCCAGGGCGAGAATCCGTCGCGCGTGCTGAAAGCGCTCAAGGCAAAGATCGATCACCTCAACCGCTACGTGCTGCCCAAGGGCGTGCAGATCGTCTCCTTCTACGATCGCACCTGGCTGATCGGCAAGACGCTGCGTACCGTATTCACCAATCTGGCCGAGGGCGCCGCGCTGGTCACCTTCGTGCTGCTGCTGTTCTTGGGCAATCTGCGAGCGGCGGCGATCGTCGCTCTGGTCATTCCGCTGTCGCTGCTGGCCACGTTCCTCGGCCTGACGTGGGTGGGCATTCCCGCCAATCTGCTTTCGCTCGGTGCGATGGACTTCGGCATCATCGTCGACGGCGCGGTAATCGTGGTGGAGAACATCTTCCGCAACCTGTCGCAGGGCAGCGGGGAGACGCATCGTGAGCGCCGCACCGCTCGGGTCCTGGAGGCGACGTTGGAGGTAGGGCGGCCCACGTTGTTCTCGATGCTGATCATCATCGCCGCCAACATCCCCATCTTCACGCTGCAGCGCCACGAGGGACGGATCTTCGCGCCCATGGCGTGGTCAGTGAGCTCCGCTCTGGTCGGCTCTCTCGTTGTATCGCTGACCCTCGTGCCGCTGCTGTGTCTGCTCCTGCTCGGAAAGCGAATGCCCCACGAAGAAAACTGGCTGGTCCGGCGCAGCAAGGCGTTCTACCGCCCAATCCTTGACTGGGCTCTTGCGCACAAGACGCCAGTGCTGGCCGCGGCCGCCGCGGCTCTGGCCGCGAGCCTTGCGCTCGTGCCTCGGTTGGGCAGCGAGTTCCTGCCGGAGCTCAACGAAGGCTCGATCTGGATCAACCTGCCCATGCCCGCGAGTGTGTCCGTGTCGGAAGCGCAGGCGTTGCTCGGCAAGGTCCGAGCGCTGCTGCACACCATTCCCGAAGTCAACACGGTCATCTCCAAGACCGGGCGCCCCGAGGACGGCACCGATCCCAAGCTCATCAGCATGGCCGAGCTCCTGGTGGACCTGAAACCGGAGTCGCAGTGGCGCAAGGGCGTCACCAAGCGCCAGCTGCTCGATCAGATGGACCGCCTCCTCGATCAGAATCTGCCAGGGCTGGACACCAGCTTCTCGCAGCCGATCCGCGACAACGTGCTCGAGAGCATCTCGCAGATCGACGGCCAGATCGTGATCAAGGTGGCAGGCGACGACCTCGGCGTGCTCAAAGAGCAGGGCAAAAAAACGCTGGAGGCAGTGCGCGGCGTGCCTGGCGTCGTCCGCGCCTTCATCGACCGCGAGGGGGAGCTGCCGCAGGTGATGATCGAGGTCGACCGCGAGCGCGCCGCCCGCTACGGGCTGAATGTGGCGGACATCGACGATGTGATCGAAACGGCGCTGGGCGGACGCGCCGCCACCCAGATCTGGGAGGGCGAACGGCGCTTCGGTGTCGTCGTGCGCGTGCGCGAGGCGGAGCGGCTCCTCGACAAAATGGGCGACATCCTGGTCAGCACGCCCGACGGTCAGTTCATACCGCTGTCGCAGGTCGCGAATTTCCGCACGGCCGGCGGCGCGATGAACATCAGCCGGGAGAACGGTCAACGCGTGCTGTCGATCGGTGTGTTCATCAAGGACCGCGACATGGGGAGCGTGGTGGCGGACATGCAGGCGCGTGTGGCGAGCCAGGTGCAGCTGCCCGAGGGGTACGCGATTTCCTGGTCGGGCGAGTTCGAGAACCAGAAGCGGGCGATGGAGCGCCTGTCGATCATCGTTCCGCTCAGTATTCTGATCATCTTCCTGCTGCTGTTCAACGCATTCAAGTCGCTGCGCCACGCCGTGCTGATCGTGCTCAACATTCCTTTCGCGCTCATTGGGGGTGTTGTGATGCTCTACGCGACCGGAACGCCTCTGTCGGTGTCCGCAGCCATCGGCTTCATCGCGCTGTTCGGACAGGCGGTGCTCAACGGTGTGGTCATGGTCACCTACTTCAACCAGCTGCGCGCGAGCGGGCTCACGCCGGAGCGTGCGGTCACCGAAGGGGCAGAGGTGCGGCTGCGCACTGTACTGATGACGGCCCTGCTCGCGATGCTGGGGCTGCTGCCGATGGCGCTTTCCACCAGCATCGGTTCCGAGACTCAATGGCCGCTGGCGCTGGTGGTGATCGGGGGCCTGATCAGCGCCACCGTGCTGACCTTGATTGTGCTGCCGATCCTGTATCTGCTGTTCGAGCGCGGCAGGGCGGTACCGGCGATAGGGCTGCAGCAGCCGGCTTCGCCGGCCGATCAAGCTGGATGAGCGCTCACCCCTCTCACGGAGTAGGGCGGGATGAGGGGGAGCGCCGCTAGCGCCGATCGCGGATTGCGGCGGCCGCTATCCGATCCACCAAGCGGGGAGCGAAAAGCTTGAGCCAGCGTCCGAGTCGCCCGCGTCGGGACATGATCAGCAGCCGCCTGCGCTGCTCGATCGCCGGCACGATCAGCCGTGCGCATTGCTCGGCGCTCATGATGCGCTCTTGCTGCATCGGGCTCGTGCCCAGCGGCCGGCCATCGGGGCCGATCGCGCGCTTATGAATTTCCGAGCGCACGAAGTCGGGCGCAACGATGGTGACGGTGACGCCGGAGCCCTGCAGCTCGATGCGCAGCGACTCGAAGAAGCCGACCATCGCGTGCTTGCTCGCCGCATACCCCGAGCGTTCGGGCACGCCGGTGAAACCGGCCAGGCTCGCAATCCCAACCAAACGCCCCTGCGTGCGCTCGAGCCACGGCAGCGCGAGCGCGGTGAGATGCGCGGGGCTCAGATAGTTGATGTCGATCAGCCTCTCGAGTACCGCGAGATCAGCCAGCGCGTCCAGGCGCGACCACATCGTGGCGCCCGCGTTGTTGATGAGCACGTCGAGACGGCCGAACCGAGCCAGCGTCGCATCCATCAGCGATTGACGTTGACGCGGATCGAGCAGGTCCGTCGGCACGCTCAGAGCAGCGCTGCCCCGGGCCTCGCACTCGCGCCTGACTTCTTCCAGCCGTTCGCCGTTGCGCGCTGCGAGCACGAGAGAGAGCCGCTGCCGCGCAAGCTCATGCGCGAGGGCGCGGCCGATGCCCTCGGACGCCCCGGTCAGCAGAACGACCTGGCCGGAGAGCGGGCCGGTCATGCGGGATTTTTACCGATCAGATCGGCCGCCTTCTCGGCAACCGCGATCACTGCGGCGTTGATGTTGCCCGAGGGAACGGACGGCATGATCGAGGCGTCGACCACGCGGAGCCGCTCGATCCCACGGACGCGCAGCTCGGGGTCGACTACGGCGCGCGCGTCCGTCCCCATGCGACAGGTCGAGGTTGGATGGAACACCGTGTCGCCGGCCTCGCGGCAAAAGGCCAGCCAGTCCTCATCGCTCTGAACGCGCGGCCCCGGAAATTCCTCCGCTGCTACATAGTCGCGCAAGGGGGCGGTGCCGGCGATGCGCCGGATGAGCTTCAAGCCGTCCACCATCACACGGCGATCGTTGGGAGTGGCCAAATAGTTATAGCGGATCGAGGGGGCAGCGCGCGGGTCGGGCGATGCGATGTGCACATGGCCCCGTGACTCGACCTGGGTTTGCGACATCGACAGCGTGAAGCCGGAAAACGGGTGCAGCACGCCGCCCCGCTTGGCGGTGGAGAAGTTGATGAAGTAGAGCTGCGCGTCCGGGCGTGGGAGCTCGGGCCGAGTACGCACGAAAGCAGCGGCGTAACCTGCACTGACGGTCAGCGGGCCGTGCCGGAACAGCAGATATTGCAGACCGATCTTCGCCTGCCGCCACCAGCTTTGCATGTCGTCGTTGAGCGTGATCGGGCGGGTGCAGCGCCAGAAAGTCCGGCAGTAGAAGTGGTCCTGCAGGTCCTCGCCTACGCCGGGCGCGTCGTGCAGGACGGGAATGCCGTGGCGCTCGAGCAAAGCGCGGGGGCCGACGCCCGAGAGTTGGAGAAGCTGGGGCGAGTTGATCGTGCCCGCGGCAAGAATCACCTCGCGTGTCGCGCGGACCTCGCGCTTTACGCCGTCCGCTTCATAGGCCACGCCGGCGGCGCGCTTGCCATCGAACAGCAACCGGGTCGCGAGCGCCTTGACTTCCACCCGCAGGTTCGGGCGCTTCTGCGCGGGACGCAGATAGCCCACCGCAGTGCTACAGCGTCGGCCATTTCTCGCCGTGGCCTGATAGTAGCCGGTGCCCTCTTGCGTGGCGCCGTTGAAATCGTCGTTGCGCGGAATGCCGAGCGCCATCGCTGAAGCGATGAAGGCGTCGCACAGCTCGTGCCGGTCCGGCAGATCGGAGACGGTGATGGGGCCGCCCACGCCATGCCACTCGTTCGCGCCGCGCTGATGATCCTCCGATCTCTTGAAATACGGCAGCAAATCGCCGAATCTCCAACCGGGCACGCCCCAGCCGTCGTAGTCCTCGCGCTGGCCGCGGATGTGAACGAGACCGTTGATCGACGAGGAGCCGCCCAGCACTTTGCCGCGTGGCGTGAAGACGCGCCGGCCGTTGAGCGCCGGCTCGGGCTCGGACTGATAGGCCCAGTTGACGTCGGTGCGCGCGAACAACTTCCCGTAGCCGAGCGGCACGTGGATCCAGAAGTCCTTGTCGCGCGGGCCCGCTTCGAGCAGCAGCACGGTCGCGCGCCCGTCGGCGGTCAGGCGGTTGGCGAGCACGCAGCCCGCCGAGCCCGCGCCCACGATCACATAGTCGAAGCTGGTCAAGGGAGAAGTGACGAACGTAAGCACCGCGCCGGGCGCGTCCTTGTCATTCGGACGTGGCACGGCGAAGGACGCGAATGGTACTCCAACTGTCCTTGAAGCGGGGCACCCCATCGTAAGGGCAGGTTCAGCCTGGTCGATGCAAATCGTGCCGGCCTTGCAATGTTCTGTTTACAGACGCGTGGTCAAATAGGAGCCTCAAACGACAAGCGGACATTTCAAGCAAATGACTTCGATCCAGCAGGCTGTCCAGGAAGCCACGACCGAGCAGGAAATCCACCGGCTGGTGGCGGCGTATGCGAAGGCGACTCGACTCGACGATCAAATCATGCGGCTCGCCGAGGTCGTCCCCGGTGTTCCGCCGCGCGAGGCGAGCGATCTGAGCGGACGGGTGCGTGTTCTTTTCACCGGTCTGGGGATTGCATCCAAACGCCTGGACGACGACTCACGTACGGCGATCAAGGAGGCCCTTCACGTGTTTTGTCACGCGCTGCTGCGCCTGAACGAGTTGCAGTCGGCACGCCCGGACAATGGTTCCGCCTCGTCGGTGGGCGGATCCCTGTCCGACGCGCAGGCGGCACCGGTCGCCGAGCCGACCAATTCCAACCGTCGCCCGCAGGGGCTCGCAACGAGATTGAAGGAGGGAGCAATCCTGGTGGAGGCGCGCAGCCTGATCGGAGAAAGGCAATGGAGCCGGCGCAGCTTTGTCGCCAGTGTCCTGGCGAGTGGCTTTGCCGTTGCCGTCCAGCCGGTATCGGCGCAAACCATTACGACGGACAGCCACGGGCTGATTGCCGGTGAGGTCAAGGTCCCGACTGCCGACGGGCAGATTCCGGCCTATCGCGCGATGCCGGACCTCGGCGGTCCATTTCCCGTGGTGCTCGTCGTGCAGGAGATTTTTGGCGTGCACGAACACATCAAGGATTTGTGTCGGCGCCTTGCCAAAGCGGGTTATTTCGCCGTGGCGCCCGAGCTCTACGCGCGTCAGGGCGACGTCTCCCAGCTCAAAGACATTCAGGAGATTCTCACCAATGTGGTGAGCAAGGTCCCCGATGCGCAGGTCATGAGCGATCTGGATAGCACGGTAGCGTGGGCGGGCGGCACCGGCAATGCGGACGTACATCGCCTCGTGATCACCGGCTTTTGCTGGGGCGGGCGTATCACTTGGCTGTACTGCGCGCACAACCCGCGAGTGAATGCGGGTGTTGCATGGTATGGCAGGCTCGCGGGCCAGCCGAACGCGTTGATGCCCCGGAATCCGATCGACTTCGCCGCGATTCTGCGAGTCCCCGTGCTGGGTCTTTACGGTGGTGCCGACCAGGGCATCCCGGTGCAAAGCGTCGACGAAATGCGTACGGCCCTATCGCGCGGAGCCAGTGGCTCCGAGCTGATCGTTTACCCCGACACCCCGCACGGCTTCAACGCGGACTACCGCCCAAGCTATCGCAAAGGGGCCGCAGAGGACGGGTGGAAGCGCATGCTGGCTTGGTTCAATGCTCATGCTGGTGGATGACATGCAGCGATCCGCCCGGACGGCGATCAGGGTAGAGCGAGCCACGCCTCGACGGTGCTCTGATTCTGTTCCATCCAGGCGCGGGCGGCTTCCTGCGGACTCTTCTTTTCGCGGTTGACCGAATAATCCATTGCTTCTATTGCATCCATCCCGACGTACATGCGACGCAGCACACGCAGGGTGCGCTCCGGCGCACGCCTGGCCCAGGCGCGGCTTGCGACCAGCGAACCCTCGTTAGCTTGCCCGAGCAACCCCTTCGGGTCATCGATAGGACGCATGTCGCCCACACGGTTGACGAAGTTGGGGAACCACAGCGGCATGACGAACCAGGCGCGCGCCGCGATTGCGCGATCGTAGTTCCCGTAGAACTCGGACAGCGTGCCCGGCAGAAGCCGGTAGCCCGCCTGTTCAAGTCCGTAGGCGTTCATCACATCGGCCGACACCATCATGTTGCCGGAGTCCCGGCCGGTCCCCTGAATGGTCTTTTCCATTCGTTCGAGAACCTCCGGCCGCTTCAGATCATCGATCTCACCGACCAGGTCGGCGGGAACATACTTGGGCACCATCCACGCGAAGCGAGCACCTTCGTAAAGGACGGCCAGCACCTCGGCTCGACCGCCGTAGTGCTCCCAGTACGTCGCATGCCCGTACGGCAGCCAGGCTGCCACCAGCAGGTCCACTTCGCCGGCGCCGAGGCGCGGAAAAATCTGTCCGTGGCTCCCCTGCACGATTTCGACGGAGTGGCCGAGGCGCTCGAGAACCTCGCGTACGACCGCGCCCGTGACGGCGTAGAAGGAGAGCGAGATCTGGCCGAGCACGACCCTGCCGGTGCCCTCGTCGGCTCGGCTGGCAGCGCTGAGGCCTTGCAGAAGCAAGGCCACCAACAACATGCGAAACGTGGCCCGCATCACGAAATCACGCTCAACTCGACCCACCCGCGCGTTGCGCGAGCGCCTGTTTGTGTTGCGCGATTTCTTCGCGTAGCTCCTGCGTCGACCGCTTTTCCCACGGCTTGCCGTCGGTCATGAGCTTGAAGAAAAGCGGAATGAAAAAGATGGCAAGGAACGTTGCAGCCAGCATTCCCCCCATGACGCCGGTGCCTACCGCGTGTCGCGCGCCGGCGCCGGCGCCGGTCGAGATTGCGAGCGGCAGCACGCCTAGAATGAAAGCCAGCGAAGTCATCAGGATCGGGCGGAAGCGCAGCCGCGCGGCTTCGAGAGCTGCAGCGGACGTGGATAATCCTTCGTGGTGCTTCAGAACCGCGTATTCGACGATCAGGATGGCGTTCTTCGCCGCCAGCCCGAGCAAGGTGACCAAACCGATCTGGAAGTAGACGTCGTTGGTGAGGCCGCGCAGCCAAACCGCCGTGAGCGCGCCGAAGGTTCCGAATGGCAGCGCCAGCAGCACCGACAAGGGCAGGGACCACTTCTCGTATTGTGCTGCGAGAATCAGGAACACCATGACGACGGCCATACCCAGAGCGATCGCTGAGGTTCCCGCGGAACGCTTCTCCTGAAAAGATGCGCCACCCCAGTCGTAGCTGAAATCGGGCGGCAGCACCTCCTTGGCGATGCGCTCGACGGCCTGGATTGCCTGGCCCGAAGAGACGCCCGGTGCTCCCTGGCCGAGCAGCTTCACCGCAAGCAGATTGTTGAACCGGTCGAGGGAATCGGGGCCTGACGAGTAGCGCACCGAAGCGAGCGATTTGAGCGGAATCATCTCGCCCTTCTCGGAGCGCACATAGATGTCGCCGATCGCCTCCGGGCTGTTGCGGTAGCTCGGTTCGGCAGACATCAATACCTGCCACGTGCGGCCATATTTGTTGAAGTCGTTGACGTAGTAGGTGCCGAGCGTGGCCGCCACGGCGTTGTAGAGCTGATCGATGGGAACACCCAGCGCTTTCGCCTTTTCACGGTCGACATCGACTCGCAACTGCGGCACGTTGGGCCGCCACAGCGTTTGCACGTAACCGCCGCCTCCGCCCAGCATCGGATCCTGGTTGGCGCGCGCAAGAAACTGTCCCATGACCTGCGCTAGCCGCTGTGCGCCGCCTTCACCGCGGTTCTGGATGTAGAACTCGAAGCCGCCGGCGTTGCCCAGGCCGAATATCGGCGGCGGCGCAAATGCCAGGACCAGCGCTTCCTTGATGCCTCCCGTCTTCATGAAGAACTCGCCGACCAGCTCTTTCGTGTACACCCCGGGACGATCGTCCCAGTGCTTCTGGCTGGCGAAGATCGTGGCGGCGCTGTTGCGGAAGCCGCCGCCGAGGAAGTCCATGCCCGTGAAGGCCACGGAATACTGATTCGCGGGGTTGGACAGCATCGCCTCCTGGACTTTGGCGACCACCCTGTCGGTACGCTGCAGAGTGGCGCCATCGGGCAGAAACACCGCGCCGATGTAATAGCCCTGGTCCTCGTCCGGAACCAGGCTGCCTGGCGTGATGCGCCACAAGAAGAGGGTGAGTGCGACCATGCCGGCGAACAACACCATTGCAATGCTTCCGCGCCGGAGCACGAAGCCGACGCCGTCGGCGTAACGTCCCGTGACGCGCCCGAACCAGGCGTTGAACCAGCGGAAGAAACGTCCGGGTGGGCGATGACCGTGTTCGAGCATCAGGGCGCTCAAAGTCGGAGTCAACGTCAGCGCCACTACTGCCGAGATCACCACGGCGATGGAGATGGTCACCGCGAACTGGCGATACAGCTCGCCGGTCAATCCGCCCAGAAACGCGATCGGTACGAACACCGCGCACAGCGTAAGGGCGATCGCGATCACCGGACCGGTCACTTCCTGCATCGCCTGGATGGCGGCGTCGTGCGCAGGCTTGTGCTCCTCGCGCATGATGCGCTCGACGTTCTCGAGAACCACGATGGCATCGTCGACCACAATACCGATCGACAGCACCATGCCGAACAGCGTCAGGGTGTTGATCGAATAGCCGAGCAGGTACAGCCCCGCGAATGTACCGAGCAGCGACACCGGAACCGCGGCAAACGGGATCAGCGTCGCGCGCCAGCTTTGCAGGAACACGAACACGACCACGAACACGAGCGCCATCGCCTCCAGCAGCGTTTTGGCAACTTCGCGGATCGACACCTTCACGAAACGCGTGGTGTCGTAAACGTTCGAGTAGGTCAGGCCCTCCGGGAAACGCGCCGACAGCTCTTTCATGACGGCGTTGCAGTTTTCCGCCACAGCCAGCGCGTTGGCGCCCGGCTGCAGAAAGATCCCTACCAGGGTGGCCTGCTTACCGTTTACCCGCCCGATGAATTCGTAATCCTTCGAAGCGAGCTCGATGCGCGCGACGTCCTTGAGGCGCACCGAGGAGCCGTCGGGATTGGATCTGACGATGATCTCTTCGAACTCCTTGACGTCCGCCAGGCGTCCCTTGGTCGTGATCGTATAGACCAGCTCCTGCTGCGGACCGATCGGCGTCTGACCAACCTTTCCTGCTGCGAACTGCGCGTTCTGTTCATTGATCGCACGAATCAGATCGCCCGGCGTGAGCTTGAGCTGCGTCATGCGGTCGGGCCTGACCCAGATGCGCATCGCGTAGTCTTTGGCGCCGAAGATCTGCACGTTGGTCGTGCCCGGCACGCGCTTGAGCGAATCCAGCACGTTGAGCGTGACGTAGTTGCTCGTGTACAGATCGTCGAAGCGATTGTCAGGCGAGTAGAACGCGTACACCATAAGAAAGGCAGATGATCCTTTCTCCACCGTAACACCTTGCCGCCGCACCTCCTCCGGAAGGCGCGCCTCGGCCTGCTTGACGCGGTTGTTCACGTTGAGTGCGGCTTGGTCGGCGTTCGACCCAATCTCGAACGTGACCTGGATCTGCACCACGCCGTTGGATCCCGAGTTCGAAGACATGAAGATCATGTTTTCGATCCCGTTGATCTGATTTTCCAGCGGCGCGGCTACGGTCTGCTCAACCGTCTCGGCGGATGCGCCTGGATAGACCGCCTGCACCGTCACGACCGGCGGGGCAATCTCCGGATACTGTGCAATCGGGAGCGTGCGCATCGCGGCGAGCCCCGCGAGCACGATGAAAATCGACAGTACCGCGGCGAAAATCGGTCGGTCGATGAAAAAACGAGAAAACATAGCCTCACCTCGATCCGCTGTTCGCGGCGCAGCGGACCCGTCGTTGGATGGCGTTACTGCTTCTTGGCTTGCGCCTGACCGGTCTGGTCTGGAGCTGTGGCGGGCGGAGCTTCAGCGATCTTCACCGGCGACCCCGGTCTGGCCTTCATCACACCGTCGACGATGACGCGATCACCGGGATTGAGCCCCGAGGTGATGATCCACTCCGGGCCCGCCCACTCGCCGACTTCCACCGGGCGCGGTTCCACCATGCCTTTGTCGTTCACGGTCATCACCATCTTCCCGCTCGGCCCTTCGAGGACGGCCCGCTGCGGCACCGCCAGGGCATTGATATAGGTCGCGCCCGCCAGGGTGACGCGCACGAACTGCCCGGGGCGCAGCCGCTGGTCGGAGTTGGGAAGAACCGCGCGCGTTTCGCTCGTACCCGTTCCCGGGTTGATGCGCACGTCGCTGAAGTCGACCCTGCCGGGCCGCGCATAAGTCGTGCCGTCGGACAGGCGCAGCGTAACCGTGTAACGCCCGTCCTTGGGCAGGCGCAAGCGCCCGGCTGCTGCCTCGCGCTGGAGCTTGAGGTTCTCCGATTCCGAGATGCTGAAGATGACGTGAATCGGATCGACCTGCGAAATGCTCGTGAGCAGCGTCTGCTGCGCCTCGACCAGGCTGCCCTCGGATTTCAACGCGCGACTGGTGACGCCGCTGATCGGCGCCTCCACCCGGGTGTACTCGAGATCGAGCTTGGCCTGCGTGAGCGCGGCCTGCGCCGCCTTTACGCCGGCGGCGGCCACCTCCACTGCCGACAACGAGTCGTCATACGCCTTGCGGCTGATCATCCCCTGCTCGTAAAGCGGCTGCAGCCGCTCGACATCGCGCTTGGCCTGAGCGTCCTTGGCGAGCGCGCTGGCGAGATCGGCATCGGCGCGCGCAACGGCTGCTTGGAACGGCGCGGGATCGATGGTGAACAAGCTGCGGCCGGCTTCTACCGCGCTGCCCTCCTTGTAGTTCCAACGCTGCAATATTCCGGTCACGCGCGGGCGCACCTCGACCTCGCGCACGCCCGCAGTCTGGCCCACCTGCTCGAACGTGGCGGCGATCTCGCGCGGCTGGACCGTGACCACATTCACTTCCGGCGGCGGCATCTGTGCGGTCTGCTGTGCCGCGGGCTTGCCGCATCCGGCTGCGAGCAGCAGGCTGCTGGCGGCGAGCATTGCTGCGGCCAGCCTGGCGTTGAAGATGGTGTTCGAACGCATTTGGACTTTGACTCGCTTTCAGGTTTGAGGTGCCCGCGCGCTCCAGCCGTGAGTGAAGGGGCGGCGCTCTCCGCGAATACCCAGTCGCGGACGGGCGACAGCGGCTGCACCGTGAAACAAGGCGGCAGTTTACATACATCCACGAATGTATGTAAAGTGAGCGATATCACACCACCAACGGCATGGGAAACGATGGTCAGGAGAACCAAGGAGGAGGCCCAGGAGACGCGCAACCGGATCCTGGACACCGCGGAAGAAGTGTTTCGAGAGCAGGGTGTCACCAGCACTTCGCTGGCCGACATTGCCGACGCCGCCGGCGTCACGCGCGGTGCCATCTACTGGCACTTTCGCAACAAGGGCGACCTGTTCGCCGCCATGCTGGACCGCGTCGCGCTGCCGATGGAGGAGATGATCCGCCGGGCCGCCGACGTTTCCACCGCGGATCCCCTGTCCAGCCTGCGCGCCTGCTGCGTGCAGGTGCTGCGCCAGACGGCGGAGGATGTGCGCTGCCGCCGGGTGTTCGAGATCCTCACCCGCAAGTGCGAGTACGTGGACGAGCTGCACGGCCTGTCGCAGCGCATCCTGCAGTGCCGGACCCAAGGCCTGGAAATGATGCAGCAGGCGCTGCGCAATGCCGTCCGCCGTGGCCAGTTGCCGCCTCGAATCAACGCGGCTCGCGGAGCGCTCGGGCTGCACGCGTACGTCGATGGGTTGATCTACGACTGGCTGCTCGATCCCGGTTACTTCGATCTGGGCAAGGAAGCTGAAGCGCTGGTGGATCAATACCTCGATGGCCTGAGGGCCGCGCCGGCTCGGGAAACTGCGGTGCCACGAGTGAAGACAAGCAGGGTCGCGCTGGCGAAGGCGCAGCGCTGACCGTCCTTGAGCATTAACCGTCTCCTCCGATCTACGACCAAGGGGGCGATCCGGGCGGCCCTGTACGTCGGCGGCCTGGTCGCGGCCGTCTTCGTCACCATCGTCATCGTCTTCGCGGTGCAAGCCCGCGTCCGGCTGCCGGATCTGCACCCGTGGCATCGCATCGAGCTCGCCGCGGAATTCCGCCCCGGCGCCGGAGCGCCTACGACATTCGCCGAGTACCTGGCGCTCGAAGGCCGGCTGTTCGAGGAAGTGCGCGCGCGCGTCATGCACGATCCGGCAGTTGCCTCGAGCGACCCGGTGAGCCGCTACAACCCGGGCAGCGTTCCCGCGCAGCTCGCGCTCGATGAGCGGTACAACCGCTCCTACGAGCTGGTTCCCAGGGAAGTGCGCGGGGCGGTGCTGCTTGTGCACGGGCTGACCGATTCGCCCTATAGCATGCATTCGCTGGCTGATCTGTTTCTGGCGCGTGGATTTTACGTGCTCGTGCTCAGGCTGCCGGGGCACGGTACAGTTCCCGCTGGGCTGCTCCAGGTGCAGTGGGAAGACTGGTATGCGGCAGTCGAGCTGGCGGCACGGCATACCGCACAGCGTGCCGAAGGGAAGCCTTTTTACGCGGGTGGGTACTCAACCGGCGCGCCGTTGCTGGCGCTGCTCGCGGTGCGCGGGCTGGAGGATGCGACGCTGCCGCGGCCGCAACGCCTGTTCTTCGTGTCAGCCGCGATCGGCGTCTCGAAGTTCGCCGCGCTCGCGAACATGGCCTCAGCCCTTTCGTTCCTGCCCTATTTCGAGAAGGCGAAATGGCTGGATGTCTTGCCGGAATACGATCCGTACAAGTACAACTCGTTTCCGATCAATGCGGCCAAGCAGATCTACCGCCTCACAGGTGAGCTGCAGCGCGCGCTGTCGGCTGCCGCCGAGCGGGGCCGGCTCGGCGCGATGCCGCGCGTGCTCGCGTTCCAGTCGGTCACTGACGCGACGGTGACGGCAGCCGATGTCGTCCAGGAGTTCTTCTTGCGGCTGCCGGGTCCCGGCCACGAGCTCGTCGCCTTTGACGTAAACCGCAGCCACGGCTGGATC
>DATJZQ010000022.1:0-25162 GCA_035499005.1 Burkholderiales bacterium | reverse complement strand
CGCCTCGAGCTCGCGCACCAGGTATTCGGTCGCCAGACCATGAATTCGTCCACGCTCAACCAGATCACGGTTGAGCAGACGATGGATCTCGTCCAGCGTGCGGCCAAGCTGGGTTGCGGCCAACGCACGCAGCGGAACTGGTTGCTCCGAGTGCAGCACATCCAAGCGAGACTGTATTTGTGCGAGGTAGCGCTCGGCCAGTTCTCCAGTAATCAGATCATGCGCCTGACCAAGAGGCGCAGACCACAGCAGCACGGCCAACAGTAGCTCCCGACCGCGAGTACCGGTACTCATCGGAAGCGCGGCTCTCGGCAACGCCGCGCGCGCCGCACGTAGCAACGCGGTGCGTGCGGATGCGGCCCGTGGCCGCTGAACAGGGCCCACATCCGCGACCCCGATACCAGCCGAAGCAGCCGGCGGTACACGGAGGGAACGTCAAGAAGGAGTGAGAATGCGAACGAGGTGAAGGGCAAAGGACGTGAGGGGTTCACCTCCTCACGTCTTCAACTCTTCACCTGGCGTCCCTATGTCTTGACAATTTCCAGAAGGACGGATGGTCCGCGGCGGACCGCGCTGGCTGCTGGTCTCATAGAACCCCCTCAGTAGTACGAACAGCGCTCCGCGCACGAAGTGCGCCCCCGGACGCTGTCACTCGCGCAGTTTCGTCCGTCCTGGCTGCGCCTGTCAATCTCACCACGCGTCGGGTGAGTCGTCGAGCGTCTTACCGGGCTCATCACCCGAACGGTGTTCTTTACCCGCCGCGAATCGCCGGCACCAGATGCACTTCGCTGTCGGGGCCGATCGGCGCGAACCACGCGTCCTGGAAGATCTCGCCATCGATGGCGATGGCGTAGCCCTGTTCGAGATGAGGAGCGAGCTCTGGATAGCGCTCGCCGAGCGCGCGCAGCAGCTGCCGGACGTCGCGCGCTTCGAGCTCGACCTCCGCGTCGCCGCCCGCGAGGTCCCTGAGCGTGCCGCTGAGGATTACGCGCGCCAACCGGCTACCTGCCCCTCCCCCGCTTGCAGGGGAGGGATGCGGTGGGGGTCACTTGCTCGTCGCTGCGTGCTTCTCGTCGATCGCTTTCAGCACGCGCGGCGGCGACATCGGCAGATCGGTAAATCGAATGCCGGTCGCGTTGGCCACCGCGTTCGCGATGGCGCCCATGGGCGGCACGATAGGAGTCTCCCCGACGCCGCGCACACCATAGGGATGGCGCGGATTGGGCACTTCCACGATCACGGTATCGATCATCGGCACGTCCGAGCACACCGGAATGCGGTAGTCGAGAAAGCCCGGGTTCTCCATCCGTCCGTTCTTGTCGTAGATGTACTCCTCGTTTAGCGCCCAGCCAATGCCCTGCACCGCGCCGCCCTGCATCTGCCCTTCCACATAGCTCGGGTGAACCGCGCGGCCCGCGTCCTGCACTGCCAGATACCGCAGCACCGTGACTTTGCCGGTTTCCGGGTCTACTTCGACGTCGACGACGTGGGTGGCCAGGCTCGGCCCGGCGCCTTGCGCGTTGATCGCTGCGTAGCCGACGATCGGGCCGCCCGTCTTGCCAGCAGTCTTGGCGATCTCAGCCAGCGGCATCGGTGCGACTTGCTTGGCGCCACCCACCGCGCGCGCGTGCCCGTCCTCCCACGCCACGGAGTCGAGCGGGATTTCCCAGATCTTCGCGGCACGCTCGCGCAGCCGCCGTATCATCTCGCGCGCCGCCTCGATCACCGCCATGCCGCTCGAGAACGTGACGCGGCTGCCGCCGGTCAGGAAGTTGTAGCCCAGCGCGCTCGTGTCGCCGATGATCGGCCGCACCTTGTCCAGCGCGATGCCGAGCTCCTCGGCGGCCATCATAGCCAACGAGGCACGCGAACCGCCGATGTCCGGCGTGCCCGCCACCAGCGTCACGCTGCCGTCCTCAGTCAGGTTGAGCGCGGCGCAGGTCTCGCCGCCGATGTTGAACCAGAACCCGGACGCGACGCCGCGCCCCTGATTAGCCTTGAGGGGCACGCCGTAGTTCCGGTGCGCCCGCGCCGCCTCCAGCGTCTGCACCAGACCGATCGGCCCGAACTTCGGCCCATAGGCCGCCTTCGTACCCTCCTTCGCTGCGTTCTTGAGACGAAACTCGATCGGATCCAGATTGAGGCGCCCGGCCAGCTCATCGATCACGGATTCGACTGCGAACTCCGAGATCGGCCCGCCCGGCGCGCGGTACGCGGCCACCTTCGGCCGGTTGACGACGACGTCAAAGCCGACCACCTTCACGTTCTCCAGGTCGTACGGGGCGAATGCGCACATGCACCCGGGCTGCACCGGAGATCCCTGGAACGCGCCGGCCTGGTACTTGAGCAGCGCCTCGGCCGCCGTGATCCGTCCGTCGCGAGTAGCGCCGATCTTGACCCAGATCCTCGCGCCGGAGGTGGGGCCCGACGCCTTGAACACTTCGGTCCGCGACATGACCATCTTGACCGGCTGTGCGGCCTTGCGCGACAGCACGAGCGCCAGCGGTTCGAGGTACACCACGGTCTTGCCGCCGAAGCCGCCGCCGATCTCGGACGCAGTCACACGCAACCGGGACAGCTCCATGCCCAGCAGCTTCGCGCAGAAGTTGCGCACGATGAACTGGCCCTGCGTGCTGCACCAAAGCTCGGCCTGACCATCCTCCGATACGCTCGCGACACAGGCATGCGGCTCGATGTAGCCCTGGTGCACCGGCTGAGTGGTGAACTCGCGCTCGATCACGACATCCGCCTTGGCGAAGCCTGCGGCGACGTCGCCCAGCGCGAACTCGACCCGCTTGGCGACGTTCGAGGGCTTCTCCGGCTTGGGTTCCATGCCGATGGTATACATGCTTTCGTGCAGGAGCGGTGCGTCGGGCTGCATGGCCTGCGCGACGTCCATCACGTGCGGCAGCACCTCGTACTCGACTTCGATCAGCTTGAGCGCCTGAGCCGCGACCGCTTCGCTGATGGCCGCCACCGCCGCCACGGCGTGTCCCTCGTACAGCGCCTTCTCGCGCGCCATCACGTTGCGCGTCATGTCGCGGAAGTTGACCATCATCTCGCCGGCCGGAATGAACTCGGACGGCAGGTCGCTGAAGTCGGCCGACGTAACGACCGCCTTGACGCCGGGGAGCGCTTGCGCCTTCGAAGTGTCGATCGACTTGATGCGGGCGTGCGCATGCGGGCTGCGCAGCACTTTGCCGATCAGCATGTTGGGCAGGTTCAGGTCGGCTCCGAACTTGGCGCGCCCGGTGACCTTGTCCACTCCGTCGGGACGCACCGGCCGTGTGCCCACCACCTTCCACATCCGCTCGCCCAGGCCCTTCATCGTGACGTCGTTCATGCTTTAGTTCCCTCTCATTTCGGCGGCGGCATCGAGCACCGCACGCACGATCTTGTCATAGCCGGTGCAGCGGCACAGGTTCCCGGCCAGCCAGTATCTCACTTCGGTTTCGGTCGGGTCCGGGTTGCGCGCGAGCAACGCCTTGGCCGCGACCAGGAAGCCGGGCGTGCAGATCCCGCACTGCAGAGCCGCGTGCTCCAGAAATTTCTGCTGCAACGGATGCAGCTCATCGCCGTTCGCCATGCCTTCGATCGTCTCGACGTCGCGCCCCTCGGCCTCGACGCCCAGCACCAGGCAGGAGCAGACCAGCCGTCCATCCAGGATGACGCTGCACGCGCCGCAATCGCCCGAGGCGCAGCCTTCCTTGCTCCCCGTCAGGTACAGAACGTCGCGCAGCACGTCGAGCAGCGTCTGCTCCGGTGTGCACAGGAACTCGGCTGGGTCCCCGTTGATGGTCGTGGTTACGTGATGTTTAGTGGCCACCTTGAATTTCCTCGTCCCGTCCATCAGGGATTGCGTGCTCGTGCGCGATCGAAGGCGATCGCCGCCGTCCGCCGGGCGAGCACGCCCGCCACTTTGATGCGGTAGGCAATCGTGCCTCGCTTGTCGTCGATCGGCTTGCAGACCGCGCTGGTCGCGGCTGCCAACGCCGCCAGTGCGGGAGCGTCGAGTCGAGTGCCGATCAGGGCTTTCCCGGCGGCTTCGACCAGCAACGCCGTAGGCGCAACTGCGCCAAGCCCGACGCGCGCGTGAGTGCAGACACCCTTGTCGTCGAGCGCAAGGGACACGCCAACGCCCACCACGGCGATGTCCATTTCGGTGCGCGGGATCAACCTCAGGTAAGCATCGCCCGAACGCGGCGGCGGCTTCGGCAGCCGGAACCCGACGACGAACTCCCCGCGGGCCAGCGAAGTCCGTCCCGGCCCGGTCACGATCTTCTCCACCGGCACCTCGCGCTCGCCGGCGGGCCCTGCCACCTGGCAGATCGCCCCGGCGGCGATCATTGCAGGCACGCTGTCCGCAGCCGGAGACGCGTTGCAAAGATTACCGCCGGCGGAGGCCCGGCCCTGAATCTGGGTCGACCCGATCAGGTGGAGCGCCTCGACCACCCCTGGCCATGCCGCGGAAAAGGCGGCGTGCTCGGCAAGCTCGGCGCAGCTTGTGGCCGCCCCGATGCGAAACCCGCGTGCGTCGCTCTCGATGCCGCGGAGCTGCGGAATGGCCTTCACGTCCACGACCACTTGCGGGGCAACGAAGCCGCCACGCAGTTTCACCAGCAGGTCGGTGCCTCCCGCGAGCACGTGTGCGCGGCCATCGTGCAGCGCCAGCAGCTCGACCGCCTCTTTCACCGAGGCCGGAGCTCGATAGTCCATAGGGCGATAAACCGAGTTGACGAAGCGCTCATTATGGGCCGTCCGGGTGCGCCTTGGAAGGCGCTCGCGTCCGGTCAGCCTCCCGGCCCCCGGAGGTTGCGGGGCCCCGGGCCAAACACCGGCCGCCCGATATTGATCTACATCAATGGCAACCATCCGCGTTGCGTTACGTTGTTGGCGGACAAAGCCAAGGTTTCGCGAGAGCGAGGAACATGAACTCTGTGAATGCCAGCGCCGCCTTCGTTGCGGCGGCGATGATGCTCGGGACCGCGGCTTTGGCGCAGGACGACGACCTCGCGGCCGGCGAGAAACTGTATACGTCGCAGTGCATGGTTTGCCACGGCAAGGTAACGGCACCACCAACCGGCTGGCTGGGGCCAGCGCAGCAAAGGGTCGTGCGCCTCGCCATGTTACAGGCAGCGGTGCGCGATGCTCCCGACACGATGACGTTCGAATCAGGCGAGCCTCACGCGGCGACGAATGCGGTGCGCCTCGCGGTCGCGCCGCCGTACGGGCCAAACCTGCGAGGTATCTACGGCCGCACAGCAGGCACCTTCCCGAATTTCGTGTATTCCGCGGCATTCCTGAAGGCGCTCAAGGGCATGGAGTGGAACGACGCCGCCCTCGACGTGTGGATCACCAATCCGCAGAAGTGGGTGCCCGGCGTTTACATGTTCTACAAGCAGCAGGATGCGGAGGTGCGCCGCAAGATCATCCATTACCTGAAAGCCAACCCCTGACCGCGTTGGCCCGCAGCACATCCCCGCCGCATCCGCGTCCGTTGCGCCCGCGTATATGATGCTGCGTCGGCTGGAGCCGAGGAGGGATCACGGAAATGGATGTGCCGCGTAAATCGCGCGCCGCTGCGGTGGCCGTCGCGGTGCTGGGCGTCAGCCTGCTGGCCCCTCTCTCAGCTCGTGGTGCGGACGCCGAAGTGGAGGAGTTGCAGATGCCGGCGTGGCTGACGCGCGACGGTAAACGGCAACCCTTGGCGCCCGGAGCACAACTCAGGAGCGGCGACACCATCACGACCGGAGACGGCTCCCGCGTGCTGTTGCGTCTGCCCGAGGGCAGCGCGGTCAAGCTGGGTGAGAACGCCCGCTTCGAGCTGGCAAGCGTGCAGCAGGCGCGCAAGGGCGGCGAGCAGCGATTCAATGCCCGGCTGGAGCTACGCCAGGGCGCGTTCCGTTTCACCACCCCATCGGATGACAAGGCCAAGCACGCACGCAATATCGAGGTGAAGTTCCCCACCCTCACCGCCACGGTGACCGGCACCGATCTGTGGGGCAAATCGGCCGACGGGCAGGAGGTCGTCGCGCTGATCGAGGGCAAAATCAGCGTCGCGCGCGGTGGTGATGCACCCGTCGTGATGGCCGAAGCGAAGACCGTGTACGTCGCACCGCCCGATGCTCCGCCGCGCCCGGTGTCCGCGATCACCCTGGCGCAGCTCAACGCCTATGCGCAGGAGACCGAGCTCAAGCCAGGCGCAGGCGTTGCCAGCCGGGTCGGGAACTACAAGATCTATGCCGCGCGAACCCCGAACCAGCAGGAAGCGATCGCGGTCTACGAGCGCCTCCGCGAGGCGGGTTATGCAGCGGCCATTCAGCCGGCGGTGAGCCAGGGCAAGCAAATCTATCAGGTCCGCATCGCCGGGATCCTGACCGAGGCCGATGGTGTGGCGGTTGCGATCAAGCTGCGCGTGCAGCTTGGGTTGCAGGACGTGCACGTATCGCTGCAGTAGGAGGTACCGTCAGGTCCTGAACTGCCGAGGCGTCATGCCGAGCACGCGCTTGAAGTGACGCGTGAGATGGCTCTGGTCGGCGAATCCGACCGCGTTGGCGAGCTCCGCGAGCGAGCGCTCGCCGGAGCCGGCCGACAGCAGCCAGCGCGCGCTGTTGACGCGAAGCTGAATCAGGTACTGGTGGGGCGATACGCCCATCGCCTGTTTGAACAGCCGCGCGAGGTGGAAAGGGCTCAAGCGCGCCGCCGCGGCGATGTCGCTGAGCGAAATCTCGCGCGCACAGTTGTCGTGGATGAAGGCGACGGCCTCGGCGACGGCCCGCGGGTGCACTCCGTTTCTGCCGCGCGTCTCCGACGGCGCGGTTGCCTGCGAGGCCGAACCGGCGACGAGAGCCCGGCCGTCGGCGCGCTGCGCGTAGTAACGGAGCAGGTGCACGGCGAGGACGTTGGCCAAGGACTCCGCATACAGGCGGTCGCCCGGCTCACCCCGCAGGGCCTCACGCGCCAGTACTCCGGCGATGTTGGTGAGGCCCGCATCCCAGGAACGCTCACCGAGAGTCAAGCTGTAACCGCGAGCCTCGGCGCCAAACACCGAGTGGGCTACACGGTCCACGAAATCGGCGTCGAGGCGCAGCAAAGAAAAACTGATGCGCGTCGCCCAGGTCCAGCTGATCGGCGTGCGAGCCGGGACCACGGCGACGCAGCCCGGATTGAGCTCGTACTCCGCGCGCTCGCCGCGGCACTCGCGCACGATCCGCCCACCGGTCAAGCCGACGAAGATCAGGTGCCGCCGGCTGCCCTGAACCAGGGTACGCGACCCCGGTTGATGGTCGCGGCGCTCGAAGTTCAGCGTCTCCCAGCCCAGCCCGCGGCTGGACACCCTCACGCCCGGCGCGGCATGTCCGGGGAAATCCGCCGTCGGCGTGATCTCCTGGCGAGACAGCGCGATAACGGGCGCCGAGGTCAAACTGTTCGTCATAGCACGGCCTCGTGCGCTTCCAGCCGCTTGACGGCACGGATCAGGTTCGGATCGCTGTCCGCATCGAGCTCGCAATCGAGCCGCGCGAGGAACGACAGCATCGGCCAGTTATCGGGAAGGACGAATCCGTTGAGCGCAGTGACCCCCGCGCGCGCCGCCTGCTCCGCCAATGCACCGACCAGCTGCATGCCGAGACCCTGCCGCTGCCAGGCGTCGTCGACGACCACCGCGAATTCAGCGTCGAGTGGCTCGCATACCACGTACTGCGCCAGCGCGACGATGCGCGATTCGCCGGTCTCCGCCGTGATCTCGCCCACCAGCGCGAGCTCGTCCGGAGGATGGGAACGCGTGAGCCGCTCGAGCTGCTCAAGCGAGAGCTCGCGCACCGGTGCGAAAAATCGGTATCGGCGCGACTGTTCCGAGAGACCGCGCACGAAACGCTGCACGGCCACGGCGTCTTCGGCGCCCGCAACGCGCAGGGCGACCGGGCGGCCGTCCTTCAGCCGGACGACCTGCGCCGTCGGCTCGTCGTCCGCGATCCGGCCGGCCCGCTCTAGAGTGGAAGTGATAGCCATAGCATCACGAGCGGCCCGGTCAGCTCAGAGCTGGCTCGAGCTCCTGCACCCGGCGTGCGGGTTGCCGCGAATTCGAGTCGATTTGCGACATGATCAGCGCGTTGACCTGATCCCGATGCGTGACGGGCGACATGTGCCCCGCTCCGCCGATGGTCTTCAGCCGCGCCCGCGGAAGGATGCGCTCGAGCAGATCGCAGATGCGCCGCGTAGGCCATGGCGAACCGGTGCCGTGCAAAAGGAGCGTCGGCACGCTCATCGAGCGCAGGTCCTCGAGCCGGGTCGGCTCGTTGAGCGTGGCGTGGAATTCGAGTGCGATCTTGGGCAGGCGCGACGCCATCGCAAACCGCTTGTATGCGGGAACCTCGGCGGCGGCAGCCGGGCTCGTCCAGTAGTCGACAAAGTGCTCGAAGCCGGCGACGTACTCGCCGCGTGCAACCGCACGCGTCACGATCTCGGCGATCTCTCTGATCTCGGCCAACGCCGGCGTATCCGCCCCTCGCAACAGATGAAAGGCGGCCGGCTCGATCAGGGTGAGGCTGCGCAGGAGCTCGGTGTGGATACCCGCGACGTGGAGCGCGACGGCGCCGCCGTAGGAATGTCCCACCAGATGCGCCGGCTCATTGACGCGCTCGAGCAGGGCCAGGACGATCTCCGCTTCGCATTCGAGGTGGAACGGCCTCGCTCCCGGCCAGTGCGCTGTACCGCCGTGGCCGTACGAGTCCGGCGCGATTACGCGATACCGATGGCTCAGGCGTTCCGCGAGCGCGCGCCATTGGACGCTCGAGCTGCCTGAGCTGTGCAGCAGAAACACGGGTTCGCCCGCGCCGAGCTCGACGTATTCGATCGGGCTGCCGGAGATTTGCAAAGTCGCCATCGTTGCCCCCTCATAGTGACTTGCCGCTCGTGCTCCGGCTCCGCGGCGATGCCGCTGCGCTCGGACCCGAACGGGGTATGGCTGGCCAGTCTAGGGCGAGGGTGCGTCAGGCGAATTTCACGGCGAGGCGCTTTTTGTTTCGTTTGTTTCAGCTGCTTGCAAGCCGATGGCGTGGTTCACGCGAAAACTCCAACCACCTCGCCTGCTCTGCAGGCACCCCTCCTTGAAAAGGAGGGGAGAAAAAACGCTCAGTCGCGCGCGAGCCCAGCCACCGCTTCGCCGACCACGCGCCGCACCTCGCTCGGGAGAAACGGCTTCTCGATCACCGGACGGCCGCTCTCCTCGGCAAATACGCGCAGCGTGGAGGTGAGGGTATCTCCACTCACAAAGACGACTCGAGCGGCCCGCTCGGGCCAGCGCCGCTCGATCTCCCGGTACAGCGCCCGGCCGTCGAGATCGGGCATGCGGATGTCGGTCAGAATCACATCGAACCTCTGCTCGCCCATCCGCTCGAGCGCCTCGCGTCCTGATGCTGCCGCGACGACGCGATGGCCGAAACTCGTCAGGATCTCGGCGAGGGCCTCGCGAACCCCCGCCTCGTCGTCGACCACCAGCGCCGAACGTTGCGTGGCCTTCGCGTTCAGGGGCTCGCTGTCCTCGGTGCTGCTTCCATCGAGACTCGCCGCCGGCAGCACGATGGTGAACACGGTTCCCAATCCCTCACCGCCGCCAACCGTGAGCGCCCCGCCGTGCGCTTCGATTATCCCGAGAGACACCGCAAGCCCCACGCCGGTCCCCGCTCCGACCGGCTTGGTAGTGAAGTAAGGCTCGAAGATCCGACTCCGCACGGCTTCGGGGATGCCAGGACCATTGTCGGCAACCGCGATGCGGATCGCGTTGGCGCTGGCTTCGAACCGGCTCGTTATGGTCAATTTTCGACGGCGCGACTGATCCTGCATCGCCTGCTGGGCATTGATGATCAAGTTCATGAACACCTGATGGAGCTGGTCGGCGTCCCCGAGAACGGGCGGGACATGCTCCGCCAGATCGAGCTCCACTTCGATACCGCTCGTCTTCAGCGCATACCCGGTGAGATCGAGCGCCGCCGCCACCACCTCGCCCACAGCGACGGGGGCGCGCTTCGGCTGTTGCTGGCGCGCCATCGCGAGGAAGGTGCGCACGATGCGCGCGCAGCGCTCCGCCGCCGCGCGGATCTTCGCTGCCGTTTCCCGGGTGCCGGCGTCGTCACGCTCCTCGAGTATGGCGGCGCGCGCCACGACCACCGACAGCGGGTTGTTGAGCTCGTGCGCCACACCGGCGAGCAGCGAACCGAGCGCCGCCAGCTTCTCGCGCTGATGCAGCATCTCGCGCTGCCGCGCCAGCTGCTCCGATGCGCGCTTCTTTTCCGTGATGTCGCGCGTGATCGTGAGCATGTGCGGCTTGCCTTGATACTGGACGGGAATGCCGTGCACCTCGACCTCGAGCTTGGACCCGTCTCGGCGCTGATCGGTCAGCTCGGTATGAAACGGCTCTCCCTTGGAGATCGTGCTCAGAATTTCGGCCAGCGCCGGGCGCGGCGGCGGCCGAATCGGCTTGGCTGGGTTGCGAGCGTGAAATTCCGCGTCGCTGTAACCGTACATCCTCCACAGCGTGGGATTGATGTCGACGATCTCGCCGCCGAGGTTCCAGAGCGCGAGTCCGTCGATGGAACCGTTGAACATGACCCGATACAGCTCCTCGCTCGCGCGCAACGCCTGCTGCACCTCGATGCGCTTGGCGATGTCCTGCTGAAGCCGCGTCTGGGTGTGCGCGACTTCCGACGCCATGACGTCGAACGCCCGGCTCAATCGAGCCAGCTCGTCCCGCCCCCGCAATCCGCTGCGGGCGGCGAGATTTCCGGCCGCGAGCTGCTCTGCCGCCCTGACCAGATGATCGGTGCGGCGCGTCAACAAGAAGTGGAACACGATCCACAAGGCGATCGCCAGCGCCGTCACCCACCCCGTCCAGTAGAGCGACTGAGCGACGATCTGGCGCCGGGCAGCGTACTTCGCCCGCTCCAGGTCGTACTCGAAGAACAGCCGCCCCATGCGCGTGCCCCGCAGCTCCCGGGTGTCGCTGCCCATCGGAATGTCGACGGAGCCAAGCAGCGCGTTCTTATCGGCATCGAGGACGACCCGTGCACCGCGCCCAAGCGCCGCGCCGGCCGCCTGCCCGGATTCGAGCTTCGGCAGCACCTCCGCTGCCGGACGTCCCAGCCAGGCTCGCCGCGTGGCCGCGATGACCGAGTGCGCGTCGTCAGTCAGCGCAACCACGGTGTAGGCGCGATTGGAGGCGAGGATCGCGACCTCGCGCCTGGCGCCTTCGATATCGCCCTTGAGCAGCAGGTACTCGAGCGTGCTCTGCAGGCGCGACAGCTCCTGCAGCAGACGCTCCCGATGGTCTTCCTCGACTGCGCGTTCTTCGCGCGGCGCCTGATAGAGCACGTTCAGCACGCTCAGCGTCAGCGCGAAAGCGAGCAGCACGAGCGGGACCGTGAGCTTGAGGGAGGCCGGAGCCAGCCGCATCACAACGGCAGTCTCTGCAACGGCCCCGGCGCGAGCAGGCCCTCGATCTCTAGCGTGCTGCGCAACAGCTTCGCGTCCACCATCAGCGTCATCAGCTCCCGCCCGGAAGTCACCAGGCTCGGCGGCGGGCCGGCCAGCATTTTCAGGTTGTCGGCGTGCGAAGGAAAGCGCAGGCCTCCCAATGCGCGCAGGAACTGCTCTCCGGTGATCTGCTCGCGCACCGACATGCGCGCCGCCGCATCCTTCGGCTCGCGCTCGAGATAGTCGAGGGCCTTGAACCACCCGGTCAGCAGGTTCTGCACCGCCTGCGGATTCTTCTCCAGCACGGACGCGCGCACCGCGAGCAGATCGACGATCTCGCCGGGGATCTGGCTGCTGTCGAACAGCGTATTGGCCCCGGCGGCGATGAGCTGGGTGCGGTAGGGGTCGAAAGTCACCGCGCCATCGACCTGACCTTCCTTGTACGCGGCCGGGTGCTCGTTCGATTCGAGATGAACCATCCTCACATCGCTCGCCTGCATCCCGTTGAGCGTCAATGCTCGACTCAGAACGAAGGCGCCCAGCGCCCCGCTCTCCACGGCGACCCGTTTCCCTCTCAGATCCTTCATCGCGCGCATGCCCGAGCGGCCCACGACGACATCCGCGCCGTGCGACACGTCCACGATCAGCACGACCTTGGGCTGCAGACCGTCCACCGCCAGCACGAACAGCTCGTCGAGGCTGATCACCATGCCGTCGATCGCCTGGTTGCGAAATGCGCGCGATACCTCGCTCGCGGACGGGTATTCGACGAGCTGCACCGCTTCGCGCTGCAGATACCCGAGATCGCGCGCCAGATAAAGCGGCTCGTTACCGATCCAGACGTTGGTCCCGATGCGCAACGGCGGCTCCGTCTCGCGCATGCAGCCGCCCATGGCCAACGCCAACGCCAGCGATACGAACAGCGCGGTTGCGCGGCGCGTGTTCATCTCTCTTCGGATCCTCCGGGCACGAATTTGTACCCCTCGCTGCGCACGGTGCGGATGTACTGCGGATGCTCGGGGTCGGGTTCGATTTTCTTGCGCAACCGCAGGATGCGCAGGTCCACGCTGCGGTCGAACGGGTCCCAATCGCTCTGCCCGCTCAAGTTCAGGATCTTCTCGCGCGACAAAACGCGGTTCGGATGGTCGCTCAGCGCCTTGAGCAACGTGAACTCGAGCGGCGTCATCGGCACATCCATGCCGGTCTCGTCGGTGAGGCGATGGGCAGCGCGATCGAATGTGCAGCGCCCGACGCGGACCCGCTCGGCGCCGAGCTCGGCGCTGAGCTCGGACGAGGTTCGGCGAAGGACGCTCTTGACGCGGGCCAGCAGCTCGCGCGGGTCGAAGGGCTTCGTGACATAGTCATCCGCCCCGATCTCGAGGCCCACCACGCGATCGATCACGGTTTCCTTGGCGGTGAGCATGATGATGCCGAGCCTGGCATAGCGTTCTCGCAGATGGCGCGCAAGGCTGAGGCCATCCTCGCCGGGCATGGTGATGTCGAGCAGCGCCACGTCGAGCGTATGCTGGGCGGCAAGCGCCCGCGCGGCGGTCGCGCTCTCCGCGCAAAGCGGCGTGTAGCCCTGCGCGACGAAGTACTCCTGCAGAACGTCGCGCAGGTCGGGTTCGTCATCGACGATCAGGATCGTGGCCATCGTTCTCATCTCGAACAATTCGGATCATACAACTAGTTATCGGGGCCGCGGTCTCGATCTCGCGCATCCCGAAACAAATGAAACAAAAATCCGCCAGGACTGAAATTCACCCGATACAGGCCCCACCTAAAGTGCATACCCGTTGCCAGCACAAGAGGGGCTCATGTTCAAACGCATCGGGGTATTTGCCTATGGGGTGATCGCGTACGCGATCTTCTTTTTAACGTTTCTGTACGCTGCAGGCTTCGTCGGAAACCTGCTCGTGCCCAAGTCGATCGACTCGGCGCCGCAGATGTCTTTCTGGTCGGCGCTGATCGTCAACGTCGTGCTGCTCGGCGTCTTCGCGCTCCAGCACAGTGTCATGGCGCGGCCGGCGTTCAAGGCATGGTGGACTCGTTTCGTTCCGCAGGCGATGGAGCGCAGCACGTACGTTCTGCTCTCCAGCCTCGCGCTGATCCTGCTGTTCTGGCAATGGCAGCCCATGGGCGGCGTGGTCTGGGACGTGCAGAATCCGGCCGGACAGGCCATTGTGTACGCCCTGTTCCTGTTCGGGTGGCTGCAGGTGCTGGTTGCGACGTTCCTGATCAACCACTTCGACCTGTTTGGATTGCGACAGGTGTGGCTGTATCTGGTCGGGAAGCCGTACACGCAGCTGCGCTTCGCGACGCCCGGGCCGTACCGGATGGTTCGCCATCCCCTGTACCTGGGTTGGCTGTTCGCGTTCTGGGCCACGCCGACGATGACGGCGGCACATCTCATCTTCGCCATCGGCACCACCGTCTACATCCTCGTCGCGATCCAGTTCGAGGAGCGAGACCTGCTCGAGGCGCACGGCGACGAGTACGAGGCCTATCGCGAACGCGTGCGCATGATCGTGCCCGTGCCGCGCGGCCTGCGCCCCGAGCGCGCGCGCATCGCCGCACCAACCCACGCCGATGGAACCTGACCTCGGACGCTCATCTCCTGAGCTCCACTTACGGCCCGCCTCACGGCGGGCCTTTTTTTGGCAGCACGGGTCTTGGTACGCTGAAGCAGGGCTGCTACTCTAAGCGAGTGCGCTTGCCGCACCGACCAGGCCCGGAAAAACGATGACCGCAGCGACCGACGCGACATGGCCCGAACTGCCGCTCGCGCAGTGGCAGGACACGTACGCGACGCTGCACATGTGGACGCAGATCGTCGGCAAGACGCGGCTGGCGCTGGCCCCCATGCAGAATCACTGGTGGCAGATCGCGCTGTATGTCACCCCGCGTGGCCTGACCACCTCGGCGATGCCATGCGGAAGGCGCAGCCTAACGGTGGACTTCGATTTCCTCGATCACGTCCTGTGGCTGCGCAGCAGCGATGGAGCCACGCGAGCGCTTCCCTTGGTGGCCCGGCCGGTGGCGGACTTCTATGCCGAGTATTTGGCCACCCTGCGCGCGCTCCACGTCGAAGTCACGCTCAGGCCCGGCCCGGTCGAGGTGCCGGTCGCGATCCCGTTCGCCGAGGATCGCGAGCATGCGTCCTACGACCCGGACGCAGCCCAACGCTGCTGGCGGATCCTGCTTCAGGCTGACCGCGTGCTCAAGCGCTTCCGCGGGCGTTTTCTGGGTAAATCGAGCCCAGTGCATTTCTTCTGGGGCAGTTTCGACTTGGCTTCGACGCGCTTTTCCGGGAGGCGGGCACCGCGCCACGGCGGCGGAGCGCCAAACTGCCCGGACTACGTCATGGTCGAGGCGTATTCGCACGAGTGCAGCAGCTGCGGGTTTTGGCCCGGGGGCGGTCCGATCCCGGAGCCCGTCTTCTACGCGTACACCTATCCCGAACCGGACGGGTACGCCGGGCGCGCGGTGCGTCCGGAAGGAGCCTACTACCACCGGGAGATGCGGGAGTTCGTCCTGCCGTACGAAGTCGTGCGCCGCGCTACCGCTCCTGACGACCTGCTGCTCGATTTCGTGCAGTCCACCTACGACGCCGCAGCAGACTGCGGGCGCTGGGACCGCGCGGCGCTCGACCGTCCGCGCAGCGAGTGGCCATGATCGGGCCGCACCTCGCGCTCGACCGCAGCGCGTAACATTCGGAGGCAGGCACATGAGCATCTACGACATCGAAGTGACCACGATCGAGGGGCGGCCTCAGAAGCTGGACGCTTACCGCGGCAAGACGCTGCTCATCGTCAACGTGGCCAGCCAGTGCGGCTTCACTCCGCAGTACGAGGGCCTCGAGGCGCTCTACGAGCAATATCGCGACAAGAGCTTCGCGGTGCTGGGCTTTCCGTGCAACCAGTTCGGCCACCAGGAGCCGGGAAACGAGGCCGAGATCCAGCGCTTCTGCTCGACCACTTACAACGTCACCTTTCCCTTGTTCGCGAAGATCGACGTCAACGGAGGCAATGCGCATCCGCTTTACAGGCACCTCAAATCGGAGAAGAAGGGGCTGCTTGGATCGGAGGCGATCAAGTGGAACTTCACCAAGTTCCTGGTCGGCCCGGACGGCGCGGTCCTGAAGCGCTATGCGCCCACCGACACTCCCAAGAGCATCGGCGCCGACCTCGAATCGCTGTTGAAATAGGGCTTCGTGCTCGTCGACCGGCCAGTCGATTCGACGGCTTGCGGGTCAGACGGTGGCCGGCGTCCGCTGGAAAGCGCGCAACGCGATCGGCCGCTCCGGCTCGGGAGCCCGCAGCGTCACCGTCACCCGCAATGCCCGGAGGCCGTGCACGCCCTGCAGCTCGCCCAGCTCGAGGTCCTCGATTTCGGCTCCGAGATGACCCAGGTGCTGCAGGTACTCGATATAGGTGCGGTACTCCGCCGCCTCATCCGGCTGTGAATACACGATCGCGATCTTGCCCGGCTGAGTGATGCGCTCGCTCGAGCCCCGCACCAGCGCCTTGTCGATCCGCTTCTTGACGATCTCGTAGCGGATGTCGTAGGCGCCGTCCACATCGAAGCGCTTCTCGTCGAAGCGGAACCGGATCGACAGCGGTGCGTGCTGTACCAGGACCAGATGTGTTGTCTGCAGCGGCACAGGCAAGTCCGCGGCGAGCTGGTCGGCCCGCGCCGCGATGCCGCAAACCACCATCAGCTGCCACAGCCGCAGATTCTTGAGGTAGAGCGGGTCGAAGCGGCCGTCCTCCACCAGCGAGGCGCCGACGTAGATCTGGTGATCGACGCCGTCGGTCTTCTGCTTCTCGAAATAATGCGGATACATCGCCTGCGCAGCCTGTTCTTCCAAGTCCAGGCGCGCGGATATGGTCTCGGCGATGCGTGTGACGCTCTCCTCGAATATCTGGCGGCGCCGATAGACCACGCCGCGCTGCGGGTCGAGCGCACTGCGGTAAGTTTCGATGCGAGCCTGCACCGGAGCGCCGAAAGTCTGGAGGTGCTCGAACAGCCCTTCCACGTCGGATCGCAGGCGTGTGATCACGCCGACCTCGGCGCCGGCGGCGAGCTCGCTCTCCACTTCGGCGGTCGCCTTGTCGATCCGGTACAGGAGCTCGTCCAACGCGGGCAGGTGACGGGCTTCGTGCGCCGCCCGGATAACGTCGCGGGCGAGACCGAGCTGGGTCAGCAGATCGCTCTGAATCGCGAGCGCCCTTTGCATGGACGAACCGCGGATGTCGGAGAGCGCATAGAGCGGGTAGACGTCGGGGAACACGATGGGCTGCAGGTCCAGGCCCGCACGGTTGCCGCGTGTCTCCAGCCCGTCGAGCACGGCCTTGCGAAAACGCCACTCCACCACCGGGTGAATCGCCGTGAACTTCTCTTTGATCTGGGTCTGGACCCGGGTATTGAACTCCTCCATGCTGCGCCTGACCGCCATGGAAAAGAGCGGCAGCACTTCGTGCAGCTTCGGCAGATGGTGCGCGTCCAGGTCGCCCGGGTTGGGCGAGCCCAGAGACAGAACACCGATGACCTTGTCCTGATAGTGCAGCGGCGCAACGACCTTGTTGCGCACGCCGTTTCGGATCGCATCGTCTTCCGCAAGCGTCCGTTCCGGCTGCGCGGCGAGATCGCGGATGACGAGCGGCCTGCCTGCGTTCACCGCGCGCTCGAAGATCGAGCCGGCGAAATCCCGCCTCTGGTGGTGCGAGGAATCGGAGAAAATGCACGCGTGCTCGTGGCGCTGACCGTAGTTGAGCACCAGCACGCTCTCGCCGTCGATGGCCGCCAGGCCGAGGAGCAGCTGCGGACGGCGGAACAGCGTGCGCAGCCGGTTCTGCAGCCCGAGAAAGCGTTCGTTGGAAACGACCGACTCGCGGTCGATGAGATCCCGCTTGAGCGCTGACAGGACCTCCTGGTCGGTGACTTCCATCGCACGGAAGATCGTGAAACCGCGAATCACGAACTGCTCGGGCGGCAGCGCTTCGCGGAGCCAGGCGGGATCGAGCAGGTTCGCGTGCAGGTGCTGTCTCACCTCATCGCTCAATACGGGCACGCCGCTTCTGGTCGCGACCTCCTCGAACCGCCAGTCGAAGAACACGCGGAAGTGGCGCTCGAGCCCGGTCTCGGGATCGTCGACGGCGCAGATGAGCGGGTAGTCGACGTCGACCTCGATGCCGTACACGCGGCGCAGCACCAGCGCGTAGGCGTAGCCCATCCGCATAGCTGCGACCATCGGCGTGTCGAGGTTGACTCGTGCGCGGATGGCTCCTTCCTCGTCCAGCAAGAGGCGCCGCATCAGCGGCGTCGCGTAGAAGCCACGAAGCTGGAAGGGGAACATGGCGGCGCCGTACTCCTGCTCCCAGTTGGCGCGCGGGAACACCGCCGCCATCAGGATGTCGACCAGGTCACGATGGCGCTCGATCACGGAGACGTCCGTGATCGTGCCGCTCAACTCAGGAGCGCGGCGAAGCTCGTCGGCGACGATGCGAGCCAAGGCGGCCTTCGCCGGGCCCTCCGCCGCCATGGTCTCGGTCCAGAAGGCGATCAGCGGCTCGAGGCTCAGCTCGCAGCGGAACGGAAACTCGCTGGCTTGCGTCCTGAGCGCCGTCTGGATGTCGGCAAAGTCCTCGCGCTTGGGCTCGTCCGGGAGCCCCAGATCCAGATCATGTGCATGCATGGTGGTCATTGTAGCAGGCGCATCCGCTCGACGAGCACCACTCAGCCACCGTAGCGCTCTGTGCGTATCGTGGAGGCCGCCACGCCGAGGCCGAGCAGAAGCTCCGTCGCGGTTTCCACGAAAGGGTTCGCACCGCATACGAAGACGGTCTTCGGTGCGCTCGGCAGGCGTTGAAGCGCCTCGCCCAGCACCGCCGCATCGATGCGGCCTGTACGAACCCCTGCGGGTGGGTTGGTCTCGCGCGTCAGCGTGGGGAGGTAGTGCAGGCCATCTGCGCGCAGCGCGTAGCCGCGCAGCTCATCGGCGAATATCAGATCGGCAGCGGTGCGCGCCGAGTAGACGAGCGCGGCTGCGACGCGGCTGGCTCGCGCGGCGCGATGCCGGAGCATGCAGGCGAGCGGGACAACACCCGAGCCTCCGCCCACCAGCAACAGCGGGCCGCCATCATCGATCGACCAGGTGAAGTGTCCGCCGATCGGTCCGCGCAGCTCGATCTCGTCTCCCACGGCGGCCGTGTCGAAAAAGAACGGCGAGACCTCGCCTTCCTGCAGGCACTCGATGGCCAGCTCGAGGCGATCGCCGGTTTCCGGCGCCGATGCGATCGAGTAGCTGCGCTGCGCTTCATAGCCGTCTGGCGCGGTCAGGCGCACGTCCATGTGCTGGCCGGGAACGAAGCGCAGCGGCTGCACGAGGCTGAAGAAGAAGCTCTTCACCGTCGGCGTGCGCACCTCGATGGCGACGATCGGGAACGCCTGCCATCTGAGCTTCTGCGGCGGCCCCTGACTCAAACCCTCGTTCATGATCGGCTGCTCAAACTCCCTCTCGCCTCTTATTTGCTCATTGCATAATATTGCATGATCGTCGATCTGATCGACGGAACCTACGAGCTGTTCCGCCACTTCTACGGGCTGCGCCGTTTCAACCAGGGAAAGGACGCGCCGTACGGCGCTGTAATCGGCGTGCTGCAGAGCGCGCTGCAGATGATCGAGAAGGGTTCGACCCATCTGGGCGTGGCGACCGATCACGTGATCGAGTCCTTCCGCAATGGCCTGTGGCCCGATTACAAGACCGGCGACGGGATCGAGCCCGCGCTGTTCGAGCAGTTTCACCCGGTCGAAGACGCGCTCGCCGCCATGGGCGTCGCGGTCTGGCCCATGATCGAGCTCGAGGCGGACGATGCGCTGGCCTCGGCCGCGCAGATCGCCTCGGCCGACGAGCGCGTCGAGAAAGTCTGCATCTGGACGCCCGACAAGGATCTCGCGCAGTGTGTCCGCGGCGATCGAGTGGTGCAGGTGGACCGCAGAGCCAAGAAGATCCTGGATGCGAACGGCGTGCGCGAGAAGTTCGGCGTGGAGCCCGCGCTGATTCCCGATTACCTCGCACTGGTCGGCGATACAGCGGATGGCTATCCAGGCATTGCTGGCATAGGTGCGGTCACCGCGGCGAGGCTGCTGAATCGCCACGGGCCACTGGAGAAATTCCCGCCCGAGGTGCTGAGAGACGAGCGCGAGCTTGCGCTGCTGTTCAAGCGCCTGGCAACGCTGAGGGCCGATGCCGACCTGTTCAGTGATGTCGATGAGCTGCGCTGGCGCGGCCCGACTGACGCGTTTGCCGAATGGGCGAAGCGGATGGGAGCAGATCGTCTGGTTGAACGCGCAAGCAATGCGGCAGCCGCGTCGCGCGGAGGACGCAAGCGGAGCGGAAACTAGTTGGAGAAGCTCACCCGCTAGTCGCCCGAGTAGCGTTGCTCCCGCCACGGATCGCCGTACATGTGATACCCGCGTAGCTCCCAGAAACCGGCTTCGTCGCGCTCGGTGAACTGCAGCGCCTTCACCCATTTCGCCGATTTCCAGAAGTACAAATGCGGGACGAGCAGCCGCGCGGGGCCGCCGTGCTCGGCCGGAATCGGCCTGCCGTCGTAAGCGATCGCCACCATGCCGCGGCCATCGAGGAGATCATTCGCCGGTACATTGGTGGAGTAGCCGTCGTAGGAATGCGCCAGCGTGAATGCGGTGGGCGCTTCCAGCGCGGCGTCGGCCAGCAGATCCCGGATGCTCACGCCCTCCCACGCTGTGTCGAACTTACTCCATTTGGTCACGCAGTGAATGTCGCGTGTGATCTGCGTCACAGGTAGACGGATGAAATCCCCCCACGACCAGCTCTTGACCGGGCGAGGCCCGACCTGCAGCGTGAGACGCCAGTCCTCGAGCGCCACGTGCGGCGTGGGACCTGCCGACAGCACCGGAAAATCCGTAGTGACGAATTGCCCCGGCGGCAGGCGCCCCGCTTGCGCGGCTGCGCCGCTCCGGCCTCTTCCGCTGAATCCGCGTGTCGCCACTGGAGCCTCCTATGAAGTGATTTCTACATAACAAGAACGTTCCAAAGGTCCGCAAACCCGTTCAATAACGCACCCGCCCGGTGGCCTACACTGCGTCCTCATCATGGAAGGGGTGCAGGCATGAAGATCAATCACTTATTCAACGCACTGCTGATCGCGGGGATGCTGACGGCCGGAGCGGCGTCGTGGGCCGGCGACGGTGCCATCCGGGTGAGCAGCGAGGCCGGCACGCCGGTCGCGCGCTTCAGCCTGGGCGACTCGCACTGCGTGCTCAAGAACGACCGGGTGCTTTGCACGCCGGCTTCCAAGCTGGCGCGTTGAGGAGCTCGAACCATGGCAACCAAAACCTTGACCGGCTTGATGTTCGCCGCCGCCGTGGCCGGTGGCGCCCTGAGTATCGATAGCGCCGACCCGGCGCCGCTGTGCGCTGTCATGTCCGCGCACTTCTCTACTGGCGTTGGGGCCGACATGCCCGGCGGACCGCTGTTCCTCACGCTGCCGACCGCGCGCCCGGTCGGCGCCAATGCAGCCGACGCCGCGCTCGCGCGCCCACGGATCCTGCGCATCACGCGCTGACTTCGGCGAGGTCGATGAGCGCCCGCTTCAGGGCCCGAGCTGCAGCGCGCGCAGATCTGCTTCGAGCTCCACGAAGCACTGCTGCAGCGCTTGACTCAGCCCTTTTGTGATGGCGTCTGCGCTGCGGTCGGGAACGCGCACGCGCTGCTCGTACATGTGCTGCAGCACGATCTGACGTTCCGGGTTCCCCATGTGCGTGACGAACACCTGAATGCTGAACACCGCTTCGGTCTTGCTCTTGTCGCGCAGGTCGCCGTACATGGCGGTCACCTGCCCTTCGAGGGCGTAGGGCGCGTCGAGGGTGCTCGACGGCGGCAGCGTGGTCGCGAACACGCGGCGCACTCTCAGCCACTCCACCAGCTCGCTCGTGACCATGGCGCGCGGAGCTACAAAGAATTCGTCGTAGAAGTCGGACTCGTAACGTTCCTGGTCCACGCGGTAGACGAGCGTGCGCTCCGAGAACGGTGCCGAAACCTCGATGCCCGTGACCCGGATGGCGCCCGCCTGCGCGGGGGCCTCGTCGACGGGCTTGGGCACGGCGTCGAGAAGGTAATAGTGCTTGGCGAGCGCCGGACGAGACAGGTCGACGCAGCCCGCGTTGAGCAGCAGCAGGGTCGACAGCACCAGCACGTCGAGAAGTCGCTTCATCGGTCAGCGTCTGCCGGCGGGAGTGTTTGGTTTGGGCGGCTCGCCGAAGATCACGCCCGAAGGATAGCGCTTGGCATTCTCGGACAGCTCGCGCAGATTGTCGGAGATCTGGCGCAGATTGTTGAGCGTCGCGGCCACGTCGTTCTCGCGCCCGGCGATGAGGCGATCGACGCGGTTGAGAGAGCGATCGAGCTGCGTCAGGATTTTCTGGATCTGGTCCGACTCGGCGATCCTGCGGATGCGCGCCGCGGCTGCGGCCGCATCCTGGCCCACCTCCGCCGCTTCGCGCGAGGCGCTCGCGATGTTGCCCGGCACCGCGTCCCACGCGGGGTTGCCCACGATCCTGCGCAGCTGCTGTACGGTCTGGCGCGCATCGACCAGCAGCGCCACAGCCTCTTTCGACGCTTGAGCTACGTCCGCCTCATCCACTTTGCGCGTCAGCGTCGCGGCCAGTGTGTTGATGCTGTTGACCAGGCCCTCCACGTCCACCTTCGCCAGATGCATCACGAGATCCTGGACGCTGGTGAGGATGCGCCCGAAGTTGCTGGCTGTGGAAGGGATGTAGTAGTGCTCCGGGGTCCAGTCGATCGCAAGCGGCGGGTTGTCCTTGGGATCGACATAGTCGATCTCCAGATAGGCGAGCCCGGTGATGCCGAGCGGCGCCTGGCGCACGCGCAAGCCTTTCTGCACTTCGCCATTGATGATGTGCTCGACCTCGTCGGGCGGCAGCCGGCCGAGCACGTCGGGACGGACCTTGAAGCGCACCAGCACCAGCGGCTTGCGCTGCGCGAGCGGCCGATCCTGCTCGTATTCCGTGTAGGTGAAATTGACATACGTGACGCTGCCCACCAGCACGCCGCGGAACAGCACCTTCGAGCCAGGCTCGAGGCCCTGCACCGACTCGTTGAAGTAGGTTTCCATCGCGATCTGCTTGCGAAAGAACGTGCCGGCACCCAGCACGAGGATGAGCGCGATGATCGCGGCGAGAGCGAGCAGGAGAAAGACGCCCAGGCGGAAGTACGGCAGCTTCCCGTTCACGTGAGCACTCCCGTCCTCGGCGCCGCCATCAGCCCGCCTCCACCCCGGCGGCGGGCTGCCGATTGAAGAACTGGTGCACGACCGGGATCTCGCTGTGGTCGCGCAGTTCCTGCGGGCGGCCCTCCGCCACGATGCTGCGCGACTGCCGATCGAGCATGATCACCCGATCGGCGATGGCGAAGATACTGGGCAGCTCGTGCGTCACGACGACAAACGTGATGCCCAACCCGTGCTTGAGGCGCAGAATCAGCTGGTCGAGCCCGGCGGACGTGACCGGGTCGAGCCCGGCGGACGGCTCGTCCAGGAACACGATCGCCGGGTCGAGCGCCATGGCGCGTGCGATGGCAGCGCGCTTCTGCATGCCGCCGCTCACCTCGGCCGGCAGGCTGTCGGCGAAATCGCGCAAGCCCACCAGGTCGAGCTTCATGCGCGCGATCAGCTCGATCGCTTCGTCTGGCAGCTCGGTGTATTCCTCCAGCGGGAAGCGCACGTTCTGCGCGAGCGTCAGGGACCCGAACAGCGCTCCGCTCTGATACGCGACGCCGATGCTCCTCAGCGCGAGCAGGCGTGCAGCGCCCTGGACCGTGGCGATGTCGATGCCATCGAGCCAGATGTGACCTTTCATCGGAGGAAACAACCCGATCAGGTGCTTGAGCAGAGTGCTCTTGCCGCTTCCCGAACCGCCCAGGATCGCGAAGACCTCTCCGCGCTGCACCTCGAAGCTCAAATCCTCCAGCAGCGCTCGCTCTCCATAGCCCGCGGTCAGGTGCTCGACGCGGATGACGGCGGGCTCGATACTCATAAGCCCAGAATGTTGAAGATCACCGCGAATATGCTGTCCGCGGCGATGACGAGGATGATGCCGCCGACCACTGCATGCGTGGTCGACTGGCCCACGGCGCTCGCCCCCTCGCCGGTCTTGAGGCCCTGCAGGCAGCCCACTCCCGCCACCAGCAGGCCGAAGACGAAGGCTTTGACCAGGCCGCCGAACAGGTCGCCCAGGGTCGCGATGCTCTGGACTTGATGAAAGTAAGTCACGAACGGGATACCGAAGGTCCGCATCGCGACGGCACCCCCCAGCAGTCCGACGAAATTGGCTATGGCCGTGAGCAGCGGGGCGATGAGGAATCCGGCGAGCATCCGCGGCACCACCAGGAACTGCACGGGCGACACGCCCATGGTGATGAGGGCGTCGATCTCCTCGTTCACCTTCATCGTGCCGATCTCCGCGGCGAAGGCCGAGCCCGAGCGCCCCGCGAGAACGATGGCGGTCATCAAGGGGCCCAGCTCGCGCAGCACGGCAAGCGCGACGGCATTGGCCACGAAGACGTCGGCGCCGAAGTCGCGTATCGCAACCGCGGTCTGAAACGCCAGGATCACGCCGATCAGGAATCCGACCAGCACCACGATGGGAACGGCATCCGCTCCCATGCGCTGCGCGATCAGCACGGGCTCGCGCCAGCGTATGCGGCGCAGATTGGCCAGCGTGTCGACGGCGGCGGCGGCCGCTTCGCCGACGAACGCGACGCGCTCGTAAGCCTCGCGCAGGACGGCGATGCCCACTTCGCCGACGCGCTCTGCCAGAGGCTCGTCCAGCCGTGGCGGCGGCGGGCGTTCCTCGAATCCCCTGGGATCGAACTGGCGAAGCAGGCGGTCGAACGGGCTGCGCAGGTTGCGTACGCTGACCTCGGCGCCTGGAGCGCGCGGGCGCCGCAGCAGATCCACCAGCAAAGCGGCGCCTGCAACGTCGCAATACGCCACGCCGCTTGCGTCGACGATGACGGGGACCGATGTGCGGGTGGCAAGGGCGGCGAGGGCTGCGTCCCACAGATGGCCGACCGAGTACGCGTCCAACCGTCCGGACAAGCGCAGGACGGCGGCATCGCTCTCAGGCGGGCCGGCCTCGAGGAGTGCGTTGGAGGACTGCGAAGGCATGCAACTGGTTCGCGGGAAGAAGCAGGCGCAGATCGGAACTGCTCAAGCTTACTCGAAGGTGTAAGCCAAGCCTATATCTGGCTCTTGAAACGCCTGGCAACTCTACCAAGACCCTGTCGACGTGCGGGTTACAGCCCTTCTGCGAGGGCGATCGCAGGATTCTCCAAGAACGGGTCTTGACGGGTGGATACCATGCCGCCGTCAACTCAAGGAGACCACCGTGAATCACCTTCAGCCTGCGTCACCTGCCCTTGCCGAGGCACTGCTGACCAACGAGCCGGCCACTGATCGAGCCGCGCAACTGATGCTCTATGGCCAGTTTGTCGGCTCCTGGGACGGGACCGTGGTGGTCCACGAGCCCGGGGGCCGCCGCGAGTCTTCGTGCGAAGTCCACTTCGGCTGGGTGCTCGCGGGGCGGGCCGTGCAGGATGTCTGGATCGCACCCTCGCGCCGTGCGCGGG
>DATJZQ010000021.1:0-8093 GCA_035499005.1 Burkholderiales bacterium | reverse complement strand
GACGCTGAACCCTGTCAGCTCGGCCCTCCTTCACGTCAATATTCAATCGCGTTGATCGATCGATTGGCGTTTGCTCCACGTAAGCTTTCTCACCCTGCACGTTTGCATTCACTCCCACGACGTGCAGGCGCGACCCGGGCGACGCACGACTGGGCACGAAGTCGTTGAACCTTGACTCGCCCGCCGCCCTCGAAAGCGAATGCGTGCACAGAATCACGTACAAATCTTTGACCATTCTGGACATTGCTAAGTGGGCTCGCATACTAGGCGGAAAGCTGCCAGCGCGTCGCGATCGCGGCGCGGTAAGGGAGGGATGTCGAGATGGGCACCAGGGAATTCAGGTCCTACGCACGTATGGCGCGCCCGATCTTCAGCACGCGCGACTACGACACAGTGAAGAAACTCGTCACGCAGCGGGCACGCACGTTCCTCTTGCTGGAGGCGGAGCGGATCGAAGCGTTGATTCGAGAGCTCACCGATTACGAGGGCCGCTCGGGACAGGCCGATACCGACTACGAGGTCGGGTGGGCCCAGTGGATGGTGGTGCCGACGGCTCACGACGATAGTCAGCCTCGGCGGCGGTGGTCGGACGCCACGCGCTGAGGCCTGTCAAACCAACCCCCGCGAGCCCCGACATAACACGGCTCACGCCCGCTCCCCGGGCGCGTTACACAAGGCCGGCTCAAACACGCGACCAAATGGACATGCTCGCTTACCTGGGCGTTGCGACACTTGGCGTCGCGACCGTCGTCGTCGCAGCCATCGCGCTCGGCCGCCGGGTGGACCGCCTGGCCGACGATCTGGCGCAGATGCGCAGGGTCTGGGCTTCGCCGCCGAGTATCGACAGCGGCCGGGCAGCCGTCGAGCCCCTCGCCCTCGTACCCGACGAGCCATCGCAGATCACGGACCTCAAGCTCCACCTTTGGCAGATCAAGCGGCAGCAGGTGGTCTTGCTCGAACGCGTCACCCGGATATCGAGCACGCTGGCCGACCTGGGCAGCATCCCCGGCTCGCTGGAACAGATCAAGAGAGAGCAGGGACGAGCCATGGAGGCGCTCGTGACCATCTCCGCCGAGCTCGAAGACTGGATCGCTCGCTTCGACAGTGCAAGCTCGGAACTAACCCACCTGCTCGAGTCCGAGCCCGTGGTCGAATTTCAGAACAGTATCCACGCCAAATAAGCCCTGCGCCAGCTCGGCCGTGCCGGCGCGCCGCGTCTCAGCGATCGACAAGAAACAGCGGTGCGGCCGCGATGCCCTGCAGCACCGCCGCGAGCCCATAGAGCAGCGCCGTTCCGGTGGCCTGATCCCCAGGCACGCCCGCGAACCCCAACACAACGACGGCAGCGAGCTCACGCGTGCCAAAACCGGCTACGCCGATCGGCAGCGCTGCCATCACAAAGATCGGTGCGGCCGCAGCCAGCATGACCGGGTACGACAGCGACACACCAAGGGCCAGCGAGCCGATCCAAAGCGAACCAGCCGACAGGAACTGCACCGCCAGGGATTGCCACAGAGACGCGACGAGCGCGGGGCGCGCCTGCCTCACCTGCTCCCGCAGCCGCTCCCAGCGCGCCGCCCAAGCCGCGACGAGGCTCACGCTCGAGCGCTCCAGCGCGCCGAAGGGCAAGGGGATGAACGGAGCCGCGGTCACCGCGGCCAGGGCCAACAGATAAAGCGTCAGCTCGTGCGGCACGCTGCCCCCGCCACCGTCTCCGTTAGCGCGCCACAGGGCAACGCCTGCCGCCGCGAGAAGCGACAGCGCACACAGCACCCACAGCCCGCTAAGTCGGTCAAGCAATACCGACAGCGCGCTGCGCATGAATGGGTTATCCAGTCGCGACAGCTGGACGCTGCGGAGCAGATCGCCCGAGAGCGTGGCGCCCGGCAGCAGCATGTTGGTGGTGATCCCGCGCGCGTACATGAGGGTCAGTCTACCGCTCGGCGCGGTCAGGCCCAGCCCGCGCGCGATGTGCGCCCAGCGCAACGCCGACAACACGTTGGACGCTGCTGAAACCAGAACGGCCAGCGCAACCAGCCGCAGATCGGCACCCCTCAGCTTGGACCACAGAGCGAGCGGATCGACGTACCACAGCACCAGTGTCAGCAACGCGGCGCCCACTGCGATGCGCACAACGACACGCCAGGGACGACGCGTCGCGTCGCGCGCTGGCGGCTCGGCGTCAGACGGGGGTCTGGTCGGCGCCCTCAGAGGCCGCCCTCCGGCGCGGACGGGGCGCAGAGCGCAACACGTACTGTGGACGCCCCTGCGGCTCGTGGTAGATCCGGGTGAGGAGTTCTCCCAGCACGCCGGTCGCCACCAGCTGCACGCCGATCAGCGCCAGCAGCACCCCGAGCAAGAGCAGCGGACGCCCGCCGATCGGATGTCCGAGAACGAGCTTGTCGATGCTGAGGTAGGCCAGGATCAGCAGCCCGAGACCGAGCAGCGTGAGCCCGACGCCGCCGAACGCCTGCATGGGACGATGCAGAAAGCGCATGAAGAACTTGATCCAGAGCAGGTCGAGCAGCACGCGAAACGTGCGGTCGATGCCGTACTTGGAGGTGCCCCGGGTGCGCGGATGGTGGTTGACCGGCACTTCGATGATGGTGGCGCCGACCTCGGCCGCCAGCGCCGGAATGAATCGATGCAGCTCACCGTACAGCTTGATGTCGCCGATGATCGGTGCGCGGTAGAGCTTGAGCGCGCAGCCATAGTCGTGCAGCCGCACGCCGGTGACTCTCGAGATGACGCCGTTGGCGACAATCGACGGCAGGCGGCGCGAGACGGCCTTGTCCTGGCGATTCTTGCGCCAGCCGGAGATCACGTCCACGTCCTGACGCTCGTCCATCAGGTCCAGCAGGCGGGGAATATCGTCCGGATCGTTTTGCAGGTCGCCGTCCAGCGTGACGATGATCTCGCCGCGCGCCTGATCGAATCCTGCCTGCAACGCAGCCGATTGACCGTAGTTGCGAATGAGGTAAAGCGGCTTCAGCCAGCTGCGCGCGGCAGCAAGCTCCGCCAGCACGGGCGCCGAGTCGTCTTTGGACCCGTCATCCACGCAGATCAGCTCGAAACTGCGGCCGGTGCGGAGCAAGGCGTGGCCGACGCGCTCCACGAGCTCGGGAAGATTCTCTTCCTCGTTGTAGATCGGGATGACAACGGAAACCTGCGGGTGCTCGAGGGTCATCGGCAGCGCCGATCCAGTCACTCGGGTGGCGGGATTCTATCATCCCGCTCCCGCGCGGCTGCCGCGTCCCGCACGAAGGTGGCGGCGAACGCGGTCAAACATACGACGCCGACCACGCGCTGGAACCAGAGCGCTTGCGGGTACTCGCTTGGATATCCCGCGATGAGCGCCACCGCGCAGCCGGCGAAAGCGACCGCGATGACCCACTGCACGCCCGGACGCAGACCGAAAGAGAGGCGCGCGGCGACGCTGAAACCCAGTACGGCCGCGAGCCAGCCACCGAACGCGCCGCCCACCACGTCGAGCGGCCAGTGCACGCCCACCACAGAGCGCGATATGCCCACCAGCGCTGCGAGCGCCACCGGTACCACGCTCCATGCCTTGAGACGAAAGCCGAGCACGCACAGCGCGGCGAGGGCAAAGGCAGTGGTGGCGTGGCCGGACGGGAACGAATGAAAGTGATGCGCGGGGCCGACGATGTGAATGGCGTCGGCGGCCAGCACCGAGGGCGGCCGCGGGATGTTCAACAGGAGCTTGCAGGCGCGCGACCACGCGGTGGACAGCAACGCCCCTGGCACCACCGCCCACAGCAGGTCCGGCCGCCGGCGCGCCAATATCAGGCACAAGGCGAGCGCTACGGTGCCGTCTCCCACCATCGTCAGGCTGGCCCAAAACGCGTCGCTGGTCTGCGGCCCGAGCCGGTTGAACCAGAGAAATGCCGGCTCGTTCGCGCCGGTCGCAATCAGCGCAGCACCCACAAGCAGCGCGAGCGCGGGTACGAGCCACACGCGCGGGCTGCGCCACGAGCGGTCGACGGCGGTTGCGGTCATCCGTTCAGCCGCACCAGCACGATGCCGTTCTTTTCATAGACCACTTCGTAGCGCTTGTTCGGCAGCTCGGCCAGGCGTTGCGCCTTGGTGAGGACGATGTCGCCGGGCTGGGGGTCCCGGGTCGGCGTTGGGCGCCCGTAGTAGACGCTGAAGCTGGGCGCGTTCAACCGCCACATGATGACCTCATAGCCGTTCGCGCGCGCGAGAAGAGCAGCCTGCTTGATCGGCTCCTGCTGGATACCCGCTGCGACCGGGACGACGAAAGCCGACAGGCCGACCGCGCCGACGATACCGCTCGCCACCAGCTTGTGCGAGAGATCGAGCCGGCGCTCCAGCATGAAATAGAGCGTGAGCGCCGCGCCGATCGCGGCAAATACGAAATAGCCCACTCCGAAGTACTGGTGGGCGCCGGCCAGGGCGTCCCGGTAGTACGAGTCGTCCACCCATGGCAGCGCTCGCTCCAGCAGCAAAGGTAGGCCGAGGACGAACAGATAGAGCGCGCCCGCAGGCAGCAAGGCCCAGAAGCGCGACCGCTCCTCCGGCGCGTACACAGCCATCAGGATGAACATCCCGCTCATGCCATACAGGACGTAATGCGGCAGCTTGGTTCCGGACAAGGAGAAAAACACGAACACGAAACCGAACCACAGCCAGCAATAGCACTGCAGGTCATCGCGCCAGGCTTCTCGCACGCGGCGGAGCGCACGGATGAAAAACGCGGTGTAGGGCAGTGTCCAGAGCAGAACCACCGGGACGTAGTAAACGAGGCTGCCGGCATGCCCCTGCAGGGGGCCGCCGAAGCGGCTGACGTTGTGCTTGAGGAAGAAGCCCTGCACGAACGCCCAACCCTCACGGTGGATGATAAACACATACCACGGCAAGGCGAGCGCCCCGAACAGCAGCAGACCGCGCCAGTCGAAGACCGCCCGCGCCCAGGTCTTCAGGTCGCGCCGCAGCCAGCAGAAGGCGAGCGTGACGGCGAGCGGGATCAGAACCGCTACCGGACCCTTGGCCAGAAAACCCAGACCCATAGCGGCGAATGTGGCGTGCAGCCACGGCCGTCGGCCGGTTTCCAGGTGCAGCCACGCGGCGTACATGGAAGCGGCGATCAGCAGGTTGAGCAGCGCATCGGCCGTCGCCGCCCGCCCGATGATGTACACGCCCAGCGAAGTCGCCATGATGCCGGCGGCCAGCAGCGCAACGTTCGAACCGAAGCGGCGCCGCGCAAACCAGAAGGTGAGAAGCACCCACAGCGACGCACACAGAGCGGAGGGTAAGCGAAAGGCGAACTCGCTCACGCCGAACAGAACAACACTGGCCGCCTGCAGCCAGTAGACCAGTATCGGTTTGTCGTAGCGCGGCTGACCGTTGAGGTAAGTGGACAGAAAATCGCCGCGTTCGAACATCTCGAGCGTAGCCTGACTGAAGGCGCCCTCGTCCACGTCGAACAACGGTGAGCGCCCGAGAGCGAAGAAGAAGCTGAGCAGGACGGCGGCGATGGCCAGCGCCGCAAGCGGTCTAGAGATGGGGTACAGCTGAGGCGGGTCGCTGGGCATGGACTCGGGTCCCGCGCACCGCCGCAGGAAATCGCCGCGGCCGTGCGCGGTCGCGGCGTATTCTACCCGCCCCGCTCAGGCTTCTCACGCGCCGGGCAGGCGGGCGCCCTCCGTGCTAGCCTGAGCTGCGGGGTCAGCGTGGTCTCAACCTGCCACACCGGGGAGGCGCAAGTGGCGAGAGCGGCGGAGCTGTTCGTCAAGTGCCTGGAGAACGAGGGCGTCGAGCTCATGTTCGGCGTGCCGGGCGAAGAGAACATCGACGTGATGGACGCGCTGCTCGGCAGCCGCATCCGCTTCATCACCACCCGCCACGAGCAGGGCGCCGCGTTCATGGCGGACGTCTATGGCCGGCTGACCGGCAAGGCCGGCGTGTGCATCTCGACTCTGGGGCCCGGGGCAACTAATCTCATCACCGGTGTCGCCGACGCCAATATGGATCGCGCGCCTGTGGTCGCCATCGCCGGGCAGGGATCGACGACACGGATGCACAAGGAGAGCCATCAGATCCTGGATCTCGTGAACCTGTTCCAGCCGATCACCAAGTACAGCAGCCAGATCCGAGAGCCGGACATCGTTTCCGAAGTAGTGCGCAAAGCATTCAAAGTCGCCCAGACCGAAAAGCCAGGTGCGTGCTTCATCGACTTTCCCGAGAACATCGCTGAGAGCGACGTGGGCAACCGCAGGCCGATCGAGGTGCAGGCCGCGTACACATCGGCTCCGCCCGAGTTCAAGATCGCGGAGGCCGCGCGCGTCATCTCCGATGCGCACTGCCCCGTGATCCTCGCCGGCAACGGTGTGATCCGCCAGCACGCCTGCGACTCGCTGTTGAGCTTCGCCGAGGTGCTGCGTATCCCCGTGGCCACCACCTTCATGGCCAAAGGCGCGATCCCCTTCTCGAGCGAGCAGTCGCTCGGCACCATCGGGCTGAAGTCGCGCGATCTGGTCTCGTTCGCTTTCGAGCGCGCCGACGTCGTAATCTGCATCGGCTACGACATGGTGGAGTATCACCCCGAGCAATGGAACCCGAACGGCGACAAGATCATCGTTCACATCGATGCCTTGCCGGCCGAAGTGGACGAGCGCTACATCGTCGCCACGGGTGTGCTGGGCGACATCGGTGAGGCACTGCGCGGCATCGCCTTCGCTGCCGGACCGAAGCACCACGCGCCGCTGAAGGCGCTGCGCCGCGCGATCGTCGAGGAGTGGACGCGCTATGCGCGCGACCAAGGTTTCCCGGTGAAGCCGCAGAAGATCGTGTGCGACCTGCGCGAAGCGCTCGCCGACGACGACATCGTGATCTGCGACGTGGGTGCCCATAAAATGTGGATGGGCCGCATGTACCGCTGCGAGCGCCCCAACACCTGCATCATCTCCAACGGCTTCGCCTCCATGGGCATCGCCGTGCCCGGCGCGCTCGCCGCCAAGCTCGCCTTCCCCGAGCGCAAAGTCGTGGCGGTGACCGGCGACGCGGGATTCCTGATGAACTCGCAGGAGATCGAGACGGCGGTGCGCAGCGGCGCCCCGTTCGTGGTGCTGATCTGGAACGATTCGGAGTACGGGCTCATCACCTGGCATCAGCTGCGCCAGTTCGGGCGCCCGAGCCACGTCGCGTTCACCAATCCGGACTTCATGAAGTACGCGGAAAGCTTCGGCGCACGCGGCTACCGCGTGGAGAAGGCCAGCGACCTCGTCGGCACGCTGAAGACCGCGCTAGCCGACGATCGCGTCGCGATCATCGACTGCCCGGTGGACTACTCGGAAAACATGAAGCTCACGGCGTGGCAGAAGGAGCTGAAGAACCCGCTTTAGCCGTATTGCGATGCTGTGCCACTGCGCTCAGCTCTGCGCGGCGAGTTCCCGGATAACCGATTCGATGCCTTTCACGACGCGGGCGAGCCGCTCGTAGTCGACTTTGTCGGGGGTGTCAGTGGCGGTGTGGTAGTAAGGATAACGATACAACGCCGTATCGGTAATCATCACTCCAGGATACCCGTGCTCGCCGTAAGACCAGTGATCGGACCAATCTACGCCGGGGATAAAGCCAGGAGCGGCCACTCCTTCTGAGGGGAAGGAGGCATGCTGGCGGAATGAAGCGATGGCGTGCCGCACCAGCGTACGCGACCCGAGAGTGCCGACGAAACCGACGAAATTCCCCTCGTCTGGGTAGATCAAAGCAAAGGGGAACGGATAGTGCTGACTCCCAATTGCGTCGGAGTAGTAACCGATGGTTTCGAGGGACACCATCGCCACGACGTCGCGACCCTGCGCACTCAGTTCACTTGCGTGCACCCAGCTTCCCATTTGGCTGGTCTTGAAGTACGGGATTTCTTCATTTACGAAGAAGACCAGCCTCACGTCCCGGTCGCTTGCCGTCACCAGGTCCCCGAGGAGTCCGGCCAGCTCGATGAGGGCGGCAACGCCAGAAGCATTGTCGTCTGCGCCGGGGGCGCCCCTTGCGGAATCATGATGCGCCCCGACCACAACCAAACGGCGCCGTTGGGTCGTTGGCGCAGAGCAAGG
>DATJZQ010000020.1:0-49731 GCA_035499005.1 Burkholderiales bacterium | reverse complement strand
GCGCTGGCGCTTCTGCGCGTTCTCCAGCCCGTTGCTCAACACCTCGATCTGGCCGCGCAGCTTGCTGATATCGCCCTGCAGCGACTCGATCTGATTCATCAGCTGGACGACGCCCGGGTTGCGAGCCGCGTCCTGCGCCTGAGCCGAATGGATCGCAAGCGCAAAGCATAGCGCCGAGCCCAAGTGCGCTGCGATCCTGCCTGCCGAAGAAAAAATTCGCATGGTTCGAATGCGGATGGAGCGGCGCACGGCGCGTGCGCCCGAACCGGGGGCTAACGTTGTGCGTCGACGCCGACGTAGACGATGTCGCTGCGGCGGTTTTCCGCCCAGGCCTCCTCGTCATGGCCGGGCGCTTTAGGCTTCTCTGCGCCGAAGCTTACAGTCTGGATCTGCTTGGCCGGCACGCCGAGCAACGTCATCGCTTTCTTGACCGAGTCGGCGCGGCGCTGGCCCAGCGCCAGGTTGTACTCGCGGCTGCCGCGCTCGTCGCAATTGCCCTCGATGCGCACCTTCATGTCCTTGTGCTCGAGCAGAAACTTGCCGTGCGCCTCGACCATGTGCGCGTACTCTTCCTTGATGTTGTAGGCGTCGAAGTCGTAGTAGATGCTGCGCTTGGACAGCGGGCTGCTGGGATCCTTGAGCATGGACGCGGGATCCGCCAGCGCCTTCCCCGTCATGCTGGTGTCAGCCAGCGGTTTGACCACCGGCTTCTCGGCATCGGCCGCGGCTTGACGCGCCGCCTCTTCCTGACGGCGCTTCTGCTCCTCGACCTGCTGCTTGAGCTGTTCCTGCTCCTGCGCGATGCGCGCCTGCTTGGCCGCCTCTTCCGCGGCCTGCTGGTCCGTCGTGGGCGTGGACACGTCACGCTGTTCGATTGCTGCCTTGCCCTGTGTCGTAGAACCCTTGGATCCGCAACCCGCTACGAGCAGCGCGGCACACAGAGCGATCAGAACTCGTTTCATGTGTTGTTCCCCTTTAGCGATTAGCGGCAAGCGGTCCCCACGCCGGCTCGCGCACGTCTTGCGCGGACGACGTGATCCTCTGCTTGATCCTTCCATCGCTCGAAACGGCGGCTAATATACCACGCCCCCCCACGATCGAAGCGTAGAGAATCAGGCGGCCATTCGGAGCAAAGGCGGGCGATCCGTCGAGCTGCGTGTCGGTCAGAATCTGCGTCTGGCGCGTCGCCAGATCCATCAGCGCCAGGCTGTAGCGACCTTGCATGCGCTGGATGAAAGCAAAAGACTTGCCGTCCGGGCTGTAGCGCGGCGTGACGTTGTAGCTGCCCTCGAAAGTCATGCGTTCGACATTGCTGCCCGTCACGCTCATGCGGTAGATCTGGGGCGTGCCGCCCCGGTCCGAAGTGAACAGGATGTATTTGCCGTCGGGCGAGAAGCTCGGTTCGGTGTCGATAGCGCCGCTGTTGGTCAAGCGCGTGGGGTCGGTGCCGTCGGCATCGATCATGTAGATCTGCGATATGCCGTCCTTCGACAGCGCGATCGCCAGCTTCTTGCTGTCCGGCGCCCAGGCCGGCGCGCTGTTGATGCCTTCGTACGCGGCGAGAACGCGGCGGGTGCCGTCGACCAGATTGTGCACGAACACGATCGAGCGGTGCTGCTCGAAGGAAACGTATGCGATGCGCGTGCCGTCCGGCGACCAGGCCGGCGAGATGATCGGCTCGTTGTGCGCCAGGATGAACTGCGAATTCGCCCCATCCGCATCGGCCACGTGCAGCTCGTAGCGCTGCGGAAAGCGCGCGACATACGCGATGCGTGTGCTGAACACGCCCGCCTCGCCGGTAAGCTTCTCGTAGATCACGTCGGCGATCTTGTGCGCGATGGCGCGCAGCTGCGACGTCACCACGGTGTAGGCGTAACCCACCGCTTGCGCTTCCTTCGAGGTGTCGAGCAGGCGAAAGCGCACTTCCACCTTGCCGTCGGTGCGCTGGACGACGCGGCCAATCACCAGGGTCTGCGTGCCGCGGTTCTTCCAGTAGCGGTAGTTCACCTCGTTCGGCTCGCTTGGCAACGGTCGCACGCTGCCGATGTCCTGCAGCTTGAAACGGCCGCTGCGGGTCAGGTCGGCGGACACGATCTGGCTGATACGCTGCGGGAAGGCTTCTTCGTCGGCCAGCGGCAACACCGTGATGGGAATCTGGTCTCCGCCGCCGCCGATGATCTCGATGCTGAGCTGGGCCCGCGCCGTCGCCGAGCAAAGACACAGGAGGAGGCCCGCGGCAAAGCACCAGTGCCACAGATTTCCGCTTCGGGTGTTGCGCGATATGTCGAGTCTGCCGTTGTTCTTCATCTGTCAGTGTGACGTTCGAGTTCTCATTCGAGCGGCCGGAACTTGTAGTTGGCCTCTCGCAGTTTCTGAAACAGGTCCGGATCGGTCGGCACGGGCAGCGGGTCCGCAGCGTGGATGGCGCGCTCCACCGCCGCGTCGTAGGCCGGCACGCCGCTCGACTTGATCAGCCTCACGTCCAGCACTTCGCCGCCGGGCAGCAGCGTCACGCTGTACACCGCCTCGGGATTGCCGTTGATCCCCTGCGGCAGGACGACCCGGCTGCGTATCTTCTGGCTGATGCGGCGCTTGTATCCGTCCAGCGCCTTCACCTGTGCCGCTGCGGCTTCACTCGCCGCGCGCTTGCGCGCGTCTTCTTCGGCGCGCACCTTGACCTCCTGCGCGAGTTTCTGCTGCTCGTCGAGAATCGCCACGCGCCGCGCCTCGGCTTCCTTTTCCATGCGCTGCTCGTCGGCGCGTTGCGCCTCTTCGAGACGCTTTTCCTCATCCTTGCGCCGCGCTTCTTCCTGCTTCTTCAGCTCCGCCTGGCGCAGCTGCTCTTCGCGCTGCCGCGCCTCGGCTTCCTTGCGCGCCTCTTCCCGGTTGCGCAGCACTTCCTGGCGCCGCTGCTCTTCGGCTTCTTTCTGCTCGCGCAGCTTGCGCTGCTTTTCTTCCTTCAGGTCGATGTCGGCTTTCGACGGCGCTGGCGGGGCCGGCTTGGGCTGAACCACGGGCTTGGGCGGCTCGGGCGGTTTCGGCTCTGCCCTTGGAGCGGGCGGCGGCGGCGTTGGTTCCACCGCTCGGACGGCGGGCTCCGGCTTGGACGCGGGAATCTCGCGCCAAAGCTCCACCACCATCGGCTCGGGCGCCCGCTGCTGCCATCGAATGCCGAACACCAGCACGACGACGAACAGCACGTGCACGATCACGGCCAGGACGCCGGAGGTGACGCGCCCTGGCTCGGGGTAGGTGTGCGTCATGGATTCGGCTTGGCCAGCAGGCCGACCTTGGTGACCTGGTTGCGCTGCAGGAGGTCCATGATCGCGACGACGTCGCCGTACGGCAGGTCCTTGCTCGCGGCGATCACCACCGGCTGATCCGGCTTCTCCTTCTGCTTGGCCCGCAACAGCTTCACCAGCTCGTCCTGGGTCACACGCCGCTCCGGCAGGGAGCGCTCACGGTCGCGGATGTAGATCGCATCGGCATCGCGGATCATGATCTCTATCGGCGCCGCTGAAGGGCCGGTGGCACGGCTGATGGAGGGCAGATCGATCACGGTGGTCGTGATGAGCGGCGCCGTCACCATGAAGATCACCAACAGCACCAGCATCACGTCGATGTACGGCACGACGTTGATCTGGTTCATCAACCGGTGGCCCTTGCGGCGGGAGTAGGTGGCCATGGACAGCGCGTGGCGGGCAGGCCCCTAATCAAGGCGGATTGATCGGCATGCGCGCGCGTTACTTTAGGGAAGCTCTGGCCAAGTCTAACTTCCTCCGCTCTGCCGCTGGAGGATGTTGGAAAACTCCTCCATGAAGGTCTCGAAGCGAGTCGAAAGGCTGTCGATCTCGCGCGAGTAGTAGTTGAACGCCACCACCGCGGGAATGGCGGCAAACAACCCGATGGCGGTGGCGATCAGGGCCTCGGCGATACCCGGGGCGACGTGCGCCAGCGTCGCCTGCTGCACATTGGCGAGGCCGCGGAACGCGTTCATGATGCCCCACACGGTCCCGAGCAGACCGATGTACGGGCTCACCGAGCCGACCGTGGCGAGGAACGCGAGATGCGCGTCGAGATAATCCATTTCGCGCTGATATGCGGCCCGCATCGCGCGGCGCGTCCCGTCCATGACCGAGGCGACCGCCAAAGTGGTCTGCTTGCGCAGCTTCACGAACTCGCGGAAGCCGGCTTCGAAGATGCGCTCCATGCTGCCGGTCGCCCGGCGCGAGCTGACGATGGCCTGGAACAGAGAATTCAGATCCGACCCGCTCCAGAATGTGCGCTCGAAATCCTCGGCTTTGCGGCGCGCACCGCGCAGCACGAACGCCTTCCGGAAGATGTACCACCAGGAGATGAGCGACATCGCCAGGAGCAGCCCCAGCACCAGCTTGACGATGAAGCTCGCATTGGTGATCAGCGCGATCAGCGATAGATCGGTCGTGGTGCTCACGCGCCCTCCTCGTGCATCAACTCGTGCGCAGCGCTGCGCGCGAACACTGCGTGCATGCGCTGCGGCACCCGCATCGGCCGCAGGCCCGCGACGCTGACGCAGGCCAAGTTCACCGTGCCCTGCACCAGCACATCGGTCCCGCGCAGCACGCGCTGATCCAGCGTGAACTGCACGCGGCCCAGGTTTTCGATCGCGGCCGTAACGGTGAGCAGATCGTCGATCTGGGCCGGCCGCATGTAGCTTACGCTCAGCTCGCGCACGATGAACAGCAGGCCGTCGCGGTCCGCGAGCTGGCGCACATCGAAGCCCAGCTGGCGCAGCCACTCGGTGCGGGCCCGTTCGAAGAAATCCAGATACCTGCCGTGGAACACAACGCCGCCCGCGTCCGTGTCCTGGTAGTACACGCGCACCGGCAGCCGGAACGCAGCGGGCGGCGGCTCGGCTCCGGAGGCGCCGAGGCTTGGCGGGCTTGTCTTACGAGCCGGCGGCCGCATCCCACAGATCGCCGGAGCCGTGTTGCACGGGGGCAGTCAGGCCGAAATGGCGATAGGCCGACAGCGTGGCCATGCGGCCGCGCGGCGTGCGTTGCAGATAGCCCTGCTGGATGAGATACGGCTCCAGCACGTCTTCGATCGTGTCGCGCTCCTCGCCGATGGCGGCGGCGAGGTTGTCGAGCCCGACCGGGCCGCCGCTGAATTTCTCGAGAACAGCGAGCAGCAGCTTGCGGTCCATCACGTCGAATCCCATCGCGTCGACATCGAGCATGCGCAACGCGAGATCCGCCACCTCGCGCGACACGATCCCACGCGCCTTGACCTCGGCGTAGTCGCGCACGCGCCGCAGCAGGCGGTTGGCGATGCGCGGCGTGCCGCGCGAGCGCGACGCGATCTCGGCGGCCCCTTCGCTGGCCACCTGCACCTCGAGCAGCCGCGCCGAGCGCTCGACGATCTGCGCCAGCTCCTGCGGCGTGTAGAACTCCAGCCGCGACACGATGCCGAAGCGGTCGCGCAGCGGATTGGTCAGCATCCCGGCCCGCGTGGTCGCTCCCACCAGCGTGAACGGCGGAAGGTCGAGCTTCACGGAGCGCGCGGCCGGGCCTTCGCCGATCATGATGTCGATCTGGAAATCCTCCAGCGCAGGGTAGAGGATCTCCTCCACCACCGGGGACAGCCGATGGATCTCGTCGATGAACAGGACGTCGTTGGGCTCGAGGTTGGTGAGCAGCGCAGCGAGATCGCCCGGGCGCTCCAGCACCGGCCCCGAGGTCTGACGCAGGCCCACCCCCATCTCGCGCGCGATGATATGCGCCAGCGTCGTCTTGCCGAGCCCCGGCGGTCCGAACAGCAGCACGTGGTCGAGCGCCTCGGCGCGCTTGCGCGCAGCTTCGATGAAGATCGAGAGCTGGGCCCGGATCTTCTCCTGACCGATGTACTCGGCGAGCTGCCTGGGCCGCAGCGTGCGCTCGATCGCGTCTTCCTGCGGCGAGGCGGCGGGAGCGATCAGGCGGTCGGTCTCGATCATCTCGCGCAGCGGCCGGCGCTCAACCCTGAGGTTCGCCCCGGAACGCCTGCACTGCCGGCAACGCCTGATCGGAGAGCGAGCGTACGGTCTGCGGGATGGCGGCGGCGGTCTCGTCCAGGCGGCGGTTGATCATGCCGCTCACCTTGAGCATCGCATTGACGAAGTAGCGCGTGCCCACGCGCGACATGGCGAAGCGCATCCCCTCCGGGCTGTCCTCGATGTTGTAGCGCATCTGCCGGTCTTCCTGGTCGAACAGCTTCTGCATGCGGTCGCGGTCGTCTTCCGCACCGGGGACGTCGTAGACGAACTTGCCGCTCAAGGTGAGCGTGCCCTGCACGTGTACCGCCACACCGTGGTCCACCAGCATCAGCTGCTTGCGTCCGTAGTCCGTCTTGAAATGCGCCAGCAGCGCGTCGACGTCGGTGTCGCTGAAATCGCGCTGATCGAGCTCGGCCCACTGCTCGGACAGCCACTCGAGACCGGAGAAATCGCGCTTCACCCGCTGCGTGGTGGCGCGCACCATGGCGCTTTCCGCCTGCTTCCAATAGGGGTTCGACGCATTCCAGGCGGGCCCGAGCTGCTGCGCCTTGCCGATGCGGGTCAGCTCGTCACGCACCGCGATCAGCGTCTGCTGCTTGAGATAGCAGTCTCCGATCGCCACTGCGGTCTTGAGATCGTGCAGGCCGACGAGCTCGTCGATCTTCTCGCTCTTGGACTGGGCCGCGTAGGCGAGACAGGCGAGCGCCAGGCCGGCTCCCAGCAGCGCGCGGCGCGCGACTGCGTTGCTCGTCTTCATCCAGGTGATGCGCTGTTCGCGGTTATGCTCGCCCATGCGTCATGTGAAGCGGGAAGCCGCCCGACCGCCAATCCCGCGTTGCTCCGCCAAGCCTGGTCCAGCTCTCGTGCAAACGGCGTCGCGCATCATAGCATCCCGCAACGCCCCGGCGCGGCTGAGAGCGGCCGTCGCCCGAGGGCGACCCGCCCGCTCCGTCGGCGCGAGGCTCAGGATCCCGCCTTGAATGCGTCGAGGTACGGCTGCACCTCGAGCCGCCGCTGCGCCAGATCGGCATCGACCGCGCGGGCCAGATCGTCGATGTGACGAATGAGCGCACCGGCGAGGGGGATGGAGAGCATCTTCGCGTACTCGAAGCCGGTGCCCTTGGCCACGAAGTTGAACGCATCGGGATACTTCCCGGCGAAGTAAATGTCCTCGACCGGAAGGCGCGCATGCGTCGCCCGCTGCAGCTCGAGCAGCTCGCTTTCAGAGCCGCGCAGAGTGGAATCGAGGCGATCGGTGAAGCCGTAGTTGAACAGCATCGTCTCGCCCATGTACCAGTCCAGCAGCTGGCGCTGCAGCCGCCCGCCCTCGGTCTGGAAGTGGGTGGCGATCACATCGGCCTGCTCGCCGCTGAATTTGGCCGACACGTATTGCGACCAGGTCTCGCTGATCCACGCGCGATGATCGAACCGCTCCGCCTCCAGTGCCGCGGCGTGTTTGAGCAGAATCGCCTCGGCCTGCTGCCACTTGGGCGCGTCCAGGTTCCAGCCGGGCGGCAAGGCTGCCTCGCGGCCCCACTGCGCGAGCAGACGGCGTGCGGTCTTGATGGCGCACTGCTTGAGGTAGAAACGGCCCACGCCAAGCACCAGCGTGAAATCGTGACTGTCGACCACGCGCTCGACCGCGTCCTTCTTGTTGCGCTCCTGCTCGGCCTGGTAATCGCTGGCAGCACCGTTCTGGTCGGCGGCATGCACAGCCGGCATCAACGCGCATGCGCAGGCGATCGCCGCTATCAGACGCATAGCTTTACCCTCAACCGGGTCCTCCTGACTTATCGTTCACGCGACCTTGGACAACAGCTTGAGCGCCTGGCGGATGGCGTCGGGCGCGGCGAGTGCGGGATCGAGCCTGCCCAGCGCAGCCCTGGCTTCCTTCACACTGTATCCGAGCGCGACCAGAGCGTTCAGCGCGTCCTCGGCAGCCGACTGGCCTGCACCCGCTGCGCTGCTCTCGGCAATGCTCTGCAGCCGGTCGCGCAGCTCGAGCAGCAGGCGCTCGGCGGTCTTGCGGCCGATGCCCGGAATGCGGATGAGCCGCGCGCTGTCCTGGTTGGCCACGGCGTGGTGCAGCTCCTCTACAGTAAGCCCGGAAAGCACCGACAGGGCCGTGCGGGCACCGATTCCGGTGACCCTCAGCAGCTGGCGGAAGGCCTGACGCTCGCCATCCGTAGCAAAGCCGTATAGCAGGTGCGCATCCTCGCGCACTACGAGCTGAGTATGAAGAACGACCTTGCCGCCGGTCGCAGGCAGCAGGTAGAACGTGCTCATGGGCACGTCCACTTCGTAGGCCACACCCTGCACGTCCACGAGAACCATGGGAGGTCGTTTCTCGAGAATGGTCCCGGACAAGCGGCCGATCAAATCAGCCTCCCGCTTCGCATTCGATAACCCGCGGTGGCAAGACCACCCAGCCCCTGCCCGCCGTGCGCGTGGCAGATCGCACAGGCCAGCGCATCCGCCGCGTCGGAGCTCGGATCTCCCGGCAGCGCGAGCAGACGCCGCACCATGTGCTGCACCTGCACCTTGGCCGCGTGCCCCTTCCCCACGACGGCCTGCTTGACCTGCAGCGCCGTGTACTCGGACACCGGCAAGCGGCACGACACCGCTGCACAGATGGCCGCGCCGCGCGCCTGGCCGAGCAAAAGAGTCGATTCCGGGTTGACGTTGACGAACACTTTCTCGACCGCCACTTGGTCTGGGCGATGCTCAGCGATCACGCGGTTGAGACTGTCGAGGATAGCTTTGAGGCGGTCGGGCAACGCGGCATCGGGCGTGCGGATGACACCGCTCGCGACATACGCGACGCGCTGGCCCGCGCGGTCCACGACGCCGAAGCCGGTGAGGCGCAGGCCAGGATCGATGCCGAGGATGCGTACGCGAGGAGCAGCGTCCGCACCGGCGCTCCCGCCTCTCACGGAAAGCACCCTCGCTGTCATGCGCGCGGATCGCTCACTGGTCGAGCATGGCGGTGGTGTACACCTCCTGGACGTCGTCCAGGGACTCGAGCGCGTCGACCAGCTTCTGCATCTTGCCCGCGTCTTCGCCGCTCAAGCCGATTTCCGTGACGGGCTTCATCGTGATCTCGGCCAGCTCGGGTTTGAGCCCCGCGCGCTGTAGCGCGTCTTTGACCCCGACGAAGTCGCTCGGCGCGGTGATCACTTCGATGCTGCCATCGTCGTTCGCGACGACGTCCTCCGCACCGGCTTCGATCGCCGCTTCCATGATGGCGTTTTCGCTCGCTCCGGGCGCGAACACGAGCTGCCCGCAGTGCTTGAACAGAAATGCGACCGACCCGTCGGTGCCGAGATTGCCCCCGTGCTTGGCGAAGGCATAACGCACGTCGGCCACCGTGCGCGTCTTGTTGTCGGTCATGCAGTCGACCATGACCGCGGCGCCGGCGACGCCGTAGCCTTCGTAGCGCACTTCTTCGTAGTGCACGCCGTCCAGCTCGCCGCTGCCGCGTCTAATCGCGCGCTCGACGTTCTCCTTCGGCATGTTGGCCTCGTACGCCTTGTCCACCGCGAGCCGCAGGCGCGGGTTGGTATCGGCGTCGGGCCCGCCGAGGCGGGAGGCGACCGTGATTTCCTTGATGAGGCGGGTGAAGACCTTACCCCGCTTCGCGTCCTGCGCGGCTTTCTTGTGCTTGATGTTGGCCCATTTGCTGTGACCGGCCATAACTCTGATGTGCTTAACGCGCCGCTGTGGAGCGGAGCGCCGATTCGGCTCGCAAACACGACGCGGATATAATCGTCGCAGTCTAGCATAGCCGTCCTCGGAGTCCCCCATGGCGCAGCCTCTCCTGATCGCCAAAGGCAAGCAGGAAATCGTTCTTCTTCCCGGCATGGCGAACCGCCACGGCCTCATCACCGGTGCCACCGGCACCGGCAAGACCGTCACGCTGCAGAAGATGGCGGAGAGCTTCAGCGCGATCGGCGTGCCGGTGTTCATGGCCGACGTAAAGGGCGATCTGTCGGGCATCAGCCAGCCCGGGCAGATGACACCCAAGCTCAAGGAGCGTCTCGATCTCATCGCAGCCAAGGAGCCCGCTTTCGCGGCGTCGCCGGTGACATTCTGGGACGTGTTCGGCGAGCAGGGCCACCCAGTGCGCGCGACGGTGGCGGAGCTTGGGCCGCTGCTGTTGTCGCGGATACTCGAGTTGAACGACACGCAGGAAGGCGTGCTCACGCTGGTGTTCAAGGCGTGCGACGACAATGGTCTTCTGCTGCTCGATCTCAAGGACCTGCGCGCGGCGCTGCAGTACATCGGCGACAACGCGAAGCAGCTCACCACGCAGTACGGCAACGTGTCCTCCGCCAGCATCGGCGCCATCCAGCGCGGGCTGCTCACGCTCGAGCAGCAGGGCGCGGACAAGTTCTTCGGCGAGCCCGCGCTCAACGTGGCGGACCTCATGCAGACCAGTCAGGGCCGCGGTGTCGTCAACATTCTGGCCGCGGACAAGCTGATGCAGACGCCGCGCACCTACGGGACCTTCCTGCTGTGGATGCTGTCGGAGCTGTACGAGTCGCTGCCGGAAGTGGGTGACCCGGAACAGCCGAAGCTCGTGTTCTTCTTCGACGAGGCGCACCTGCTGTTCACCGACGCGCCCAAGGCGCTGCTCGACAAGATCGAGCAGGTCGTGCGCCTGATCCGTTCGAAGGGCGTGGGCGTCTATTTCGTGACGCAGAATCCGCTGGATGTGCCCGATACGGTGCTCGGCCAGCTCGGGAACCACGTGCAGCACGCGCTGCGCGCGTTCACCCCGCGCGATCAAAAAGCTGTGCAGAGCGCGGCCACCACAATGCGGGCGAACCCGGGCCTCGACACGCAGAAGGCGATCACCGAGCTCGGCGTGGGCGAGGCGCTGGTGTCATTCCTCGACGCGAAGGGCACGCCGAGCGTCGTCGAGCGCGCGTGGATTCTGCCGCCGTCGGGCCGCATCGGGCCGGTCACGCCGCAAGAGCGTCAGCAGTTGATCAAGTCTTCGCCCGTATATGGTCATTACGAGCAGAGCGTCGACCGCGAGTCGGCCTACGAGAAGCTGGCTGCCGCCGGAAAGCAGCGCATGCAGGCGGCGCCCGCGCCGGGACAGCCGGCGGGCACGGCACCGGCCGGCGGTGGAGTGCTCGACGCGCTGGGCGGAATCCTGCTGGGAACGACGGGTCCGCGCGGCGGGCACAAGGAGGGTGTGCTCGAAGCGGCGGCGAAGAGCGCCGCGCGCTCGGTCGGTTCTCAGGTCGGCCGCGAGATCATCCGCGGCGTGCTGGGCGGTCTGCTCGGCGGGCGCAAACGCTGAAGGCAGGCCGGACAGGCTCTTTTTGACAATCCAGGGGCCCCTCGCCCGCCCGCTTGCGGAACGCCGTTGGCCGGGCCAGAATAACTCTCAGCACAGGGAGACTGCGTGCCTGATTGGAGACGGCCTGCGGCTTCCACGGGAGATTAGGAAACCGGGCGAAGATAGCGCTGAGGGCGAAGCTCGCCCAGCGTCGTCGTCCCCAATAGAGCTGGGCAAGGAGCACCGTATGAGCACGCAGCAAGCCGAGGATGTGCGGTCTAGCGACACGACCGTCATGCAATATCCAACCGAGTCCGAGCTGGAAAGCTCGCTCAAGAAGATCGCGGAAGAGGCCGGGGATTCGAGCCAGATACCATTCCGGATCAATGTCGTTCCCCTGCTCGGCAAGCCGCCGATGTATTCGGTGGTTATTCTCTCGGCGGCAAAGGAGCCGCTGCGCGAGCGCCTCGGCAACCTGCTCTCCAGGTCCTTCAGCCTCGGCGTCACTTCGTTCATGCTGAAAGGACACGAGGCCGTTTCGCTGGTCGAGCATCGGGGCCGCGGCTAGCGCCGCTGCGTGAATTCCCCCTCACCCCGGCCCTCTCCCGCAGGGGGAGAGGAAGATTTCGGTCAGACGTTGAAGCGGAAGTAAACGACGTCGCCCTCCTGGACGACGTAGTCTTTGCCCTCCAGGCGCATCTTTCCCGCCTCGCGCGCGCCCGCTTCGCCTTTGCAGGCGACGTAGTCGTCGTACGTGATGACTTCCGCTCGAATGAAGCCGCGCTCGAAGTCGGTGTGGATCACGCCGGCGGCCTTGGGTGCTGTGTCACCGCTGTGGATGGTCCACGCGCGCACCTCCTTCGGTCCGGCGGTGAAGTAGGTGCGCAGCCCCAGCAGCTCGTAGGCGGCGCGGATAAGACGGTTGAGCCCGGGCTCTTCGAGACCCATGTCCGCTAGGAACACGCGCTTGTCGTCGTTAGATAGATCGGCGATCTGCGCCTCCAGCGCTGCGGAGATGGGGACCACCGGCGCACCCTCGCTGCCCGCATAGTCGCGGACCCGGTCGAGCAGCGCGTTCCCCTCGAAACCCTTTTCGTCCACGTTGGCCACGTACATCGCGGGCTTCATGGTGAGCAGGAACAGGGGTTTCAGGAGCTGCTCCTGCTCCGGTTCGAGGCGCACCGAGCGCGCAGGCTTCGCTTCGTTGAGCGCGGGGCGCACTTTCTCGAGAGCAGCCACCAAGCGCTGAGCCTGCTTGTCGCCGCCGGCGCTGGCGACCTTGGCGTATTTCGCAAGCTGCTTGTCCACGCTCTGCAGATCCGCGAGCGCGAGCTCGGTCTGGATGGTTTCGATATCGGATAGGGGGTCGATCCTGCCTGCGACGTGCATCACATTGTCGTCGGCGAAGCAGCGCACGACGTGGGCGATCGCGTCGGTCTCGCGGATATTGGCGAGGAACTGGTTGCCCAGGCCCTGGCCTTCGGACGCGCCGGCCACCAAACCGGCGATGTCGACGAACTCGACGATGGCCGGAGTGACCTTCTGCGGCCTGGCGATCTGCGCGATGCGCTCCAGGCGCTCGTCGGGCACTTCCACCACGCCGACGTTGGGCTCGATCGTGCAGAAAGGATAATTTTCCGCTGCGATGCCGGCCTTGGTCAGCGCGTTGAACAGCGTGGACTTGCCCACATTAGGCAGGCCCACGATGCCGCATTTGAGGCTCATGGCTCAGAACCCGTGATTCGTGACTCGTGATGCGTGACTCGTAGTCTGAACAACCTTGGTGCTGGCTCTTCCGGGTGCCGAATCACGGCCGTTCACGGCCTTTCACGAATCACGGCTTGTATGCAGGCGGTGCATCGCCTTCTCCATCTCACCGCTCAGGATCAAAGGCCACACTTCGAGGCTATGCTCGATCGCGGCGGAGATCAGATCGGCTTCTTCCTGGCGCGGAGGCTCGAGCACGTAGTCGATGACGACATCCCGATCGCCGGGGTGACCGATGCCGATGCGCAGGCGCCAGAAATCCGAACCGAGCCCGGCGGCGATGTCCTTCAGCCCGTTGTGCCCGGCCACGCCGCCGCCCTTCTTGAGCCGCGCCGTACCCGGCGGCAGGTCGAGCTCATCGTGCACCACCAGCATGTCCTCGGGCGCGATCTTGTAGAACGCGCTCAACGCCCGCACAGCGCGGCCGCTGTCGTTCATGTATGTGCTGGGCAGCAACAGCCAGCAGTCGTGGCCGTTCGTGACGCGTCCCACCCGGCCGTGGAACTTGGATTCGGTGCGCAGGCGCACGCGCTGCGCCTCGGCGAGATTCTCGACCCACCAGAAGCCCGCGTTGTGGCGCGTCGCCTCGTATTCGCGCCCGGGGTTACCCAGGCCGACGACCAGTCTCATAAGTTGCTCGGGAAGTGCACAGATGAAAAGGCCTGCCTGGCGCTCGCGCGCGAGACCGGGCAGGCCCGTTCCGGGAGGATCGGAGGTATTCGCCGATAAAGCTACTTCTTGTCGCGGTCGCGACCTCCTCGCTCTTTGCCTCCCTCGCGTTCGTCGGGCTTCTTCTCGCCTTCCTTGGCTTCGCCAGCAGGCGCAGCCGCCCCCGGAGCAGCGGCAGCAGCACCCTCGGCGGTGACCTCGGTAGCGGCAGCTGCCGCGGCTTCGACCTCTGGCTCGACCTCGGCCTTCGGTACAGCGACGCTCGCCACCACTGCGTTGTCGCCAGCCCGCAGCTGTGGCGATACCACGCCTTGCGGCAGCTTCAGATCGGACAGATGGATGGGGTGACCCAGTTCCAGATTGCCGAGGTCCACTTCGACGAAGCTCGGCAGATCGTCCGGCAGGCAAATCACCTCCAGTTCGGTCAGGACGTGGTTCACCGTGCCGCCGCTCGCTTTCACCCCGGGGGCCATCTCGGCGTTAATGAAGTGCAGCGGCACCTTCATGTGTATCTTCTTGTCCTTGGCGACGCGCTGAAAGTCCACGTGCACGACGGCGGCGCGCCACGGGTGCATCTGGATATCTCGCAGCAGCACCTGCTGCTTCTCGCCCTCGAGGCTGAGCGTGAGGATCGAGGCGTGAAAGGCCTCATGCTTCAGATGCAGCGTGAGCTCCTTGTGGTCCACCTCGATGTTCTGCGCCGGTCGTCCTCCTCCGTACAGGACACCCGGCACGCGCTCGTGGCGACGCAGGCGGCGGCTCGCACCCTTGCCTTGCGTGGCGCGCGGTGTTGCATTCACTTCGATAGCCATCTCTTCCTCCAAGAAAGCGCCATCCGCGACCAGACGGCGCGATTGAAACACCCGTGACTCGTTATTCGTGACTCGTAGCCGGCAACCGCGCTGCGAATCACGAGTCACGAATCACGGCTCTACTCCATGAACAACGAGCTCACCGATTCTTCATTGCTGATGCGCAGCATGGTCTCGGCCAGCAGCTCCGCAACTGTCAACTGGCGGATTTTCTTGCTCGCGCGCGCGTCCTCGCGCAGCGGTATGGTGTCGGTGACCACCAGCTCGTCGATCACCGATTTCTCGATGCGCTGCACGGCCGAGCCCGACAGGACCGGATGCGTGCAGTAAGCGAGCACGCGCTCGGCGCCCTTCTCCTTGAGCGCGATGGCGGCCTCGCACAGCGTGTTCGCCGTGTCCACCATGTCGTCCATGATGACGCAGGTGCGCCCCTTCACCTCGCCGATGATGTTCATCACGTTGGCCACGTTGGGGCGCGGACGGCGCTTGTCGATGATCGCCAGCTCCGAGTCCAGGCGCTTGGCCAGCGCTCGGGCGCGCACCACGCCGCCCACGTCGGGCGAAACCACCACCAGGTTCTGGTAGCCGTGCTTCCAGACGTCGCCCAGCAGGATCGGGGTGGCGTAGATGTTGTCGACCGCGATGTCGAAAAACCCCTGAATCTGGTCCGAATGCAGATCCATCGTGAGGAGCCGGTCCACACCCACCACCGCGAGCATGTTGGCAACGACCTTGGCGCTGATCGCCACGCGCGCCGACGACGGGCGGCGATCCTGCCGCGCGTAGCCGAAGTAGGGGATGGCCGCCGTCACGCGCTCGGCCGACGAACGCTTCAGCGCGTCGACCATCAACAGGACTTCCATCAGGTTGTCGTTGGTGGGCGTAGAGGTGGACTGCAGCACGAACACGTCCTTGCCGCGCACGTTCTCCAGCAACTCCACCATGACCTCGCCGTCGCTGAAGCGCCCCACCTCGGCGCGCCCCAAGTGGATGTTGAGGTGCTTCACGACGTCCTCGGCAAGCTTGGGATTCGCATTGCCGGTGAACACCATCAAGTTGTCGTATGCCATGGTTCTAGACTGCCGCTGGTTCACTCACCCGCGAAACCTCCGGCGCCGGTCTGCCGCCGCCGGCGTGGCTGGGGAGGTAGGGATCGAACCTACGAATGCCGGAATCAAAATCCGGTGCCTTACCACTTGGCGACTCCCCAGAAATCTTCCGGCCCCGCCGCGAACGGCGGGCCTACAGTGTCCAGTCGAGCAGCGGGTGTTGCGGCAAGCCTGCGGCGACGAAGCCCTGCATTCCTGCAGGCAGCTGAGCCAGCACCGATCGCGCACTCGCCTCCGAATCGAACGCGCAATACACGCAGGCACCGGAGCCCGTGAGCGCGGCCGGTCCGAAGCGCCGCAGCCAGTCTAGATGATGCGCGACCTCGGGATAACGGCGGCATACCACCGGCTCCAGATCGTTGCGTCCGAACCGCCCGGAGGGATCGCATCCCTCTGAAAAGGCGCGTATTGTGACCGGTGTAGTAGAGCGTGTCAATGCGAGTTCGGCGAACACCGAAGCGGTTGAAACGGCGACTGGCGGCACCAGCACGAGGTACCAGGTGGACGGAAGTTCGATCGCCTGCAGCTGCTCGCCAACACCCTCGGCCAGGGCGTTGCGCCCGAAGACGAAGACCGGTACATCGGCGCCGAGGCGCAGGGCTAACTCCTGCAGCATGCCGCGCGCGAGATGCAGATCCCACAGGCGATTCAGCGCGATCAGCGTCGTTGCCGCGTCGGAGCTGCCGCCACCCAGCCCGCCGCCCACCGGCAGACGCTTGACGTTGGCGATCTCCACCCCGAGGCCGCAACCCGTCTCCGCCTGGAGCAGCCGGGCGGCGCGCACGGCGAGGTCGTCGCTCTCTGCAATGCCGGGCAGCTCGGTAACGCGGCGGATCTCACCTTCGGGGCGCAGACGGAAGGTCAGCTCATCACAGTAGTCGATGAACCGAAACAAGGTCTGCAGTGTGTGGAGGCCGTCGGGACGGCGGCCCGTCACCAGCAGAAACAGATTGAGCTTGGCCGGCGCCGGGCAGCGAAGAACGCTACCGGGGCCCACTACCATCTTCGACCTTCCACTTTTCGATCAGCAAACGCAGGCGCAGGCCCTCCCCGGCGACATCGAGCTTGGAGGGTAATCCGGCGACCCCGGCCGACGACCAATCCAGATACGCAACCTCCCACCCGCCTTGGCTCAGAGACTTGAGGCGCCCGTCTGCGTCGTGCTCCTCCCGCGCTCGATCCAAGGAAGGCCAGGGCAAGCCCCTCACCCAGTACTGCAGCCCGTCGATCGGCAGATTCCAACCGAGCACCTCGCGCGCGAGCAGCTTCATGTCGCCGGCCTTGTATTCCTTGCCGTCGGAGGTCACGAGCAACGCACCTGATGCATCCTGGCGCATGCGAGCCACGGTCGAACCCACTGGAGAATAGACCCACACTTCGTCGCTGCCCGGTGCATGCTGCCAGCGGATACGTCCCGGGTAGCCTTTGTTCTCGACGCGCACATTGATGCGTCCAGTGAGGTCGAACGCGCTGACTTGGGCGGGATCAACAGCGACAGGAGCGCGCGGCACGGCCGCGCAGGCGGACAGCAACAACATCCCGCACAGCAGGGCCGTGCGGCTGGACAGCACGATCAGCGCAGATAGCGCTTGATGGTGGCCTGGAGCAGCTCGTTGTCCGGGTTTTCTTTGGAGGCGTCGCGCCACACCTTCTCGGCCTCCTGCTGCTGGCCGCGCACCCACAGAACTTCGCCGATGTGGGCGGCGATTTCCGGATCGGGACGCTGCGTGTAGGCGCGCTGTAGATAGCTAAGCGCCTGTTTGGAGTCGCCGAGGCGGTACAACACCCAGCCCATGCTGTCCAGGATGAATGGATCGTCGGGCGACAGCTTGAGCGCCTTGTCGATGTATCCCTTCGCTTCCTTCAGCCGGTCGGTGCGGTCGGCCAGAGTGTAACCGAGCGCGTTGTACGCCTGCGCGTGGTCGGGCTTGAGCGCGATCAGCTTGCGCAGGTTCGCTTCCACCACATCGATCCGGTCCAGCTTCTCGGCAGCCATGGCGGAGTCATACAGCAGGTCGACGTTCTCGGGCTGCTTCTCGAGCGCCTTGTTGAGCAGGTCGTAGGACTGCTGATAGTCTTTGGCTTCGCGCAGCAGCTGCGCCTCGGCCTGGATGAGCAGGGCGCGCTGCTCGTCGTTTGCGGTCTGGACGTTCTGCAGGTACTCGCGCGCCTCGGCCAGCTTGTTCTGCCGCCCCAGCAGGAACGCATAGCGCGCCTGCGCCGGCACATACTGATCGCCGCCCTGCACCGAGGCGTAGTACTGCATGGCCTCGTCATAGCGCTTGCGCTCCTCGGACACCTGCCCAAGGTAGAAGCGCAGCGAATCCGGATCGCGGTACCGCAATTCCAGCCCGCGCTTGAGCCAGGTCTCGGCGCTCTCGTACTCGCCCATCTGCAGCGAGAGCAAGCCGATGGTCACCACGATGTCTGCGTTGGCCGGCTGGTCCTGCAGAAGCAGCTGGTATTGGGCGCGCGCCTCTTTCAGATCCTTGTTGTTCAGCAGCAGGCGCGCATAGTTCGCGCGCACCTCGCGCGATTTCGGATAGGTGCGCAGAAATCCCTGCAGGTACTCGACCGCCTTTTCAGTAGACCCGCGCTGCTGCAGCAGCTGAGCGTTGAACAGCGCACCGGTCTCCCAATCCGGCCGCATGTCCATCGCCTGCTTGATTTCCGCGGCAGCCTCGTCGTACTTTCCCGCCGAGAACGCTGCCTGTGCGACAGCGAAGTGCGCCTCGGGCAGCTGCGGATAGCCCTTCGCCAGCTCCTTGGTGATGGCCAGCACCGCATTGCGATCAGGATGCTTCGCCAGCAGCGAGTTGAGCTGCATGAATCCCGCCGCCGGGTTGCCGTCCGCCGTGATCAGAGCTTCCAGCAGCGGCTTGGCTTCGGACAACTTGTTGCTGCTGACCAGCAGCGCGGCCAGGTACTGGCGTGCCTGGGGATTGTTCTTGTCCAGCTCCAGCCACAGGCGCGCGGCTTCCAGCGCCTGACTCTGCAGGCGCCCGTAGGCTGCGAGCTCCGTAGCACGCTTGGCGAGCCGCGGGTCGCGGGTGCTCTTCGCCATGTCGAGGTAACCCTGCGCAGCGAGCCGGGTATCTCCGCGCTGAGCTGCGATCTCCGACATCAGGAACTTGAACAGCAGCTCCTGATTCAACTCGGCATCGGGCAGCGTCCCGCGCATCGGTTTGTTGCCCAGCACGGCACGGGCGCGATCCTCGAGGGTGGCGCCATCGCTGTCCTCGTCCATCTGCACGTCGTCGGCGTCGGGCTGCGCGGCGATGGTCCAGTCGGTGGACGCCGTGTGTGTCATCGGCAGCGGCAGGGGGCCGCTGGTGTGCGGCTGCTGCGCGCATCCACACAGGGCTAGTGCGGCGGCGGATAGGAGAATGGACAGCTTCGACATGATGTGGTCCCGCATGTGATGCTCGCAGTTCTCGCTCGTACCCGCCGCGTCAGGATGGGGTGACCGGTCTGTAAGCAACTTTAGGCAGGCTTGCGCCCGTGGCCGGCGCGCAGCTTCTCTCTGTGTGCGAGTTTAGGTATATTTGCCGCGCGTCTCAAGTCGGGACTGGCTCCAAGCGGACCGCGGCGCAGGCCCGCATCGAATCGCGCCCCAATCGAAGCACACAAGGATGAATGCCCTGAGGGCTTTCCGAAGCAATTTTTCTGCCGTCTCAGCCGCCTATGATAGACCCAACCACGCCCGTTGCGTCGACTGAGCCCGACATCACCGTCGATGCCCGCGAGCTGTCGCGCAGCTTCGGCCCGAACCGCGCCGTGCGCGGCATCGATCTCGCGCTGCGCCGGGGCGAGGTGCTGGGGCTGCTGGGCCCTAACGGCGCCGGCAAGACAACCACCATGCAGATGCTGACCGGCAACCTCGCGCCGAGCACCGGCAGCATCAGCATCTGCGGTGTCGACCTGCTGGAGAAGCCCACGACCGCCAAGACGCGCATCGGCTATCTCCCCGAAGTCCCGCCGCTGTACAAAGAGCTCACCGTCGATGAGTACCTGCGCTTTGCCGCACGCCTGCACCGCGTGCCGTGGGCGCGCGTGAAGGAAGCGATCACTCACGTCAAGCGGCGCTGCGGGATTGAAGAGATGGGAGAGAAGCTGATCGGGACTTTGTCCAAGGGTTACCAGCAGCGGGTCGGGATCGCTCAGGCGGTCGTCCACGAACCCGACGTGGTCATTCTCGACGAGCCCACGGTGGGACTGGATCCCAACCAGGTGCGCGAGATCCGCACTCTGATTCGGGAGTTGCGAGATCGGCACAGCGTGATTCTGTCCACCCACATCCTGCCCGAGGTCGAGGCGGTGTGCGACCGCGTCGAGATCATGCACCGCGGGGCCATCGTCTACAGCGACACCATCCAGGCCCTGCGCCGCTTCCGCGGCGGACCTGCTCTGCGCCTCGGGCTGCGCCGAACGCCCGCGCTCGCGGAGCTGGCGCAGCTTCCGGGCGTCGCCAGCGTCGAGGCAGTAGATGACTTCGTGCGCGTGCTCGCGCAGGAAGGTGAGGATCCGTGCGAGGCGATCGTTCGCGCCAGCGTCGAGCGCGATTGGGGCCTGCACTATCTCGCGCCCGAGGCGGCCAGTCTGGAGGATGTTTTCGTGCAGCTCACCACCGCGGAGCAGGGAGCATGATCTTTACCATTGCGGGCAAGGAGCTGCGCAGGATGTTCACCTCGCCGCTCGCCTGGGTGCTGCTCGCGTTCCTGCAGCTGATCCTGTCGTGGATCTTTCTCGGCCGCCTGCAGACCTTTCTCGAGCTGCAGCCGCAGATCGCGATGCTGCCGGCAGCCCCGGGCGTGACTGAGATCGTGGTGGCACCGGTATTCGGCACGGCCACGATCGTCCTGCTGATGCTCGTTCCGCTGCTGTCCATGCGGCTCATCGCCGAGGAGCGGCGCAATCAGACGCTGCCGTTCCTGGTCTCGGCCCCGGTGTCGGTCACCGAGATCGTCCTGGGCAAATTCCTGGCCCTGATGGCGTTTCTCGCGCTGGCGGTCGGACTGCCGGTGCTGATGGCGGTTTCTCTCTACATGGGGGGTCGACTCGACCTGGGGCTGCTCGGCGGCAACGTGCTCGGCCTGCTGCTCCTGTGCGCCACCTATGCAGCCGTGGGGCTGTACCTGTCATGCCTCACCACGCATCCGCTGGTGGCCGGCGTGGGAACCTTCGCCGTTCTGCTCGGCCTGTGGTTGGTGAACATAGCCGCTTCCAGCCCGGACAGCATGCTCAACACGATCTCGCTGATCAAGCACTACGAGAGCTTCGCGCGCGGCACGCTCGCCCTGGGCGATCTGGTCTACTACCTGGTGCTCACGGCGCTGTTCCTGCTGCTCTCCATCCGGCGCCTGGACGGCGACCGGCTGCGCACATGAAAGCCGGTTCCAGGCTCCAGCTGCAGCTGCTGATTCAGAACGGCGCGTTCGCCGTGCTGCTGGTGGTGGCGGCCGTGCTGATCGTGTGGCTGCTGCGCGACAGCCGTGCGCAGTGGGACCTCACGCAAAGCCAGCGCAACACCCTGTCCAAGTCCACGGCGGACGTGCTCAAAAAGATGGACGGGCCCATCAAGATCACGGCATATGCCACCAGCACGGATCCCCAGCTGGGCGACCTGCGTCGCCTGATCTACGACTTCGTCGAACCTTATCGCCGGGTCAAGCCCGACGTCACGCTGAGCTATGTGGATCCGCGCGAGCACCCCAAGGAAACGCAGGCGGCCAACGTGCGCAGCAACGGCGAGCTGGTGGTCGAGTACGGTAAGCGCTCCGAGCACCTGACCGACCTCAACGAGCAAAGCATGGCGAATCTGCTGCAGCGGCTGGCACGCAGTCAGGAGCGCCTGATCGTCTATCTCGACGGACACGGCGAGCCGAAGCTCGACGGGAGCGCCAACTTCGATCTCGGCGACTTCGGGCGCCAGCTCGGGAACAAGGGATTCCGCATCCAGCCCTTGAATCTCGCCTCCGTGCAGGACGTTCCGCAGAATGCCAGCACGCTGGTCATCGCCACACCCCGCGTCGAGCTGCTCAAAGGCGAGGCCGACAAGGTGCAGCACTATCTCGAGCGCGGCGGCAACCTGCTGTGGCTGATCGACCAGCAGCCGCTGCGCGGCCTGCAGCCGATCGCGGAGCACCTCGGGCTGCAGCTCACCCCGGGCACCGTCGTCGACCCGACCGGGGCGGACCTGCGCCTCGGGCCGACCATCGCCCTGGCCACCGCCTACGGCATCCATCCGATCACGAACAACTTCACTTTGACCACGGCCTTTCCGCTCGTCCGTGAGATCGCGACCAAGCCGGACAACGGCAGCTGGCACGTCACGCGGCTGGTCGAGGTCGCCAAGCGCGGCTGGGTGGAAACCGGAGACCTGAAGAAGGATCTGCGCTTCGACCCCGACCGCGAGGTGCACGGTCCGGTAGTGGTGGCTGTCGCGATGGAGCGCAAGCTGAACGACAAGAACCAGCGGGTGGTCGTGGTCGGAACCAGCGAGTTCCTATCGAATCAGTACGTGGGGCTGCTGTCCAACCTGGACCTCGGGATCAACATGCTCAATTGGCTGGCCGAGGACGAGAATCTGATCACCGTTCAGCCGCGGGCCCGCCTCGACAGCCAACTCAACCTCGGACGCAGCGCTCAGGCGCTGATCGGTTTCGGCTATCTCCTGGTGCTGCCGGCCGCGTTCCTGCTCACCGGCGCGCTGGTGTGGTGGCGCCGGCGCAAGGCCTAACACCCATCTCGACCGCGGCCGATGACGCGCGGCCTGATCGTCAACCTCCTGCTCCTGATCGGCGTGATCGGATTGGGGACGTACGCCTGGCAGAAGGTGCGTCAATCCAACGAGCCCGCGTACCGGTTGTCCACGCTCCCGAGCGGGGCGGTGAGGAAGATCCAAGTCGCTCCCCGCAGCGGGCCGGGCTACACGCTGGAAAAGCGCGGGGAGACCTGGTTTCTGAGCGCACCGATCGAAGCGCGCGCGGACCTGAGCCAGGTGCAGCGCATCCTCGACCTTCTGTCCGCCACGAGCAAAGAGAAGCTCGCCGCTACCGAGCTTCAGCGCTTCGACCTCGATCCACCGGCGGTGAAGGTCACAATGGACGGCCAGACGTTCTCCTTCGGCACGATCAATCCGCTGACGCGGGAGCAGTACGTCGCGAGCGGCGACGGCGTCTACCTCGTGTCGACCTACTACGCTTCGCTCGTGCCGAGTTCCTCCGACCGGCTGCTCACGCACAGTCTGTTCAACGAGGGCGAGAAGGCGGTGGCCTTCCGCTTCAAGACGTTCAGCGTCGAGCAGAAAGACGGCAAGTGGACGGTGACCCCGCCGCTTGCCGGCGAGCAGCAGCCGAGCCAGGACGAGCTCAACCGCTGGTTCGACGAGTGGCGCTATGCGTCCAGCCTGGTGACGCAGCCGTGGGACGGCAAACCGGCACCGGATTCGGTGCAGGTCCGGCTGGCGGATGGGAAGACCATCGTCTTCAGCGTGCTGCGCCGGGAACCGGAGCTGATTCTCGCCCGTCCCGACGAAAAACTGCAGTTCCAGTTCTCGGGCGAGGTGGCGCGCCGCCTGCTCAATCCCGCGGCGCCCAAGGAAAAGGAAGGTGCCGGAGCTTCCTGAAGTCGAAACGACGCGCCTCGGCCTCGAGCCTCATCTGCAGGGCCAGCGCATCCGCGCGGCGATCGTACGCAACCGCCAGCTGCGCTGGCCGGTACCACGCAAGCTGTCCGAGCTGGTGGCGGGCCGCCGGATCGAGCGGCTGCAGCGGCGCAGCAAATACCTGCTGCTCGACTGCGGTGGCGCGTGGCTCATCTTTCATCTGGGCATGTCCGGGAGCTTGCGCGTGCTGCCCGCCGACACCCCGCCAGGGCCCCACGATCACGTGGACATCGTGCTGGAGTCGGGCCAGGCGCTGCGGTTGCACGACCCGCGCCGCTTCGGTGCGCTGCTATGGGAAGCGGGCGAGCCAACCCGGCACAAGCTGCTGCGAGGGCTCGCCCCGGAACCGCTCGAGAGCGCTTTCGACGCAGGATGGCTGTTCGAGCGCACCCGCGGGCGCAGCGCGCCGATCAAGAACCTGCTGATGGACAATCACGTGGTGTGCGGCGTAGGCAACATCTACGCCAACGAGTCGCTGTTCCGCGCGGGCATCCATCCCGCGCGCGCCGCCGGACGCATCAGCCGCCCGCGTTATATCAGGCTGGTCGATGCGATCCGCACTACGTTGCGGGCCGCGATCGCGGCTGGCGGAAGCAGCCTGCGCGACTTCGTGCACGCCGACGGCAGCCTCGGCTATTTTCAGCAGCAATACCTGGTTTACGGGCGGGCGGGTGAAACGTGCACACGCTGCGGCAGCACCATCCGCAGCGTGCGCATCGGCCAACGCTCGGCTTTCTACTGCCCCCGCTGCCAGCGCTGAGCGCGCGAAGTCGGACCTACGCTTTCACTTCCTTCATCAGCTCTCGATACTTCAGCTCGAGCTGCGCGCGTGTTTCGGGCTGCCCCGTGACGATGCAATCCACCGGGCAGACTTCGATGCACTGCGGCTCGGCGAAGTGCCCGACGCACTCGGTGCAGCGCCTGGGGTCGATGACATAGATCGGCTCGCCCTGTGAGATGGCCTGGTTCGGGCACTCGGGCTCGCACACGTCGCAGTTGATGCACTCGTCCGTGATGAGTAGGGCCATTTCTGCGTAAGTCTCACCGCCCCTGCATGCGGCGCAGGTGCGGAAGGATGCGCGGATTGACGAAGTGGCTGACATCGCCTCCCAGGGCCGCAATCTCGCGCACCATGGTGGCCGAAATGAACATGTATTGCTCGCCCGGCGTGAGGAAGATGGTCTCGACGTCGGGGTACAGCTTGCGGTTCATGCCCGCCATCTGGAACTCGTACTCGAAATCGGACACGGCGCGCAGGCCGCGCAGGATAACGCGCGCTCCCTGGCTGCGCAGGAAATCCATCAACAGACCGGAGAACCCCAGCACTTCGATGTTCGGCTGTCCGGCCAGCGCGTCGCGCGCCATCTGAACGCGCTCCTCCAGACTGAAGAACGGGCGCTTCGACGGACTGTCGGCGACCGCCAGCACGACGCGGTCGAACAGGCTAGCGGCACGAACTGCGAGATCCTCGTGGCCGCGCGTGATGGGGTCGAAGGTCCCGGGGTAGATGGCTTTGTTCACTCGCGCACGGCCTCGTATTGGAGCAGCTGAAAGTGTACGGCGCCGGCGCGGCCGCGCTTGACCGATCGCCAGCCGCTCGGCAGGTCCGGGAACTGCGGCGCTTCGAGATACACGCCAGCAGCGGGCGTCAAACGCGGCGCGAGCCGCGCAAACAGCTGCGTCAACGACTGCCCCGCCTGGTCCCAGAACGCGTACGGCGGATCGACGAACATCACGTCATAACTGCGCCGGTCGTACTGCAGGAATTCTAACGCATCGGCGCGGACGACCTCCACGGCCCCGTCTCCCGCCCCGTCCGCCTGCAGCGCCTGGGCGCTCGCCTGCAGCGACTCGGCGATGCGCCGGTCGCGCTCGACCAGGATGACCGGGCGTGCGCCGCGGGAAGCGGCTTCGAAGCCAAGCGCGCCGCTGCCGGCGAACAGGTCCAGGCAGGCGAGGCCGCTCAGATCCTGGCCCAGCCAATTGAACAGGGTCTCGCGCACACGATCCGGCGTGGGCCGCAGTCCGGGTGCGGCCGGGAAGCGCAGCAGCCGGCTGCGCCACTGCCCGCCGATCACGCGGACGCGGTTCTGAGACATGGTCTGGTTAGGGCTTCGCCCCCACCACGACGGTGACCATCCGCTCCGGCTGAATGCGGCGCGCGAAGGCGTCGCGAATCTGGTCCAGCGTCACCGCCTCGACTTTCGCGCTGAACGTGTCCAGGTAGTCGAGCGGGAGACCGTAGAAGCCGATGACGCGCAGATAGTCGTGAATCTTGCGATTGGTGTCGATGCGCAGCGCGAAACCGCCGATCACGTTCTGCTTGGCGCCCTCGAGCTCCTGCGCAGTGGGGCCCTTGGCGACGAACTCGCGCAGAACGCCGTGCACCACCTCGAGCGCGGTCCGCGCCTGGTCGGCCCGCGTCTGCAGGCCGATCTGAAATGGCCCGGGCCGCTGATACGGCAGGAAAAAGCTGTAGACGCTGTAGGACAGCCCGCGCCGCTGGCGGACCTGCTCGGACAGACGCGAGCTGAATCCACCGCCGCCGAGCACGTAGTTTCCGACCCACAGCGGGAAGTAATCCGGATCGTTGCGCTCGATACCCGGCTGTCCGATCAGGATGTGAGCCTGAGCGGATGGATGCTCGATTTCGCGATCGACGGGTGCGTTGAGCGCCTGGACCTGCGGAAGCGGCGCGAGCGCAGCGGATGCGCGCGGCAGCCCGCGTGTAAGGTCTTCGGCAATCTGCTGCGCGCGCTCACGGGTCACATCGCCCATGATGGCCACCACAGCCTGGTGAGCTGCATAGTAAGCGCGGTAAAACGCAACCAGATCGTCGCGCGCGAGCGCTGCGACGGTTGCCGGCTCTCCGCTGGTGCGCAGCGCGTACGGGTGCTGCCGGTACACCGAATCCATGAAGCTGCGCGCCGCAATGGTGTCGGGGCGCGAGTCGGCTTCCTTCAGCCCGGCCACCACGCGTGCCTTCTCACGCTCGAGCGCGGCATCCGGAAACACCGGCGTTTGCAGCACGCGCGCCAGCACGAAGAGCGCCTGACGCTGCTCCGCTTCGCTCGACAAGGTGCGCAGCGCATATCCAGCCCGGTCAAGGTCGAGGGTCGGAGCGAGATTGGCACCGACGTCCGCCAGCTCACGGGCGACGTCGTTCTCGTCCATGCCGTCCGCGCCCAACCGCATGACCCGCAGGGTGAGGCTCGCCAAACCCGATTTGTCTGGAGTGTCTCGGCTGGAGCCGGCCGGAAAGTCGACGCTCACATCGAGCATCGGCAGGTCGCGGCTCTGCACGAAGTACACCTGCGCACCGCCGGCGGTTTGCCAGTGCTCGATGGGCAGCGCCGCCACAGCCGCGGCCGGCGCCAGCAGCGCACCGAGCAGCACGAGCGCTCGCGGCCACGTCTCGCGCGCGCGCAGGACACGCATCTCGCCCGCAACAGCCGCACAGCCAGTGCTCACCGCACATGCTCCGGCGGGGGAGCGGGCCGCTTGCGGCCTGCCATAGGCTGCGGGTCGAGCACGGCCAGCGTCAGATTGTCGTCCACCAGGTACTTGCGCGCGACCTCCTGCACCTGTGCGGCGGTGACCTCTTTCAGCTTGCGCGCCTGCAGATCGAGCGAGTCGACGGGCAATCCGGCGTTGTCGAGCGCACCGATCTGCCGGGCCTGCGAGAACATGGAGTCGAGCTCGAACACCTGGCCCGCGGTCACCTGCGCGGATACGCGCCGCAGCTCCTCCTCGCTCACGCCTTGCTCGACTACCTGGCGGATCTGGTCGCGCAACGCCTGCTCGACTTCGTGCACGCTCCTGCCTGGGGCCGGCGTTGCGTCCAAGATGAACAGCGCCGGGCCCCGATTGACGCCGTCATAACCGGCGTTCGCGGCCGTCGCGACGCGCGACGCGCGCACCAGCTCACGGTCCAGCCGCGCCGCGTCGCTGCCGGCAAGCACACCGGCCAGCATGTCCAGCGCGTAGGGCTCCCAGTCGTGCTCGACGTCGCGTAGACCGGGCACGTGCCAGCCCATCAGCAGGTAGGGCTGCTCGGCCGGCGCCTTCACCAGGATGCGGCGCACGCCGCGCTGGCCCGGCTCGACCTGCGGCCGGCGCAGCGGCAGCGGGCGCGAAGCGATAGGGCCGAACAGCTTTTCGGCCGCCGCGAACACGTCCACAGCCGCGACATCGCCAACCACCACCAGCGTGGCGTTGTTCGGCGCATACCAGTGACGGTACCAGTCGCGCGCATCCTCCGCGCGCATGCTCTCGAGATCGGTCATCCAGCCGATGACCGGCGTACGGTAGGGATTGACCATGTAGGCCGTGGCCATGAAGGTCTCGTACACCAGCGACCTCGGTTGGTCATCCGTGCGCAGCCGCCGCTCCTCCATCACGACCTTGATCTCACTCGCGAACTGCTCGTCGGTGAGCAACAGATTGGCCATCCGGTCGGCCTCGAGCTCCAGCGCCAGCGGCAGCTGGGAGCGGTGGAGCTGCTCGTGGTAGACGGTGGCGTCTTTGCTGGTGAACGCGTTCTCCCGTCCACCGGCACGCGCGATGATGCGGGAGAATTCGCCCGGCGCAACCTTGGCCGTGCCCTTGAACATCATATGCTCGAGCACGTGCGCCACGCCCGTGGTCCCGCTCACCTCGTCCATGCTTCCGGCGCGGTACCACACCATGCACACGGCTACCGGCGCGCGGTGATCTTCCTTGACCAGGATCTTCATGCCGTTTGGCAGCGTGCGCCCCTGCACCTCGGCATGCAAAGGGCCGCTGCACAACAGCGCGATCCCCAGGATCGCCAGAGCGTTCGAGACGGACATGAATTTGCCAGGGCTCAAAGATCTGCAGGCTGCTAAAATTCCGGCTGGCTCGCGCGCGAACAAACTGCGCTCAGCCGTTTCTTCGGGTTGCCCGCGATGCGCAGCCCGGCCGCAAACAGACCTCTGACAGCCCTCAGTATGTTGAGTTTCCGCGGAACCGACAAGACAGCCTCACCGGACACAGACGCCGCCCCTGCGTCTGTCGGCTGGCTCGCGCGTCTGAAGACCGGACTGTCCGCGACGCGCGACAAGCTCGGCGGCCAGTTGTCCGCGCTGCTCGGGCGGCATGCCAAGATCGACGAGGCGCTGTACGAGGAGCTGGAGACGCTGCTGCTCTCGTGCGACGTCGGTGTGGCGTCGACTGCCTACCTTTTAGAACAGGCCCGGCTGCGCGCGGCTCGCGAGCGCGTTTTGGATCCGGTCGAGTTGAGGCGCGTGCTGAAGGAGTGCCTGGCCGATCTGCTCGAGCCGGTTGCAAAGCCGCTGTCGGTCGAGGGACATCGGCCGTTCGTATTACTGGTGGCCGGTGTGAACGGCTCGGGCAAGACCACTTCGATCGGCAAGCTGGCGCGTTATTTCCAGTCCCAGGGAAAATCCGTCATGCTCGCCGCGGGTGATACTTTCCGCGCAGCAGCGGTGGAGCAGTTGCGCAACTGGGGCGAGCGCAACGGCGTTCCGGTAGTCGCCCAAGAGCGAGGCGACCCGGCGGCGGTGGTGTTCGATGCGCTGAGCTCGGCGCGTGCGCGCGGCATCGATCTGCTGATCGCGGACACCGCGGGGCGACTGCCCACGCAGCTGCACCTGATGGAGGAGTTGAAGAAGGTGAAGCGCGTCATCGCCCGCGCCCTCCCGGATGCGCCGCACGAAACCCTGCTGGTGCTCGACGCAAATACCGGACAGAACGCGATCAACCAGGTGAAGGCGTTCGACGACGCGCTGGGCTTGACCGGGCTTGCGATCACCAAGCTCGACGGCACGGCGAAGGGCGGTGCTATCGCGGCTATCGTCCGCTACAAGCCGATCCCGGTGCGCTTCATCGGCGTCGGAGAAGGCATCGATGACCTGCGCCCGTTCGATGCCCGGGAGTTCGCCGACGCCCTGTTCGGGTAAGGGCACCGCGTGTTCGCGCTGTGATCTCCTTCAACCACGTCTCGAAACGCTATGCGGGCGGGCTCGACGCGCTGAGCGATGTCTCTCTCACCATCAGCGCCGGCGAGATCGTGCTGATCACGGGCCATTCGGGCGCAGGCAAGTCGACGCTGCTCAAGCTGATGGCGGCGATCGAAGTGGCCACTTCCGGCTCTGTGCTCATCGGGAACCAGAATCTCGCCAAGCTCAAGGCCGCCGCTCTGCCCTATCTTCGGCGCCGCTTCGGCATCGTGTTCCAGGATCACAAGCTGCTCTACGACCGGAACGTGTTCCAGAACGTGCTGCTGCCGCTGCAGATCGCCGGGTTCGACGGGCGCGACGCCGCACGCCGCGCGCGAGCCGCCCTGGACAAGGTCGGCTTGCTGGGAAAAGAGAAGGCGATGCCGATCACGCTGTCGGGCGGGGAGCAGCAGCGCGTATGCATAGCGCGGGCCGTCGCACACCGGCCCGCCGTCCTGCTGGCGGACGAGCCGACCGGTAATCTCGACGACGCCTATGCGCGCAACATCGTGGAATTGTTCCGCGCCTTTCACCAGGTCGGGGTCACGGTCGTGATCGCGACGCACGACCACGGGGTGGGCGAGCAGCTGGCGGCTCGTACGATCAATCTCGCGCACGGGCGGGTCGCCGCGTGAGTCTGCGCGATCACGGCCGAGCGCTGCGCGACGCCGCCGCCCGCCTGGCCGCGAGCCCGATGGCCTCGCTGCTCAGCGTTCTGGTGATCGCGGTGGCGCTGAGCCTGCCGGTCGGGCTGTACGTGGGGCTTTCCTATCTGCAATCGTTCAGCCGCCAGCTTTCCAGCGATCCCCAGATCAGCATTTTCCTGGCGTTGGACGCGAGCAGCCGGGACGCCGCCGGCGTCGAGGAGAGGCTGCGCTCCGACCCGGACGTGAACGAGTACCGCTTCATCGGGCGCGAGCAGGCGCTGTCGGAGTTGAAACGCGGCGCGGGCATGTCCGACGTGCTCGATAACCTGAAGCAGAATCCGCTGCCCGATGCCTTCGTTGCGACGGTCCGCGCCAACCGCCCGGAGGCGCTGGAACGCCTGCGGGACGAGGCATCGGGCTGGCCCAAGGTGGCGCACGTCCAGCTCGACTCGGAATGGGCGCGCAAGCTCGATGCGGCGTTGCGCTTTGGGCGGACGGCCGTGGCGGTCCTCGGCGCCTTGCTCGCCGCGGCGCTCGTGGCGGTTACGTTCAATACCATCCGCCTGCAGATCCTGACCCGGCGCGAGGAGATCGAGGTATCGAAGCTGATCGGGGCGACCAATCCGTTCGTCCGGCGGCCGTTTCTCTGGTTCGGCACCCTGCAGGGGCTGGCCGGCGGGCTCGCGGCCTGGGGCGTGGTGGCGCTCGCCCTGCGCTTGCTCAACCGGGACTTGGCCAGGCTGGCCGCCCTGTACTCGGCCAGTTTCCATCTGCCTGGGCTGAGCTTGCCCGACGTCGCCGTGTTGCTCGGCGTCGCCGCGCTGCTTGGCTGGCTAGGTGCGTGGCTGTCCGTCGCCCGGCACCTCTGGCAAATAGGCCATGAATAACCGACAAAAATAGTCGGGAACTTATGGCCCGCGTAGCACTCTGAAGTAACGAGTGCTAAAATACGCGCCTTGAGGAGGAACCATTAATGATCAACAGCTTGCCTGTAGCGGTTGCACTCCCCTCCACCGCTGGGAGCCTGGAGACCTACATCCAGGCCGTGAACCGGTTCCCACTGCTGTCGGAGGAGGAGGAGTTGCGCCTGGCACGTCAACTTCGTCGGGACAACGACCTGGAGGCAGCCAGTAAGCTGGTCCTTTCGCACCTGCGTCTGGTGGTGTCGATCGCCCGCGGGTACCTGGGCTATGGACTGCCGCACGCGGACTTGATTCAGGAAGGCAATGTCGGGCTGATGAAGGCGGTGAAGCGCTTCGACCCCGAGCGCGGGGTTCGCCTCGTCTCGTTCGCGGTGCATTGGATCCGGGCCGAGATTCACGAGCACATCCTGCGCAATTGGCGCGTGGTCAAGATTGCCACCACCAAAGCGCAGCGCAAGCTGTTCTTCAACTTGCGCAGCATGAAGAAGGGTCACGGCGCGCTGAGCCGCGAGGAAACGGACGCGATGGCCAGCACGCTCAACGTCAAGCCCGCCGACGTGACCGAGATGGAAATGCGTCTGGGTGGCGCGGACATCTCGCTCGAGCCGGTAGGCGAGAGCGACGAGGATAGCTTCGGGCCGATTTCGTATCTGTCCAACCCCGAGGAAGAGCCAGGCCGCATCCTGGAGCACGAGCAGGACGAGCGCATGCGTGCGCAGGGGCTGGAACAGGCGCTCGCCAACCTCGATCCGCGCAGCCGACGGATCATCGAGGCCCGCTGGCTGCGGGAGGACGACAGCGCCACGCTGCACGAGCTGGCCGACGAGTTCGGCGTCTCGGCCGAGCGCATCCGGCAGATCGAAGGCCAGGCCATGAAGAAGATGCGCGGCATGATGCAGGCGCCTGCCGCTTGAGCCGACGCCGCCGCCCTGCACGTGAACGCCGCCCGCGGGCGGCGTTTTTGTGTGCCGCGCTTCGCCTCAGGAAGATTTCAGCAGCAGCGCGATGTCGTGAGCAAAGACCTGGGCACCCTGGCCGTACGCCACGTACAGGCGCAGCCGCCCGCTCGGGTCGTACACATACGTCCCTGCCGAATGATCAACGGTGTAGTTGTTCGAGTCCGTGCCTGGATTCTTCTGGATGAGGACTTTGAATGCCTTCGCCACCTGCGCGGTCTGCTCCGGTGTGCCGCGCAGGCCGACAAACCGGGGATTGAAGGCGGTGACGTACTGTTTGAGAACCTCGTTGGTGTCGCGCTCGGGATCCGCAGTGATGAACAGCACCTGTACCCGGCCGCCGTCCGGACCGAGCTGCTTGATCGCGGATGACAGCTCGCTCAGAGTGGTGGGGCAGACATCCGGACAGTGCGTATAGCCGAAGAATACGACGGCCACGCTGCCGCGGAAATCCGACAGGCGCCGCGGCTGGCCGTCGAAGTCCGCCAGTTGGAAATCGCGCCCGAAGTCGGCGCCGGTGACGTCGGTCGAGCGGAAGAGCGGAGCACCGGGATCGCGGTTGCACCCCGCCATGCCCGCAGCGAGAGCCAGCAGGCAAGCCAGCAGCGCACACCCCAGAAGTGCCCGCATGCCGGACCGCTCAGACGCCGAAGCGGAAGTAATGATCCACGAGCAGTGCGGCGAACAGCAGGGACAGGTACAGGATCGAGTAGCGGAAGGTCCGATGCGCCAGGGCATCGCTGTAGGCGAAATAAATCCGGAATGCGTACCACACGAACAGACCGCCCAGGGCGACGGCGGCCATGAGATAGATGAGTCCGCTCATCGCCGTCGCGACAGGCAGCAGGCTGACTGCGAACAGGATCAAGGTGTACAGGAGTACGTGCAACCGCGTATAGCGGTCGCCGTGGGTCACGGGCAGCATCGGGACCCCGGCCTTGGCGTACTCGCGCCTGCGGTAAAGCGCCAGCGCCCAGAAGTGCGGCGGCGTCCAGGCAAAGATGATCAGGAAGAGCAACAGCGCATCGGACGAGAGCTCGCCCGTGACGGCTGTCCAGCCGAGCACCGGTGGCATCGCACCGGACGCGCCGCCGATCACGATGTTCTGCGGAGTGAGCGGCTTCAAGACGACGGTGTAGACGACCGCGTAACCGACGAAGGTCGCCAGCGTCAGCCACATGGTCAGCGGGTTGACCAGGGCGTACAGCAGGGTCAGCCCGATGGCGCCGAGGACAGCGGCGAAGGCGAGCGTCTGTGCCGAAGTCACTTGTTGCATCGGAAGCGGCCGCGCCCGCGTGCGAGCCATCATGGCGTCGATCTTCTGCTCGACCAGACAGTTGATCGCCGCGGCGGCGCCTGCGGTCAGCGCGATGCCCAGGGTGCCAAACAGCAGCGCAGGGAGCGGGGGTATCTGCCGAGTCGCGAGGAACATGCCGATCACTGCGGTGAAGACGATGAGCAGGACCACGCGCGGCTTGGTCAGCTGCAGGAGCTGCCGCCAGCCTGGCGCCGTGTGCCGGTCCGCGCGGTTTCCCGACGCTACGGATTTGGTTTCGGCGCTAGCGGACATCGATTGAGCGGAGGGCGTGTTGGTGAGCAAATGTTAGCATCTCAGCCGATCCTCGACACCTTGAGCAGCCGCGTCACGTCCTTCTTCATCCGGCCGGGGTCGGCGCCGCGTGGATAGCGCAGCATCAGATTGCCGAGGGGATCGACGATATAGATGTGATCGCGCACCGAGGCGTCCGCGGGCAGCTTCGAGAGCAGCGCACTGCCGCGCGCCGAGACGACAAGGGTGCCCTGGTACTCGCTGACGAGCTCGGCGGCAGCAGCGACGTCGTCGTCGATCAGCCAGGCTCGCTCGATGCGCTCCATGTCCTTGCCCTGAGTCATACGCACCTGGCGCATCTTGTACAGCTTGTCGCGGCACTCGTCCGCGCAGCGCCCGGAGTCCACCGTCAGGAACACCCACTTGCCGCGCAAAGCAGCCAGCGTGAACGGCTTGCCCTCCATCCGCCCCGCATCGAGCGCCGCGACCGGCGTGGGCGGCAGGAGCTGCCCGTAGTTGGTGAAGGCGGTCGGGCGCCACAGGTGAAACAGCGCGTAGGCCGCGATCAGCGGGGCGCAGGCTACTGCCGCGATCAACACGAGGCTAAGCCGCCCGCTGCCTGTGCGCTGCTGCTCTGACATTCAAGACAACGTAGATGACGAGGATGACGGCGCACAGCGTGAACCACTGCAGCGCGTAGGCGCGATGCCGGTTCACTCCGGTATCGGGCCGCCTCCAATCGCGCACGAGCGCATCGCCGGTGTCGTTAGTCTGCTGGATGAGGACAGGCTGCAGAGCGAAGCCATAAGCCTTGCGGTAACGATCGACCGTGACGTTCTCCCACAGCGACCCGAGCTGCACGCGCTCCGACAGCTCGAACACCCGCGGGTTCCCGGGCAGCGCAATCCCTTTGATCGTCACCGTGCCGCCGGGCGTCGCGACGTGCGGAAGCTGACTGCGGCTCGCACCCGCCTCGACCCAGCCGCGCTTGACCAGCACATAACTGTCGCTGCCGGCGATGCGCAGCGGCGTGACGATCTCGTAGCCGGGCACACCGTTGTGGGTGCGATTGTCGACGTAGACCATAGCATCGGCATTGAACGTTCCGCTCGCCTCCACCATGCGGTATTCCACGCTGGCGGCATCCAGCGGCGCAGCGCCCAGGCGTACCGGCTGCTCGCTTCCCGCCTGGTCGACGCGCGCTTGCAGCTGCGCCTTCTCGCCCGCACGCTCGAGCTGCCAGCTTCCCAGCAGCGCGGTGAGCAGCGCGCCGGCCAGCGCTGCCAGTGTCGGCACGAGACGCGGCCTGAAGTACGCTGCTACGCGCATGTCGTCAGCCGAACGGAACGATCCCCGCAGCGCTCGCCGCTCGAATGGCGGCTCCAGACATCGAGGAGTAGACTGAACGGCAAGAGCAGGGATTCGACATGAGGATCATCGTAATCGCAATACTCGTCCTGATCGTGGGCAGTCTCGCGTCCGCCCTATGGTTCCTCATCCGCGACAAGGGTACCTCGGAGCGCACGGTAAAAGCGCTGACCGTGCGCATCTCCTTGTCGATCGGTCTTTTCCTGCTGCTGATGGCGGGATACTACTTCGGGATCATCCCGAAGACTGGTTTGCACTGACCTCAAGAACAACGCGCCGCACCCTCGGGCGCGGCGCGCGCTTCAACCCGTCGCTGGACGGAACGCCTCAGAGCCAGTAGACGAGCACGAACAGCAGCAGCCAGACCACGTCCACGAAGTGCCAGTACCACGACACCGCCTCGAAGCCGAAGTGGTGGTCGGGCGTGAAGTGCCCGAGCAGGCAGCGGAAGAAAATCACCGTCAGCATGATCGCGCCCAGCGTCACGTGGAAGCCGTGGAAGCCAGTCAACATGAAGAAGGTCGCACCGTACGCCCCGGTGGTAAGGGTCAGGTTCATCTCGGTGTAGGCGTGGTGATACTCATACGCCTGCAACGTCAGGAACGTCACGCCCAGCGCGATAGTGAGCAGGAGACCGATGATCAGCTGACCGCGGTTGTTCTTCTTCAGCCCCCAGTGCGCCCAGGTCACGGTCGCGCCCGAGGAGAGCAGGATCAGGGTGTTGATGGCGGGAATACCCCATGCCGCCATGGGCGAGAAAGCCTCTTTCAGACCGGGGCCGGCGACCGGCCATGTGGCCGTGAAGCCGGGCCACAGGACCTCCTGGGTCGCGCCGCTGCCCAGCCAGGGAACGGATAACACACGCATGTAGAACAGCGCACCGAAGAATGCCGCGAAGAACATGACCTCGGAGAAGATGAACCAGCTCATCCCCCAGCGGAAAGAGATATCGACCTGGTGGTTGAACTTGCCGCCTTCGCTCTCGCGAATCACGGTGCCGAACCAACCAAACAGCATGTAGATGAGGACCGCAAAGCCGGCGGCCACCAGGTACGGCCCGAGCGCCGCCGCGTTCAGCCACATCGCCGCGCCCGAGGCCATTAGAAGCAGGGCGAACGAGCCGAAGATCGGCCAGTGCGAAGGTTGAGGCAAGTAGTAGCGCGCAGCCTGACTCATCTGACTCATTTCTGGTTCTCCTTTTACCTCGACTGCTAAGTCCGCTCAGCGTGTCACCCAGCGCACGATCAAGATCAGGCTGGCCACGAACAGCGCTGCACCGATAATCCCGGCCACGATCACCTGCAGCGGCGTCAGGGTCGCGGCGTCGGCGTCGTGATCCCTCGACTTGCGCACGCCGAAGAACGACCACAGCACCGCCTGCGCAACCTGCAGCGGCCCGGCCTTCCGGCGTGCCGGGGTCAACGTCTCCGGCGCTTGTTCTTCGGTCATGCTCAGCCCGGCTTGGCTCCCGCCCCCTCGACCTTGAAGAAAGTGTACGAGAGCGTCACCGTGTTCACGTCAGCCGGCAAGTCCGGCCCAACCAGGAACACGACGGGCATTTGCCGCGTCTCGTGCGGCTTGAGCTCCTGCCGGGTAAAGCAAAAACACTCCAGTTTCTTGACGTACCGCACCGCCAGCTGCGGCCCGTAACTGGGAACCGCCTGCCCCAGCACGGGCTGGTCCGACCCGTTCCTCACTTCGTAGACGACCTGCACCAGCTCTCCCGGATGCGCCCGAATGCTCCGGGTAAGCGGGCGAAAGGTCCACGGCAGATCGTCGCGCAAGTTTGCGTCGAACTGCAGCGTGACCACGCGGCTGCGGTCCACTTGAGTGTTGCCGGGAACCGCATCGGCGCTTTGAATCTGATTCAAGCCAACGGCTTCGCACAGCTTGGCGTAGAACGGCGCCAGCGCAAAGCCGAAGGCGAACATGCCGACTGCCACGGCGATCAGCTTCAGCAGCAACGCGCGGTTCGCGGAAGCCTGGCTCATGCCGATGGCCACAGCCAATGCCGGATGATCACGCCGATGAAGAACGCGATCACCACCGAGCACAGCACCAGCGCCGTCTTGCGGTTACGCGACACCACGCGCTCCGAAGCGAGATGGCCGGTGCCCATCACAGGGCGTTTTGCTTGGGCTCTGATCACTTGACGATCGGTGGCGTCTCGAAGGTGTGGTAAGGCGGAGGCGAGGGCAGCGTCCACTCCAAGCCCTGTGCCCCTTCCCACACCTTGTTCGAGGCCTTCTGTCCCCCGCGGATGCATTTGAGCACCACGTACAGGAACAGAAGCTGCGACAACCCGAAGCCGAAGGCGCCGATACTGGAGATCCGGTTGAAATCGGCAAACTGCAACGCATAGTCCGGCACGCGGCGCGGCATGCCCGCCAGCCCCAGGAAATGCTGCACGAAGAAGGCCATGTTGAAGAAGATGAACGACAACCAGAAATGCGCCTTGCCCAGCTTCTCGTCGTACATATGGCCGGTCCACTTCGGCAGCCACAGGTAGATCCCGCCAAAGATCGCAAACAGCGCTCCCGCGACCAGAACGTAGTGGAAGTGCGCGACGACGTAATACGTGTCCTGGAGCTGAATGTCGATCGGCGTAATGGCGAGCACCAGGCCGGTAAAGCCGCCCATGGTGAACAGGAAGATGAAACCGAGTGCAAACAGCATCGGCGTCTCCAAACTGATCGCACCTCGCCACATGGTCGCCACCCAGTTGAACACTTTCACACCCGTGGGCACCGCGATCAGCATGGTTGCGTACATGAAGAACAGCTGGCCAGCCGCCGGCATCCCCACCGTGAACATGTGATGGGCCCACACGATGAACGAGAGGATGGCGATGGAGGCCGTGGCGTACACCATGGAGGAGTAGCCGAACAGCGGCTTGCGGGAAAAGGTCGGAATGATCTGCGACACGATCCCGAAGCCGGGCAGAATCATGATGTACACCTCGGGGTGCCCGAAGAACCAGAACACGTGCTGGAACAGCACCGGGTCGCCGCCGCCCGCGGCGTTGAAGAAGTGGGTGTCGAAATGGCGATCGGTCAACAGCATCGTCACCGCCCCCGCCAGCACCGGCATGACGGCGATGAGCAGATAGGCCGTGATCAGCCAGGTCCAGACGAACAGCGGCATCTTCATGAGCGTCATGCCGGGTGCGCGCATGTTCAGGATCGTGGTGATGATGTTGATCGACCCCATGATCGAGGACACGCCCAGGATATGGATGGCGAAGATCGCCATGTCCATGCCCGGACCCATCTGAATCGAGAGCGGCGCGTACAGGGTCCAGCCGGCGGCGGTGGCACCGCCCGGCGCGAGGAACGACGTCATCAGCAGGATGGCAGCCGGAGGGAGCAGCCAGAAGCTCCAGTTGTTCAAGCGCGGGAATGCCATGTCGGGCGCCCCGATCATCAGCGGCACCTGCCAGTTCGCGAAGCCCACGAACGCCGGCATGATCGCGCCGAAGACCATGACCAGGCCGTGCATGGTGGTGAGCTGGTTGAACAGCTCGGGGCGCACGATCTGCAGGCCCGGCTGGAACAGTTCGGCGCGGATGGTGAGCGCCATCACGCCGCCGGTTAGGAACATGATGAACGAGAACCACAGGTACAAGGTGCCGATGTCCTTGTGGTTGGTGGTCGTGACCCAACGCATGATCCCGCTCGGATGGTGAGCGTGCTCGTCTGCGTGCCCGTGGCCGTGTGCCGCTTCCATAGCGTGTTCTCCTGACTCAGCTTCGACTGTGGAATTTATTTATGCGCCGCAGCGATGTCCTTCGGCTGCACCATGTCGCCGACCTTGTTGCCAAAGGAATTGCGCTCGTACGTGATGACCCCGGCGATCTCGAGGTCCGACAGCTGGTTCTTCCACGCCACCATGGCCGGATTCTTCTTGCTGCCGTTCACCACGATGTCGATGTGCCCGGCAATCGGCCCGGTCGCGATCTTGCCTCCCGCCAGAGAGGGGAACGTAGGCGGCATGCCTTGTCCGTTGGCCTGGTGGCAGGCCACGCAGGTCTTGCCGTAGACCTTCTCGCCCTCGCTCTTCAGCTCATCCAGGGTGTAGGTCTTGTTGACGTCGGCCGCAGCGGCGGCGGAGGTCTGCGACTTCTTGCTCTGCTGCTGCGCCACCCACTCCTTGTACTTCCCCTCGTCCACGGCTTCCACCACGATCGGCATGAAGCCGTGATCCTTGCCGCACAGTTCGGCGCACTGGCCGCGATACGTGCCGGCCTGGTCGACTTTGAACCAGCTGTCGCGCACGAATCCGGGAATGGCATCCTGTTTGACACCAAAAGCGGGCACCCACCAGGCGTGGATAACGTCGTTGGCCGTGATGAGAACGCGCACCTTCTTGCCGATCGGGACCACCAGGGCGTTGTCCACCTCGAGCAGGTAGTGCTCACCTTTGGGCGCGTGGTTCTCGATCTGCTCGAGCGGCGTGGTGAGAGTACTGTAGAAGCCGATGTCCTCGTCCAGATAGTCGTAGCGCCACTTCCATTGAAAGCCGGTGACCTTGATAGTCATGTCCGGGGACGAGGTGTCCTTCATAGCGAGGACCGTCCTGGTCGCCGGGATCGCCATGCCGATCAGGATCAGAAACGGGATGACGGTCCAGATGATCTCGACCGTGGTGTTCTCGTGAAACTGTTCCGCCCGGTGCCCGACAGATTTGCGATGCTTCCACAGCGCGTAGAACATGGCGCCGAACACCACGATGAAAATCACCACGCAGATGAGCAGAATCACCGTATGCAGTTCGTAGATCTCGTGCGCGATGATGGTCTCGGGCTGCTGCAGGTTGAGCCTCATTTCGGCGTGCGCGAGGCCGCCGCCCACGGCGGTCAAGAACAAGCCGGTGAGGCTGCGCGCGATTGTTCTGATCATGATCTCCCCGAGTAAGTGCTGTTTGCTCGACTATCCGCCTGATCTCAGCTGCCGGCTGAGCGTGCTCGCTAGCGCGCCACGCTGCTCTTCGGTCAGATGCCGCCCGAATTCGACCTCGCGTCCATGCGAGCGCAGCGCCAGCGTCACGTGGCCCGGAGCGGATCGGTGCACGACCACCTGCGCCCAGAAGCGATTGAACTCGAAGCGGCTCGCGCGGCCGGTTTCCCATCTTTCGAGCAGCACGCGGTCGCCTTTGATCGCGATGGACTCGAAGTCCCCGGCGTGGCGCTCGATGCAGCGGAAAGCGACGAACAGCACGAGCATCTCCGCCCCCGCGAACGGCAGCACGAGCCAGGCACCATGAAACGCGAACGCCACAGATATAGCGAAGCAGAGAATGACCAGAGAGGCGAAGACCAGCGCTCTGCCGGCGGAAGACAGCGAATTGTTCCGTCTGGCAACGAGGAGGAACTCACCGGGTGCCCCGGCGTCGGTGCAATCCATCTGACCTCGCACTGGCTTCTAGGGAAGCTCTGATCAAGTCTCGCATGCGCGAGCCATTGCCCGGTCCGCCTTCCTCCCAAAGCCGCGGCGCAATTTAGCATACGCTCCGCCCGTCTCGCAAGGACGCGGGGCCGAGTGGTGCGTGCCGGCGCATTCCGTGAATGCTTCTCAGGCGCTGCTCGACCGATCGCGCGGCGACCCGCGTCGAGGCCGCTCGAATCGGACGATGGCGTGGCCTTCGCGGGTCAGACCGGAAGCGCGGTGCGAGCGCTCCTCCTCCGGCTTCCAGGCATGGCCATAGACGACCTCGAGCGTGGCCGGCAGCCTGCCATCCCGCCGCATGGCTTCATAGCGTTGCGCGATCCGCTGACGCCAGCGCGGCGTGCGCAGCCCGACCCGATTGCGGCGGACGGACAGCGCTCCGTTCGCCCGCAGGTCGCGCAGCAGATCCTCGAGCTGCGCGTAGGTCAAAGTAAGGTACTCCATCTCCATGACCGGGGCAGCGAATCCGCTGCGAATCAGCAGGTCACCCAGATCGTGCATGTCGATGAAGCGGTGCGCGGGGGAGCTTTCACCTGCACTCGCGCTGGCCTGGGCCAGCTCTCGGAGCGTATCCGGGCCGAACGTGGTGAACGCGAGTAATCCGCCTGGGCGCAGCACACGAAGCATCTCGGCAAACGCCGCCGCCGGCTGGTCGCTCCAGTGCAGCGCGAGGTTGGACACCACCAGGTCCATCGCACCGCTGCGCAGGGGCAAGCGCTCGAAATCACCGCAGATCGGGTGTACAGCGCCACGCCCCAGCGCAGCACGCACCGTACCGCTCCATTTCCCCGAACGTGGCTGTGCCCGGAGCATGGGCAGCGTCAAGTCGATGGCGCTCACGTGCGCCCGCGAATAGCGTCGGATCAGCATGCCCGCCGCCACACCGGTGCCGCTGCCTGCATCCAATATCCGCCCAGGTGCGAGGCGCATCAGATCGAGGTGCTCGAGCAGGCGCGCGCAAATCTCGCGGCTCACCGCGGCGGCGGCATCGTACGCTGGCGCCGCGCGGGCGAAGTTACGCCGGATACGCTGCTTGTCGAATGAGCTCGAATCGGGCATGTGCGTATGCCAGTGATGGACCGGCACCGCTGCTAAACTGCGCCGCAGGATTGCGCATCCAGCGCCGCGAAGAGACATGTTAACGCGCCTTGCCGACAGGTTGAGAGGCGCTGCTGAGCGCCTGGCGCTGCCGCAGCGCTGCCTGTTCTGTGCTGCCCCGCGCCCGCGCGAGGGAATCTGCGACGAATGCCGCGAGGCGCTGCCGGGACGCGGGGCGGCGCGCTGCCCAGTCTGCGCCAATTTGAGCCCGTCCCGGGAGGCTTGTGGCGAGTGCCTCGCGCAGCCGCCACGCTTTTCGCGCGTCACGGTGGCCGTCTCGTATCGCTTCCCGGTAGACGGTGCGATCCAGCGCCTCAAATATGGAGCCCACCTCTCCGCCGTCCGGCCGCTCGCCTCGCTCTTGGTCGAGCAGCTGGCGGCGCACCCAGCGCCCGATCTCGTGCTGGCGATGCCCATGGCGCCGCAGCGCCTGCGCGAACGTGGATTCAATCACGCGCACGAGCTGGCACTGGCTGTTTCGGCGCGCTTGCGCTTGACGCTTGCCCCGCCATTGTGTCGCCGCGTGCGGCATGCCGCGCCACAAGCGGCCTTGCCATGGAAGGAGCGCAGCCGCAACATTCGCGGCGCTTTCGCCTGCGAGGCCGACCTTAGCGGCGCTCGCTTAGCGATCGTGGACGACGTGGTAACGACCGGCGCAACGCTGAACGAACTCGCAGGCGTGCTGCTCGAGCGAGGTGCGGCGCAGGTCGAGGGCTGGGTAGTGGCCCGGACAGAGAAACCGTGACAGACGAGTACGCGGTCGTGCAGTGCCGGCCTGCCGGTCGCGTTTACCTGAGCTCCCTCAGCTGCTGCTCGACAAAGCCCGCCAGCTGCGGATTGAGTCCACCAAGCTCGCGCGCCTGCTGAAACGCCGCCCGAGCTTCGGTCAGGCGATTGTCGGCACGCAGCTCGATACCCGTCCCCATGAGCCACACCGGGTTGCGCGGTGCCAGTCTCGCCGCAGCCTGATAGCGTTCCGCAGCCTCGCGGTGCCGGCCCAGACGTCCGAGCGCATTGGCAAGCATGGCTTGATAGTCGGCGCTCGCCTGTCCGACGGACAGCGAGCGCTCGAGCGTGGCCAGCGCCTCGCTGCTCGCGTTGCGCTCGAGCTGGAGGCGCGCCAATGCGAGCGCGAACCCTGCTTGCTTAGCATCGAGGCGCAACCGCTCATCGAGCAGGAGCTCGGCCTCGTCGCGGCGCCCGCCGTTGATATACAGGCCCAGCAGCGCCTGCCGTGCCTTGTCGCCAAGCGGGTCGATGGACAGAGCGGCGCGGAGCTTCTCTTCCGCCCGTGCGGTATCTCCCGTGCTCAACGCCGCTAGGGCCTCGCGAAAATCCGCTTCCGCGCGCTCACGCAACGTCGGAGCCCGCTCCTGGCGTGCAATGTTCGACGCAGCCTCGCCTTGATCCAAGGCGCTCGCGTCAGAACGCCGGGTGGAGGTAGTCTCAGACTTGGCCGGTCCTTCCAGCGCCTGACGCGTGTCCACATCTTCGGACCCACGTGATGGCGCTTGCGGCGCAGGCGCAGCATCGGCCGCGTGCGCGACGGAATCGCGCTGCTGCGACTGTAGTCGTGCGGGTGCCGAGCCCGGTTGCCTGGTTTCCCGCCGCGCCTTGGCAGCCGGAGGCCCTTGCGGCAGCCCGCGGACCTCTTGCGGGCTCGGTTCGGCGGCTGCCGGCGCTTTGAGCGCCGCGCCTTCGGCCGCGGGTGACGCTTGCTGTGCCGCAGTCGGCGCCGGAGATGGCGGACTGGCGCCGCTGGCAGCAGCGGGCGGCGGAGCACTGCTGGGGGGCGCCGCAGCCGACGCAGAGTGCATCGGCGCGTCCGCCAGCCCGGCGACCTTGCCCGGGACTGACGTCGATGGCATCAGGTACCACCAGAGCGCGCCTGCGGCAACGGCAGTCGACAATGATGCGATGACGATCCAAACGGCGCGGCCGGAGCTGCTCGAGGGCAAGGGTCGCACCGCTCGCGCCACTCCCGCCTGACCGGCGTGGCGCCGCTCGAGGTCCTTGAGGACCTGATTGATGAGACTCATCGCATTCCGAGCAGGACGCAGACTCCCGTGGCAGCAGCGACGAGCGTCGGTACTACGCTCCACCACCATGCTTGGCGCCGGCCGCGTGCAGACGGGGTGTCCTTCGCTGCGGCCCGCACCTGTCGGGGATGCACTGCATGGACGCCTTCGCCGTACGCGAGCAGGAGGCTCTTGTGGGCGACGATGTTCACGAGGCGCGGGACACCGCGTGTCGCGCGGTAGATTTGGGCTGCGGCGCGCGGCGGGAACAGCGGCGCACCGACATAGCCGGCCACGCGCAGGCGATGCACCAGGTAGTAGGCAAGCTCTGTGCGGCTCAGCTCGCCGAGATGGTACTGAAAGGTAATGCGCTGGCGCAGCTGGCGCACCGAGTCCTGCGCCAGGTTATCGTCCAGCTCGGGCTGCCCGAACAACACGACCTGCAGCAGCTTGCGTTTCTCCGTTTCCAGATTGCTCAACAGGCGCAGCGCTTCCAGAGTTTCCAGCGGCATTGCCTGTGCCTCGTCGAGGCACACGACCACGCGTTTGCCATCACGGGCAAAATCGAGCAATGCGTGATTCAGGTGCTTCAACAGCTGGTGTTGCTCGGCTCCCGCGTCAACCGGCGCCCGCAACTCCTCGGCCAGCGCCAGCATGAGCGCGCGAGGCTCGAGATACGGGTTGGGGATGTAGGCGGTGACGAACTTCGCATCAAGTGTGGCAAGGAAACGGCGGCACAAGAGGGTCTTGCCGGTGCCAACCTCGCCGGTGATCTTGATAAAGCCCTCGCCGGTGCTCACGGCTACCAGCAAAGTGTTCAGGGCTTCTTGATGCGTCGCGCACGAGAATGCGAAGCTGGTGTCGGGGGTGATACCGAACGGCGGCTCGCGCAACCCAAAGTGTGAACGGTACATAGACGCCTCAGCCGTTCGAGTGCCTGACGGCCTCCCGTGTCACTGCTTGCCCGAGGCGGGCTGGCCGGGGGTAGCGCCGCCGCTTTGCATGATCTCTTCGTTCCAATACCGCCCGAACTCGTCGTGACGCCAGTCGCGGATGCGGTTTGCCGCCTCCTGCACGCTCGGCTTCCAGCTGTCCTCGTTTTCGATCACAGTGGGCTTGATCAGGATCACCAGCTCGCTCTTGAGGCCGCTGCGCGAAGTGTTCTTGAACAGGCTCCCGATGATCGGGATGTCCATCAACCCCGGTACGCCGCCCCGAGTGCGCTGGTCCTCCTGCTTCATCAAGCCGCCGATCGCCACGATGTTGCTGTTGGTGACCCGCACCACTGTGTCGGTCTCGCTGATCGTGCTCGCCGCGAGCGGCAGCGTGAAGATGCCGGCCTGACCGAGGTTGATGTTGGTGTTCTGGTTCACGACGTTGCTGACCGCCGGATGGACATGCAGGATGATCTGGTTGTTCTCGTCGATCTGGGGCGTGATGTCGAGCGCCACACCGGAGAAGAAGGGCTGCGTGGTAATCGACGGCGAGTTCTGCACGAAGCCACCTACCGTCGTGGTCTGATTCGTGGTCACGTTGGTCACGAAGAACTGATCGGTGCCAACCTTCAGCACTGCCTTCTGATTGTTGATCGCCGCGATGCGCGGGCTGGACAGCACCTGCACTTCGCCCTGCGACTGGAGAAAATTGATCAGCGCGGCGAAGTTGCTGGTCTGGAAGGCGAGGCCGAACAATGTCCCGGGCACTCCGGCGCCGGTGATGACGCTGCCCGGACTGCCGGGCGTCGAGGTGAACAGCGAGTTGAGGTCAGGCTTGCCATCGGGTCCAATCGACGTGAATGTGCTCATCGCGCCTTGCGTCGAGAGGCTGGTGGCGGGCTGCTGTATGCCGCCCGCGAAGCGGCTGTTGGGGCCTGCGTGGAAAGCCGCCCAGTTGATGCCCGTGGCGAAGCTGTCGCTCAGCTGAACGTCGATGATCTTGGCTTCCAGCAGCACTTGGCGCGAAACCACGTTCTGCATGGTCTTGAGGAATTCGCCTACCTCGCGGAGCTCCGAGGGCATGGCTCGCACGACGACCACCCCCGACTCCGCGTTGACGACCATGTTGCGTCCCTCACCGGTGCCGATGATGGCGCGCAGCGCACTGGTCAAGTCGGTCCAGAAGTTCAGGTCCGACGTCGTCTCCACTTTGGAGGCTGCCAGCGACTGCACGACAGGCGCCTGGGGGCCGTTGACGGCGGCGACCGCGCTGGCTTGCGCCGAGGGCGCGGAATCCGACGGTGAGCTGGAGGCGACGCGCAGCTCGCTCTTACCCTTGCGCGTGTTGTACAGATAGCTCACCTGAAAGATGCGGGTTTGCAGCGTGACCGGCTGAATCAGGATCCGGTTGCCCTGCACCTTGTATTCGTAACCGTACATCTCGCGCAGGGTGTCCAGGGCTTCGAATACGGTCGTGTTGTTGAGCTTGATCGACAGCTTCTCCTTGATGCTGGGGTGTACGATCATGCTGTACGGGCTGCCCGAGGCGATGGCCATGAATACCTCGGGCGCGGGGGCATTGTTCACCGACAGGTCGAAGCGCGCCTCACCTGGTTTGCCTTCGGCGCGCGGCATTTCGACGACCAGCGGCGGCAGCAGGGCCTGGCTCACCGCTTCCGACTGCTTTGTTCCGGGTTTGGATGCGGTTGCGCTGTTTAGCTGCGACAAAGCATCCTCATAGTGCGTTGGCATGGGGCCGCCCTTCTGCTGTGCGCAGCCGGCGGCCAGCATCAGGAGCAGGAGAGCTGGCGTCAGTCTTTTCATGTGTCCCTCTGCGATCCTCACGCACTACGCCATATGGGCTGGTGTCGTCATCAATTGCTGCCGCGCTCCACTGCGGCGGTCGGACGCTTGTCCACGCCAGGGAACAGCTTCAGCGTTCGACGCTCGTCCCCGTTCAGGAGCACGACCTCGCTTTCGGCCACTTTTACCAGGCGCAGCCTTCCCACTTTTTGACCGAGCAGCACGTGCTCTCCGCTGATGATGGCCGAGCGGGCATCGGGGAAGATCAGCACCGACTGCAGCACCAAACCTCCTTCTGAGGGGCGCGATGGCGCCGCGCCCGTATGCAGCCCAGGCGGCCGGGTCGGATCCGATAAGCCTTGTGCGCAGGCCGCGCTCGACGCGACAGCCAGGACGGATGCGGCGAGAGCGTCGATAAGCAGGAGGCGGGCCATATCGCTCACACCACCAGCCAAGCCCTGTCCAGGCTCAGCGTATAGAGGGTGAGCTCGATCTGGGCCTTGGGATAATCCGCCGACATCACCGTCCGGCTCCAGTACACCTGCCACGGCTGCTTTTCGAGCCGGGCCACGTAGCTCAGCAGATCGAGGTACGTTCCTTCCACCACGACCCGCACGCCATGCTTGTAGACGTGGCTGCCAGCCAGTGTGACTGGCTGGGATGCAGCCGGCGTGTGCGCATCGGGCGCTGCGGATGAGGCTTGTCCCCCGTCCTTCTGGACCAATGGCGCTGGCGGCAGGTTGCGCAGCTGGACGATGCGAACGCGCCGGTCCTTCCCGACCAGCTGCTCCAGCACAGCGCCCATCTTTTCCGGCGGGATCAGGCTGCGCTGCAGCCTGGATAGCTGGTCGTCGATCTCGGCGATTTGCCGGCGCTTCGCCGCAACGCGCTCGCGCACCGCGGCGTCCGGGTCCTGTTTGAGGGCACGCTGCAACTCAACCTTCTGCGCCGCGGCCGCCGCGATCTGGGTCGTCTGGTCCGCGACCAGGGCTGCCATCTGATTTCGCCGGTCAAGCAGCGGCCCGATGGCAAGCTCGTACGCAATGAACAGGATCAGCGCGGCCGCAGCCGTGAACACCATCAGCCGCTCGCGCTGGGTAAGCGCATCGAGCTTACGCGCATATTTCTCGATCAACGCGTTCATCGCGCGCTTCCCGTCGCCGGTGCCCGGCTAGACATTTGAAACTCCAGGAACTCGGCGGTCTTGCGTTGACCAGCGAGGGTCGTCTCGGGCGGCATCTGAACGTTGAGCGTCCCGAAGCTGTGGCCGCGCAACACGTCCTGGTGCCGCAGCTGGCTGATGTAGTCAGGCACGAGCTCGGCCCTCAGGGTCCGGCCCTCGATGGTGATGTCCTTGCCCGCACCCTCGATACTGAAGCCGGTCAGCCACAGCCCATCGACGCTCTCGCGTGCAAAGGCGCGGAAATACTCGGACACGCCCTGGGTGTCACCCAGAGTGCCGCTGTTCAGCACGGTCATGATTTCATTGCGTCCTATCAGCATCGCGTCCATGCTTTCCAGCTCGGCTGTCAGCTGCGGGCTCGCCTTGCGCCCTGCCATGTCCTGCGCCAGGCGAGCGATGTCCGATTGCAGCAACGTGAGTTGCACCTGTTGCCGCTGGTGCTCAGCCGCCAGTGCCGCGTCGTTCCACTGCACCCAGCCGTAGATGAGCGCAGTGAATAGGAGGATGCCGCCCAAGCTGAGCAATGCGGTGCGCCCAGCAAACGCATCGACGCTTGGCAGCAGCGCAGAGTTGTAGAGGTTGATCTGCTGGCTCATGCCGCTTCTCGCTCGTCGCGCAGCGCGGCGCCAATGATGTGCAGGCGGTAGCCTTGGCGACTTGTCTCGCGCAGTTCGGGAGCCCAGGGAAAGTCCAGCACGTCCGTCAAGTCGAGAGTCTCGACCGGCAAGCCCAGACTGTTTTCCAAATGGCGATCGAGGCCGATATCGACAGACAACGGAGCCAGCAGCATGCGCGAAACGGAGACATAGCTGAACTGCCGATCGAAATGATCGAGCGAGCGCTGCATCTCGAGCACGAGGCGTTCCACACTCGGATCGCTCATGTCATCGCGCACCGCCGTCAGCTGCGTCGCGGAAATCTCGGTGTGCCTCGTCATGTACAGCTCGCCGCCAGCAGTGACGGTGAGCAGACCTCCATGATCATCAAAAGCAAGCAGCGCCAGAGCGCGCCCCGGTTCTTCGTAGAGGCGCGCGATGTTTCGCTGCGCCATCTCCGGCACGTCGATAGCCTGCAAGGGAAACCCGGCGCCTCGAAACAGATTCATGCACGCGGCTATGCGCTCGTTACGCGCTGAAACCGCGTACACGTAGTGGGCCCGGGCCGCGCCGGACGGGTCGCCGGGGACTTCAGCCACGTCCAGCGTCGCAGCGTCGACTGGGTAGTCCAACAAGTCTTTCAGCTTCCAGCGCACGGCGGACCTGACTTCGGCGCGCGGTACACGCGGCGCCTCAACCAGCTGCATCTGGTAATCGGCCCTCTCCAGCATGGCCGAACAGCGGAAGCGACGAGGCCGGACGGCGCGTACCACGGACTTCAGGGCTTCGGCGTCGGCGACCGTCTTGCCGTAGGACTCGCAAATCTGGAGAGTCGGCCGCGCCTGGCCCCGGCGCTCGACCTGGGCAACGTCGACGCGATCCGGATAGACGGCCACTGCGAGCCAATCGCCGGTGCTTTCGCGTCCTCTAAGCAATCGCATACGAAGCCTTCACACGCGCCGGAACCGATCGGCACAGCCAATTGAAAAAGGCCCGGCGTTGCTGTGCGAGCCGGGCCCTTTGCTGATCGCCATGGTCGGGGCGGTGCCGAGGTGGTCGGCTGCTGCTGGACGCCAACCAATGCGGTTGGCATCCAACGACTGCCGTGAGTCTCACTTCTAGCCGGTGCAGATCACGGACGCCGTGGCGCTCTTGGTGACGCTGCCCTTGGTGCCGGTAATCGTGCAAGAGACCACCGTGCCCGCGACTCCGCCGCAAGCGCCTGCACCGGTCACAGTGTAGGTGACGCCACCGCCCGTCGGCGGGAAAACACCGCCGGTGAGCAAAGGACCGATCGTGCCGGCTGCGCAGGGCGAGCCCGTGACCGCGCTGCCTTTCGTGCCGCTGGTCGCGACATAGGCGCCATAGTTGATCGACGCGCCCGACGACACCGCGCCCGCGACGCCCTGGGTTGCGGCGTCCAGTGCCTCGTTCGTGAGGTCGATAAACTTGGGCAGCGCCACCGCGGCGAGGATCCCCAGAATGATGATCACCACCACCAGCTCAATGAGCGTAAAGCCTTTCTGCACGCTTCTCATGTCTGTCTCCACAGGGTCGTAAGGGAAACGCAAAGGAGGGTTCGGTTTGAACACCACAGGCCCGGAAAGCACCAAGCATGCCAATGAAGTCCGCGCCACACCGAGCCGCTAAGAGCAATTGGCCCGGTCAGTTGGATTGGCCGGGTCGAGCGCGACGCTGTAGATCGGTGCTGCGCCGACTGCGGCCTCCTGGTAGGTCACCGCACAGTTGGGGTGTCCGGTGTCGCTCGAGATCCGCACCTGATTGACGCCGGCGACGCTAGTCACGGGGCCGATACTGAAGTTGGGCGCAGCGATGTCCGCCGCCAGGCCGATGGCGCCGGCGGCGGGATAGCCGTTCACCATGTTGATCGACACGCCCTCCAT
>DATJZQ010000019.1:0-31707 GCA_035499005.1 Burkholderiales bacterium | reverse complement strand
CTCGCGCGCGGGCAGCGCTACGGTTTCATCCGCTTCGGTTCGCGCGTCGATCTTTACCTGCCCGTTGGCACCGCCCCGAGGGTCAGCATCGGCGACAAGGTCACCGCGGGGGAGACGGTGTTCGCGGACCTTCCTAAACCGAGTTAACCGCGGAGACGCAGAGCACGCAGAGAACCCCCGGAGCTTCTTTGCGCACCAAACGTCAAGGCGGCGCGGCGGGGCGATGAGAGCTAGCCGATGGCTGGCATCACCAGTGCTTATGACAGGCACGCATCGCACCCGACGTCCTTTAGGGATTCTCTGCGCCCTCTGCGTCTCTGCGGTTAATTGATCTGTGTTCGAGGGGTTAGAATGGACCGCATGAACTACCCCGAACCACCGCATTTCAAGCCCAAGTGGGCGGTGGGCGGACGCATCCGCCGCCAAGGCATCTACTGGCTGCCGAACGCGATCACCACAGTGGCGCTGGCCGCCGGTTTCTATGCCATCGTCCAGGCGATGAATGGGAAATTCGGGTTTGCGGCGCTCGCCATCTTTGTAGCCATGGTGTTCGACGGCCTGGACGGGCGCATCGCGCGTCTCACGCGCACGCAGAGTCCATTCGGCGCGGAATACGACTCACTGTCGGACATGGTTTCGTTCGGTGCGGCGCCCGCACTGGTGATCTACGAGTGGACGCTCAAGGGGATCAGCCAGATGGGGCTCGGCTGGGTGGCCGCTTTCGTCTATTGCGCTTGCGCTGCGCTACGGCTTGCCCGCTTCAATACGAATCTGGGTGTGGTGGACAAGCGTTACTTCCAGGGGCTGCCGAGTCCGGCGGCGGCGGGCCTGATCGCCGGTTTCGTCTACACCATGTTCGCGTTCAATGTCGAGCCCGAGGACGTGCAGTGGGGCGCATGGGCGCTGGCCATGTTCGCGGCGTTGACCATGGTCAGCAACGTCAAGTTCTACAGCGGAAAAGACATCAACCTGCGCAAGAGCGTGCCGTTCGGCGTAGTCGTGGCGATCGTGCTGGTAGTTGTGGTGATCTTCCAGGTCGTAGACAACCTGCCTGAGCTTCTCTTCGGGGTGTTCTTGATCTACGCCGCGTCCGGCTATGTGCTGTGGGTCGTCAACCGCCTCCGGCGCAAGACCTTGTCCCCGCCGTCGCCGCCGGTTCCTCCAGACGGCCTCTAGAACCCAACGCGAATCCCTTCCAAGCGCCTTTGAGGCGTCTTAAGCTGTAGCTTTGCACCGGCGGGTTCCCGCGGGGAACGGGGAGAAGGAGGACGTCATGAAAGAACGCCTGATCGTCTTTGACACCACGTTGCGTGATGGCGAGCAGAGCCCGGGCGCCTCCATGACGCGCGAAGAGAAGATGCGCATCGCGCGCCAGCTCGAACGGCTCAAGGTGGACGTGATCGAAGCCGGCTTCCCTGCCGCCAGCAACGGCGACTTCGAGGCCGTGAGAGCCATTGGCGCCGCCGTGAAAGACAGCACCGTGTGCGGGCTGGCGCGGGCCAACGACAGCGACATCCGGCGCGCGGGCGACGCGCTGAAGGGTGCCAACGCCGGGCGCATCCACACGTTCATCGCGACCTCCCCGATTCACATGGAGCGCAAGCTGCGCATGACGCCCGATCAGGTCATCGAGCAGGCGGTCAAATCGGTGAAGCTGGCGCGCAGCTACCGCGACGACGTCGAGTTCTCACCGGAGGACGCGGGCCGATCGGAAGTCGATTTTCTATGCCGCATCCTGGAGCAGGTGATCAAAGCCGGGGCCACTACGATCAACATTCCCGATACGGTCGGCTACACGATCCCCGAACAATTCGGTGGGCTGATCGGAGCCTTGCGTGCGCGCATTCCCAACTCCGGAAAAGTCGTCTGGTCGGTGCATTGTCACAACGATCTGGGGCTCGCAGTGGCCAATTCGCTGTCCGCGGTGATGAACGGGGCGCGGCAGGTCGAGTGCACGGTCAACGGGCTGGGCGAGCGCGCGGGCAACGCCTCGCTCGAGGAGATCGTGATGGCCGTGCGCACGCGCCAGGACTTCTTCCCCTGCGATACGCGCATCGACACGACGCAGATCGTGCCTGCCAGCAAATTGGTTTCCGGTATCACCGGCTTTCCGGTGCAGCCCAACAAGGCCATCGTGGGCGCCAACGCGTTCGCACACGAGTCGGGGATACATCAGGACGGCGTGATCAAGAGCCGCGAAACCTACGAGATCATGCGGGCCGAGGACGTTGGCTGGGGCGCCAACAAGCTGGTGCTCGGCAAGCTCTCCGGGCGTAACGCGTTCAAGCAGCGCTTGAAGGAGCTCGGCATCGAGCTCGAGTCCGAGGAGGGGTTGAATGCGGCCTTCGCGCGCTTCAAGGAGCTCGCTGACAAGAAGTCGGAGATCTTCGACGAGGACCTCCAGATGCTGGTGAGCGACGAGGCGGTCAGCCACGACCAGGAGCAGGAATACTTCAAGCTGCTGTCGATGATGGCGCATTCGGAAACCGGCGAGACCCCGGTGGCGAAGGTGGTGCTCGCCGAGCATGGGACGGAGAAGAAGGCGGAAGCCCAGGGCAGCGGTCCGGTGGACGCGACCTTCAAAGCCATCGAGAGCATCGTCGGCAGCGGCGCCGAGTTGACGCTGTACTCGGTCAACGCCGTGACCAGCGGCACCGACTCGCAGGGCGAAGTGACCGTGCGCCTGCGCAAGAACGGCCGCATCGTCAACGGCGCCGGTGCCGACACCGACATCGTGGTGGCCTCGGCGAAGGCCTACATCAACGCCGTGAACAAACTGCACTCGAAGCTGGAGCGCCTGAACCCGCAGGTGTGAAAAACCAAGTGAAGGGTGAATGAGTGAATGCGTGAATGAGTGAGACCCTTCACCCTTCACCCGCCAGGCGTTAGCCGGACGTTGGCCAGCTCAAGGCGATCGGCCAGCGCGCGCAACAGCGCCCGGTTGAGCTGCAGCTGACAGCCGATCGACAGCCCGTCCAGGGCGGAACGGGTGAGCTCGACCACCAACGCGTCAGTGCTGGTCTCCACGGTCGCCTGGCGCGAAGCGGCCTGATCGCGCGCGTAGGCCATCTCGCCGAAGCATTCGCCCGCGCGCAGCACGTTCAACAGCCGCCCCCGCGCCGTCACCTTGGCCTCGCCTCGGGCCAGGATGAAGAGACTGTCCCCGCTCTTGCCCTCGTTCAACAGGACGGTCTGAGAGGGCACCCGTCGCCATTGGCCGATGCGTGTCAGCTCCCACAGGTCGGCGTCGCTGAGCTGAGTGAGCAGGGCGGCGGGGCGCAGCGCGAGGAACTTCTCGCTGTCGCGGATAGCTTGATCGTAGACGCTGAGGTGACCGATGCGCGCCAGCTCGAGCGCAAGCTCGGCCCAGTCCGGGTAGCGCTCCTGCGGATACTTGCACAACATGCGCTGGACTACGACGTCGAGCTCCTCGGGCAGTTCCGGGCGCCACACCGACGGCCGAACTGGGTCCTCACCGAGCACCATTGCCAGCAGCTCCTCCATGTTGCCGGCGTAAAACGGGCGGCGCCCGACCAGCAGCTCATACAGCACCACGCCGAGGGAATACATGTCGCTCTGGTGGGTGAGCGGGTCGTCCCGGATCTGCTCGGGCGCGACGTAGGAGGGCGAGCCGATGCGCAATTTCTGCGTCGTCTCGGCGTCGCGCACGAACGCGGCGCCGAAATCCGCGACCTTCACGTCCGTGCCGCGCGCAACCAGGATGTTGGCCGGCTTGATGTCCCGGTGGACAACGCCTTGCCGGTAAGCGTAGTCCAGGGCTCCGCAGCATTTGAAGGCGATCTCGACGACGTCGGCTACCGGCAGCAGCCGCTCCGGACTGGTAAAGCGGTACAGATTTCCGCCATGCACGTATTCCATGGCGACATAGCTGAAGCGCTCTTCGACCACCGCGTCGAGGATGGTCACGATGTGCGGATGGATCAGCTTGCCGGCCAGCGCTGCTTCGCTGAGGAATTGCACTCGCGGGACACGGGCCTCGGGGGACTGGCCTTCGTCGTCGTACACTTTGACCGCTACGTCCGAGCCGTAGAACTCGTCGTAGGCGAGATACACGGTGCTGCGCGTTCCCTTGCCCAGCTCGCGTTTGATTTGATACTTGCCTACCCGCTCCAGCACGGAACTCCTCTCGCTCAACGGCCTTCAGCGCGTTCATTCTAGGCGCATACGTGATACAGTGGTTTCGGCGCTCGCACTTCAAACTTTATCGGGGCGAGCCGCGAATCGGACCAGCCCACCATGATCGAATTGTTCTTCGCCGCGCTGCTCACGGCGGACCAGATCGTGATCGACAACGAGTACGTGCGTGTCACGCGCGACGTGGCGCCCTGTGCGGCGGCGAGCGCGCCCGACTGCGGACATCGCGTGATCGTGGCGCTCGAGGATATCGTGCTCGCCGGCGGGATGTTTCGACGAGCGATGACGCGGGGCGATGTAGCCGTCTTCCGTCCGGGCGAGTCCTATGAACCCCCGAGCGGGGGTGCGTTCGTCGAGGTCACGATCAAGCCGAACCACCCTCCCGTGCGCTCGCCGCCCGAAATCATCGCGGCGGAAAAGAACGCCCCGCTCTACGACGGCGACGAATTCTTCGTGTTCGAGGAGCGGCTGGCGCCGGGCGAAACACGGGCGAGGCACAGCCATAGCCAGCGCGTAGTGATGCAGCTCAATCGGACCCGGCTGCAGCAGTGGCCCGACGGCGAACCTGTCAAGGTGGTCGAGACAGTGCCCGAGAAAGTCAATTTCAGCCCGCCCGTGATTCACGTGGTGAAGAATGTCGGGGATGTCCCGCTGCGGGGCATCGTGATCGAATTCAAGCCGGAGCGAGCCGGCGCAACGTCGAGGTGAGGATCGACCATGTTTGACACGACCGTCGCTGGCAGCCTGCCGAAGCCGTCGTGGCTTGCCGAGCCGGGCAAGCTGTGGCCGCAGTGGAAAGCGAACGGTGAAGCGCTGGCCGAGGCGAAGCGCGATGCGACCCTGCTGTGGATCAAGGCCCAGGAGGACGCCGGTATCGACACCGTCAGCGACGGCGAGCAATCGCGGCAGCATTTCGTGCACGGCTTCCTCGAGTGGGTCGAGGGTATCGACTTCGACCGCAAGATCAAGATGGGCATCCGCAATAACCGCTACGAGGCGATGGTGCCGACGGTAGTTGCGCCGCTGCGCCTGACTACCCGCGTGCATCAAACGGAGGCGCGTCTTGCGCGAGCGCACACGGCGCGCAGACTCAAATTCACTCTGCCCGGACCCATGACCATCGTCGACACGATTGCCGATGTCCATTATCGCGACAAGGTGAAGATGGCGATGGCCTTCGCCGAGCTGCTCAACCAGGAGGCGCGCGCCCTGGAGGCGGACGGGGTCGACGTGATCCAGTTCGACGAGCCCGCCTTCAATGTCTACATGGACGACGTGAAGCGCTGGGGCATCGATGCCCTGCACCGCGCGATCGAGGGCTTGCGCTGTCAGACCGCAGTCCATATCTGCTATGGGTACGGTATCAAGGCGAACATCGAGTGGAAGAGCTCGCTCGGAGGCGAATGGCGTCAGTACGAAGAGATCTTCCCTGCGCTCGCGCGCAGCAGGCTCGACCAGATTTCGGTCGAGTGCATGCACTCCCACGTTCCGCTGAACCTGCTCAATCTGCTGGGAGGCAAGGACGTGCTGGTTGGCGTGATCGACGTGGCCGCCGACCGCGTCGAGTCTGCGGAGGAGGTCGCGAGCCTGATCGCGGAAGTGTCGCGCTACGTGCCCAAAGAGCGCATCTATCCGTGCACCAACTGCGGTATGGCGCCGATGGATCGTACCGTCGCGCTGGACAAGCTCGAGGCGCTGAGCGCTGGCGCAGCGCTAGCGCGCAGCCGCCTCGGGTGATCGCGCCGCATCGCATCGTCATCGTCGGGGGAGGCGCAGGGGGCGTAGAGCTGGCGACCCGCCTGGGAGACAAGCTCGGGCGCCGGCGCAAGGCGCTCATCACGCTGGTCGACCGGTCGCGCACGCATCTGTGGAAGCCGCTGCTGCACCAGGTGGCGGCGGGCAGCATGGACTTGAACGACCACGAGCTCGACTATCTGTACCAGGCTCGATGGCACCACTTTCAGTTTCGCCTCGGGCGCATGGATGGGCTGAACCGAGTCAAGAAGGAGATCCGGCTCGCTCCCACCCTCGACGAGGCCGGCCGCGAGGTCATCCCGCGGCAGTTCGTCCCGTACGACACGCTGGTCTTGTGCGTGGGCAGCACGACCAACGACTTCAGTACGCCAGGCGCCGCGCAATACGCCATCGCCCTCGATACGCCGGAGCAGGCGGCGCTGTTCCATTCCCGCATGCTTGATGCATGTCTGCGGGCCAACGCCCAGCAGGGTCCGCTGCAGCCAAGCCAGCTGCACGTCGTGATCATCGGCGCCGGCGCGACCGGGGTGGAATTGGCAGCCGAGCTGCACAACACGATTCGCGAGTTCGTCTCCTTCGGACTGGACCGGATCAACCCTGAGCGGGACATCAAGATCACCGTGGTCGAAGCAGCCGCCAGGATTCTTCCGGCGCTCCCCGAGCGGCTGTCCGACGCGGTGTTGCGGCTGCTCGGCAAGCTGAAGGTCGATGTTTTCACCGGCGAGCGGGTGACGGAGGTGTCGGAGCAAGGGGTGCGGACCGCGACCGGGCGCGAGATCCCAGCCGAGCTCGTCGTTTGGGCGGCCGGCATCAAGGCGCCCGATTTCCTGAAGGACTTCGACGGGCTCGAGACCAATCGCCTCAGCCAGCTGGTCGTGACGGGCGAGCTGCAGACGACGCGCGATCCGAACATCTTTGCATTCGGCGACTGTGCGAGCTGCCCATGGCCGGAGAAGGGCGGGTCGGTCCCGCCGCGCGCGCAGGCGGCTCACCAGCAGGCTTCGCACCTGTACCGCATGCTGCCCCGCGTTCTCGACGGGCGGCCGCTCAAGCCGTTCGTCTACCGGGATTTTGGCTCGCTCGTGTCGCTCGGCAAGTTCAGCACCGTGGGCAGCCTCATGGGCGGCATCACGCGTGGCAGCGTCATGATCGAGGGCTATTTCGCGAAGCTCGTGTACCTGTCCCTGTACAAGATGCACGAGTACGCGCTCTACGGGTTCACCAAGGTCTTCTTCGATACGCTGGCCCGCATCATCACCCGGCGCACAGAACCTCATGTGAAGCTGCACTGAGACGGCTCCGAACGCCATAGAGAGAGGTTCTATAACTTTCGTTTAGGTCAACCACTCGGCGCGCAGGGATAGTATTCGTCAAAAGCAACAAAACAGGGGGGCGGAGGACATGTCTCGGTTCGTTTCCCAGTTGAGCTTTGCGCAGAACCGTCGGCCCGCAGCCAAGCCTGCTGCCGCGGACGCGGTGTTCGCCGACCGTATGCCGCGGGGCTATGCCCGGCTGGTGCGTACCGCGCTCGATCTTCTTCAAGACGGCGACATGGTCGGCACCCGCGAGGTGCTGAGGGCCATTCTCGCCACGTCAAAGGGCCGCCGCACCTGGGCCGACTCGTGGCCGGGGCGCGTCCCATTTCAGCGCCCCCAGCGCGTGCGTGACCAGCATCGTGCCGACGCGGAGCGAGTCCCGGACGAAGCAGTCCAACCGCTCGCGGTCGAGACGGCGCGCCTGCCCATCCGGATACGCGCGCTGGGCGGCTTCGAGGTCCTGATCGACGGGGTGCCGTTCGTGAGCGGCATCAAACCGCAGCGCAGGCCGCTCGATCTGCTCAAGGCGCTGTTGATCGCCAATGGGCACTCGGTGGGCGCCGCCGAGCTGGCCGACAAGCTGTGGCCCGATTCCGATGGCGACACCGCGCGCAACTCCTTGCAGGTCGCAGTGCACCGCCTCCGGCGGCTGCTCGGCCGGGACGAGACGGTGGTGGTCCAAGACCGCAAAGTGCATCTGCAGCACGCGCTGTTCTCGGTGGACCTGTGGGTATTCGAGCGCGAGGCGGGGTACCTGAGCGGCCTGTATGCCGGCGACCCGCCGTTCGCCGAGAGGGCGGCCGATGTGCTCGCCCTCTATCGTGGGCATCTTTTCGCGCATGAGCCGGAGCAACCCTGGATGCTGCTGCCACGCGAGCGGCTGCGGCGGGTCTGGCTCGGGCTGGTGCGCCGTCTCGGCGAGTTCTACGAAGCGCGCACCGACTGGGGCCGTGCGGGCGAGCTGTACCAGCGCGCCTTGGAGCTCGACCCGTTTGCCGAAGAAGTCTACCGCGGCCTCATGCGTTGTCAGCAACGAGCGGGGGAGTCGGCGGAGGCGATCCATACCTATCGCTGCTGCCGCGAGCAGCTCGTCGCCGGTCTCGGTGTCGCGCCGTCGGCGGAAACGCAGCGCCTGTACCACGCGCTGTGCTCGGCAGCTTGATCCTGGTTGCGCCGCACGACGCTCGATCTCGCTCTTCCGGATTGCGCTGAGGCTGGTACTCTATGACAAGTACCTAGCATCGCCTGCGAGCCAGGCGAATGGAGGAGAGATGACAATCAGGCAAGTCTGCTCCACCGCGCTGCCTCTGGGGCTGGTTCTGTCGCTGACTGCGGTCCCGGCTGGCGCTGAGAAGAATTATGGGCCAGGGGTTAGCGACACGGAGATCAAAATCGGGCAGACCATGGCCTACAGCGGGCCTACCTCCGCCTTCGGCACGATCGGAAAGTCCGAAGCCGCCTACTTTCAGATGATCAATGAGCGGGGAGGTGTCAACGGCCGGAGATTGCGTTTCATTTCTCTGGATGATGGCTACAGTCCCCCCAGGACGGTCGAGCAGACGCGGCGTCTGGTCGAGGAAGAGCAGGTGCTTCTGATGTTCGGTTCGCTCGGGACGGCGCAGAACACCGCGGTGCAAAAGTATCTGAACGTGAAAAAGGTGCCCCAGCTCTTCATCGGGAGTATCTCCAACAAATGGAACGACCCCAAAAACTTTCCGTGGTCGATGGCGCTTCCGGTTCCACCGCGCATCGAGGCTGCGATTTACGCGGACTATGTCCTTGCCAACCACCCCGGCTCAAAGATAGCGGTGCTGTACCAGAACGATGACTTCGGCAAGGACTATCTCGCATCGCTGAAGAACGCGCTTGGAGCAAAGGCAGCGACGATGGTGGTTGCCGAAGTTTCGTATGAGCCCACCGACCCGACGGTCGACTCTCAGATCGTGACGCTAAAAGGATCCGGCGCGGATGTCTTCATGAACTTCAGCACTCCAAAGGCGGGTGCCCAGGCGATCCGCAAGGTTTACGATATCGGCTGGAAGCCGCACCATTTCGTCTCGGTGGCATCGACGTCGGTCGCCGCGGTACTGGTGCCGGCTGGACTGGAGAAGTCGGCCGGCTTGATCTCGGCCACCTTCGCCAAAGACCCGACTGACCCGTCCTGGCAGAATGATCGCGAGGTCAAGGAATGGTTCGCATGGATGAAGCGCTACTACCCGGAGGGTAACACCGCCGACCTGCTCAACGTGACCGGCTATTTCCAAGCAGCGGCACTGGTCGAGGTGTTGAAAAAGTGCGGCGACGATCTCACCCGGGAGAACGTCATGCGCCAGGCGGCAAGCCTCAAGGACGTGGAATTGCCGATGCTGCTGCCGGGCGTGAGAATGAACACGACCGCCACCGACTACGTGCCTTTCAAACAGATGCAAATGCGCCGGTTCGACGGTACGCGGTGGGTGCGCTTTGGCGAGATGATGGCACGCCAGTAGCTTCATCGTGAACCACCCCGTGCTGGGCACCGCTTCGGCCCCGATCCGAAGTCTCGCCGACATCGAAGCCATCGAACGCGAGATGCCGTGGGCGCAGCGCGTCCAAGTCGACTCGGCTTATGAGCTGATCGGCCGGGTCGCGCGCCGGGTCCCCGACAAGCCGGCGATCCACTACCTGCCCAACGGCCTGGCTGGAGAGGCAGCCTCGACGACCACCTACGGCGAATTGTTCCGTCGCATGACGCGGACTGCCAACCTGCTGCACGGCTTGGGTGTCGCGCCGACGGATAGCGTGTGCCTTTTGCTCCCTAACCTGCCGCAAATGCACGAGCTGCTGTGGGGCGGCGGTGCGACCGGCGTCATGGTTCCGATCAACCCGCTGCTCAAGCCGCCGCAGATCGCGCAGATCATTCGCGCGGCCGGCGCGCGGCTGCTCGTCACCACCGGAGCCGGGAGCGAATATTGGGACAAAGCTCAGGCCGCGTTGCGGCTGCTCGATGAGCCGGTGCAGACGGTGAGCATCGGCGGCGATCAAACAGCCGGGGAGCTCGACTTCGAGCGGCTCATCGCCGAACACCCCGATGATCGCCTGGTCAGCGGCCGAGAGATCCAGCGCCACGAGCTCGCTGCCTGCTTTCACACCGGCGGCACGACGGGCGACCCCAAGCTGGCGCAGCACACGCACGAGGGGCAGCTGTACCAAGCCTGGGTCGCCGGGGCGCTGCGTATCGAGCAGGACGATGTCATTCCCGTCGGACTCCCGTTGTTCCATGCGGCGGCCGCGTACTGCTGGGGGATTGCGCCGCTTGGCGCGGGCGCCACGCTGGTGCTGCTGAGCCCCATGGGTTTCCGCAATCCGGTCGTGATCCCGAATCTATGGCAGGTCATCGAGCGGTTCGGCGCCACGCGCGTCGGTTTCGTGCCCACGGTTGTGTCTGCGCTGCTCAACGTGCCGGCGAGTGCGTCGCAGGTCAAGACGCTCAAGCGCGCCGGCTGCGGAGCAGCACCCATCTCCATGGAGGTACGGCGCGCGTTCGAGGCACACACCGGCGTTGCCCTGATGGAAGGCTACGGCCTTACCGAGGCCACTGCGCTCACCCATTGCACGCCGCAGGACGGCGACCCCCCGGCCGGCTCGATCGGGCTGCGCTGCCCCTATGTCGAGGCGAGGATCGTCCGGCTCGATAGCCGCGGCAGCGCACCGACCGAGTGCCCGGCGGGTGAGGTGGGCGCGCTCGCTGTCAGGGGCCCGACCGTGATGCGCGGCTATCGTCAGGAGAAGCACAACCAAAGCGCTTTCCTCGCGGACGGCTGGCTCAATACCGGCGACCTCGGCTACGTCGATGCGAACGGCTGGTTCTGGGTGACGGGACGGGCGAAGGATCTGATCATCCGCGGCGGCCATAACATTTCTCCCGCGTGGATCGAGGAGGCACTCTATCGGCACCCAGCCGTCGCGGTGGCGGCGGCGGTGGGGAAGCCGGACGCTTACGCGGGAGAATTGCCGGTCGCCTACGTCGCTCTCAAGCCCGGCGCCTCCGCCCGGGAAGAGGAGTTGCGCGCGTTCTGCGCCGACAGGGTGCCCGAGCGGCCGGCTGCCCCGTCGGAAGTGATCGTCGTGGATCAGCTGCCGGTAACGGCCGTGGGCAAGATCTTCAAGCCCGCGCTGCGCTGCGACGCAACGCGAAGAGCCTTCGACACGGCGCTCGCTCCGCTGTGCACGGGCGGCGTTGAGGTCAAGGTCGAGGCGACACCCGATGATCGCTACGGCATCGTCGCTCGAGTGACGGTCCTCGGTGTGGATCCCGCTGCGCACCCGACCGTGATGGCTGAGGTCAACCGGGTTCTGGGGCGCTTCACCGTCCAGAGGGAAGTCGTTATCGATTCCTGAGAAGGGGCGAGCGGCCGGCGTCGCCGATCGGCCGTGCGTTTGCCCGCCATTGCGGCGGCAAGCTACACTCGGCGCGCCATGGACGTGCGCCCGCATTTCCCTCACCTTCTCACCGGGTTCCTGACTCTGGCATCCGCGCCCGCGCTGCTTCTGTCGGTCGGTTGCACACTGCAGCGTTATGAGCCAGCGCCGCTCGATCCGGCCGCCTCGGCGCAGCGGTTCGAATCGCGTAGCGCCGACGCGCCGGGGCTCAAGCAATACATGCTCGAGCACGGCCATCCGGCTTCCGGCTGGCCAGTGCAACGTTGGGGCCTGGCCGACCTCACTCTGGTCGCCCTCTACTATCGGCCGGACCTGGAGCTTGCGCGCGCGCAGGCGGCCGCTGCCCGGGCGCAGGTGGCGTCAGCGACGCAGCGCCCCCCGATCGGGCTGAAGCCGGTCCTCTGGCACCACAGCCTCCAACCGCCCGAGACGACGAGCCCATGGAGCCTCGGGTTCGAGATCGAGGTTCCGCTTGCCGAAGGCGGGCGGCGCGCAGCGGTCGGTGAACAGTACAGCGCTCTGGCAGACGCTGCGCAGCTCGGTGTGGGCGCTGCGGCCTGGGCCGCCCGCTCCGACGTGCGGGCCCGCTTTCTGGAGTGCTACGCGGCAGACCGCACGCTCGAGCTCCTGGAGGCCGAGGCGCGCGAGCGACGCGCTCTGGTGTCGCTGCTCGAGCGGCGCTTCGAGATGGGTGCCGGCTCGGCCCTGGACGTGGGCAGTGCGCGACTCAAGCTGGCCGAGGTCGAAGGCCAGATCCAAAGCGCACAGCTCGCGCGCGAGCAGAGTCTTGCTGGCCTGGCACGCGCGCTCGGCCTGCCGCTATCGGCGGTGCGCGGCATGAGCTTCGACTTCGCCTCGCTCGAGCAAACCCCGGTGGCGCCGACCGATCGCGACGCTCAGCGAACGGCCTTGCTCAACCGCCTTGACGTGCGTGTCAAGCTGCTCGAGTACGCCGCCGCCGATGCTGCCGTCAAGCTCGAGATCGCCCGTCAGTATCCGACCGTGACGCTCTCCCCCGGCTATCTGTGGGACCAGGGAGACAACATCTGGTCGCTGGTCGCAACCATCATGGTGCCGGCCGCGGGCAACAAGCCGGCGATCGAGGCAGCGCAAGCAGGGCGCAAGGCGGCGGCGCAGGATTTTCTTGCTCTGCAGGTCAAGGTGATCTCGGACGCGGACGGCGCTCAGGCCCGTTATCGAAAGGCGCAGGAAAACGCGGCTGGTGCCCAGCGCCTGTCCGAACTTCAGGCGGCGCGCGACCAGCGGGCCAGGAAACAGTTCGACGCCGGACACACGGATCGCGTAGAGCTTACGCTCGTTCGTCTGGAAGCCCTGGCGGTGGAACGCAACGTTCTGTCGGTCGGGCTCGACACGCAGCGGGCGCTGGGCGCGCTTGAAGACGCGTTGCAGATGCCGCTCGCGGGCGCGCCCGCACCGAGCTCGACGAGAGACAAGACCAAGCCCGACAGCTCGACGCTCGGCCTCGCGAAGCAATGAAGCAGCGCGTGCAAACCGTCATCATCGCGTCGATGGCGGTCGTCATCGCTGTGCTGGTGTGGGCGTTGATCTATTTCGCGCGCGACGAGCTGCATCTCAAGGCCAAAGCGCCCGAGGACGAAGTCCCGCTGCAATCGGCGCTGAGCCGCCAGGGCGGCTCCGCTGCCGTGCGCTTGAGCAAAGAGAGCCAGGCGGCCAGCGGCATCGTGGTGCACGCTCTCGAGGAGGCGCGGGCTGGAGCATCGGCCGAGGTGTACGGCGTGATCGTGAATGTCCAGCCGCTCATCGACCTGCGCGCCCGCTACGGCGCTGCGGTGCTCGACGCCCGCTCGCTGCGAGCCGCAGCGTCGAATGGCGCAGCGGAGTACCAACGGCTCAAACGCCTGTTCGAGGACGACCGCAATGTCTCCGAGCGCGCCGTGCAGGCCGCCGAGGCGCAGTGGAAAGCAGACCAGGCGCGGCTCGCGGCCGCCGAGCAGTCCGCCGCTGCTGCGCAGGATACGATTCGCGCGGGATGGGGTGACGCGCTCGCAAGGTGGGCGACAGACCCGGAGTCAGCTGCGTTTCAGTCGCTGGCGCAGCAGCGCGAAGTGTTGGCGCAGATCACCTTCCCGTACGACTTGAGCGCGCAGGCGGGCAGAGCGCAACTGTCCTTGGCGCCGGTTTCCGCGCCAACCGAGGCACGCAGCGCGCGCTTTGTGTCCGCCGCGCCGCAAACCGACGCCGCCATGCCCGGTGTCACCTATTTCTACGTCGTGAGCGCGCACGGGCTGCGAGTCGGCATGCGCGTGGCGGGGCAGCTCAAGCTCGGTGGCAACTCGCGCGAAGGCGTCGTCGTTCCGTCCGCCGCCGTGGTGTGGCACGGCGGGAAGGCCTGGGCCTACGTCAAGGACGAGGACGATCTGTTCGTGCGCAAGGAAGTCTCCACCGCGCGCGAGATCGGCAACGGCTGGTTCGACGCGACTCATTTCCAGCCGGGCGACGAGGTGGTCGTGAGCGGCGCCCAGCTGCTGCTGTCGGAAGAGCAGAAGTTCCAGATCCGCAACGAGAACGAAGATTGAGCAAAGCGAACGGCGGCAAATCCCTGACCGCATTTACCACGAAGGACTCGAAGGTACATGAAGGTCTTTTGAACGATTTGGTGTTTTCCTCGTGTCCTTCGTGGTCGATGATTTTTGCCTTTCGCCGTAGATGATCGCGTTTATCGTCCGACAATCGATCCGCTATGCAGGCGTGGTGGTCGCGCTGGCGCTGACGGTCATCATCTACGGCTTCTACGTCCTGACGCGCGCCAACCTGGATGTCTTTCCCGAGTTCTCGCCCAGCCAGGTGGTGATTCAGACCGAGGCGCCGGCGCTGTCGGCGGAGCTCGTGGAGCGGCAGGTCTCGCAACCGATCGAGAGCGTGCTGGCCGGCGCTTCCGGCGTGGAGCACATCCGCTCGCAATCCATCCCGGGATTGTCCGTCGTCACGGTGCTGTTCCGCGAGGGCTCGAGCGCCTACCGCAACCGGCAGGTGGTGAGCGAGCGTCTCGCCTCGCTCGCGAATCAGCTGCCGCACGGTGTGGCGCAGCCGGCCATGACTCCGCTCACGTCCTCGGCGAGCACGGTCCTCGGTGTCGGGCTCACCTCCGCCGGCCGCTCACTCATGGACGTCCGCACGCTGGTGGACTGGGTCGTGCGCCCGCACCTCCTGGCCGTGGAAGGCGTGGCAGAAGTCAACGTCTTCGGCGGTGAGGTGCGCGAGTGGCAGGTGCAGGTCGACCCCGAACGGCTGATGCGCTACGGCTTGTCGATGCAAGAGGTGGTGCAGGCCGCGCGGCGCGCCACAGGTGTGCTGGCGGCCGGGTTTGTGCGCACGGAGAATCAGCACCTGATCGTCAACGTGGAGGCGCAGCCGCGCGCAGCCGAAGAGCTGGGCCGCGCGGTGCTAGCGCAGAGAGGAGCACAGGTGCTGCGCCTCGCCGACGTCGGCCGCGTCGTCGAGGGGGCGGCGCCGTCCATCAGCGCCGCCGCGATCAATGGCACGCCCGGCGTCTTCCTCATGGTGCAAGGCCAGCTCGGTGCGAACACGCGCGCAGTCACCCTGGATCTCGAGCGCGCGCTCAAAGAGCTGGAGCCGCTGCTGGCGGTCGAGGGCGTCACGCTCAATGCGCGGCTGTTCCGGCCCGCGAACTTCATCGAGACCGCGGTGCGCAACGTGCAGCGTGACCTGCTGATCGGCTCGGCTCTGGTGGTCATCGTGCTGTTCCTGTTCCTGTTCAACACGCGGACGGCGTTGATCTGCACGACGGCGATTCCCGCCTCGCTGCTGGGTGCAGTGCTGGTGCTCGACTACTTCGGCGTCGGGCTCAACATCATGGTGCTCGGCGGTCTCGCTATTGCGCTCGGCGAGGTGGTGGACGACGCGATCATCGACACCGAGAACATCTTCCGCCGCCTGCGCCTCAATCGCGCGGCCGCGCAGCCGCGGCCTGCCGATCAAGTAGTGCTGGATGCCTCGGTCGAGGTGCGGAGCTCGGTCGTCTACGCGACCTTCATCGTGGCGCTGGTCTTCGTCCCGCTCCTCACGCTTTCGGGTGTAGCCGGCCGGTTGTTCGCTCCGCTCGGTCTGGCCTACATCTTCGCCATCCTCGCGTCGTTGATCGTGGCGCTGTCTCTGACGCCCGCGCTGTGCTACCTGCTGCTGGCGCGCGCCGGCCTGAAGACGCAGGACCCGCCCGCGGTGGCGTGGTTGAAGCCGCGCTACGCCGCTGCGCTGCGCCGCATCGAACGTTTCCCCGGGCGGATCGTCAGCGCCGTGTTCGTGGTCATCGCTGTCGGGATCGGGCTGCTGCCTCTGTTCTCTGGAGAATTCATTCCGGCGCTGCGCGAAGGTCACTACGTGCTCCACATGACGGCTGTGCCCGGGACGGCAGAGTCCGAATCTCTGCGCATCGGCAACCGCGTCACCAAGGTAATCGGCTCGATCAAGGGAGTGAAATCGGTGGCGCAATGGGTGGGCCGCGCCCCCAACGGCGCCGACACGTTCGGCACGCACTACAGCGAGTTCGAAGTCGAGATCGGCGCGCTCGGCGGCCGGGAGCAGGCCCGCATCCTGCGTGAGATCCGCGAAACGCTTTCCGGCGAACGCGGCGGCAGCTTCGCCGGGGTGGCATTCGCGGTGAATACCTTCCTGACCGAGCGCATCGAGGAAACCATCGCCGGATTTGCCGCCCCCCTCGTCATCAATCTCTACGGCTCCAATCTCGATCTGCTGGACCGCGATGCCCAGGCGGTGGCGGCGGCTCTGGCGCGGGTTCCAGGCGCGCGCGACGTGCAGGTACAGGCGCCGCCCGGGACCCCGCAGCTCGTGGTGCGGCTGCGCCAGGAGCGAGCGGCTGCTCTGGGGATCGCCCCGCTCGATGCGCTGGAAACAGTCAGTGCTGCTTATGGCGGCGCGCTGGTGGCGCAGGTATATCAGGCCAACCATGTCATCCCAGTGGTGGTGGTGCTGGCGCCGGAGACGCGCGACCGCATCGCTGAGATCGGGCGCTTGCAGTTGCGCGCCGCGGATGGCAGGCTGGTGCCGTTGCGCGACGTAGCCGACATCGGCCTCGAGGGCGGCCGCTACAAGATACTCCACTCCGGCGGGCGCAGGATTCAGACTGTTACCGCCAACACGGTCGGGCGCGACCTGCAGGACTTCGAATCCGACGTGCGCAAGCGCATCGCGGAGGACGTGCACCTCGCGCCGGGTAACTACGCTGTGTTCAGCGGCACGGCGCGCGCACAGGCGGAGGCGCGCGAGGACCTCATCGTGCACTCGGCGATCGCTGCGATCGGCATCTTCTTGCTGCTGTACATTGCCTTCAACAACCTGCGCAATCTGCTCATCACCTTCCTCAATCTTCCGTTCGCGCTGATCGGGGGCGTGATCGCGGTGCTCGCCACCGGAGGCTGGCTTTCGCTCGGCTCGGTAGTCGGGTTCGTGACCCTGTTTGGCATCACGCTGCGCAATTCGATCATGCTGGTGTCCCATTACCAGTATCTGGTCGGGACCGAGGGTCTGCCATGGAATGGCGACACAGCGGTCAAGGGCGCCGCCGAGCGCCTGCCATCCATTCTGATGACCGCGCTCGTGACGGCGCTCGGGCTGCTGCCTCTCGCGCTGGGGACAGGAGAACCCGGGCGCGAGATCGAGGGGCCGATGGCCACCATCATCGTCGGCGGTCTCGTGACCTCGACCGTGCTCAATCTGCTCATCCTACCGACCATCCTGGTGCACTTCGGCAGGTTCGAGAAGCGCAGCGACGCTTCTCCGGCGCCGGCCTAACCGACCTTTGCCACAGCGTCGCGGCTGCGCAGGTGCAGGACGGGCTCGCGCGCAGCAGCTTCGCTCGCCATCAGCGCGATGATGTGCCGCCCGACATCGTTGGGCGTGATCCAGCTCGGATCGACCTTTCCGCCGTGGACGCGCGTGGCGATCGTGGTCCAGATGATGAGTTCCTGAATCCGTACGTTCACTTGCCCCGCCTCTGTGCGCAGGACCTTGGTCAACATGACCTGCGCCGCAGAGGCAACCGAAACCGGACCCGAGTTCGGTATCGCCACCTCGGCGTGCGAGCCACCGATCGACAGGTAGAAGCCCCGCGGCGAGGTTTCAACGATGATCGGTATGAAATATTTGGCGGCCAGGAAGTGCGACGTCAAGCGCTCGGCCAGCACCGCATTCCAGTCCGCCAGCGGAGTCCTGGTGAGCGGCGGCCCCTCCCACCAGCTGCCGATGGATGCAACGACGCCGTCGACACGCGGAGCCGCGCGCTTTGCCGATTGGACTAAAGCCGCCGCCGCTTCTTCGCTGCTGACGTCTCCCACGACGAGCTCGAGATGGCGCGGCCGAGCAAGCCGCTCGGCCAGCTGATCCAGTCTGGCCGCCGTGCGTGAAACAGCGAGCACCCGGGCGCCGGCGCGCAGCAGCTCATCGACGATGCCTTCGCCCACCCCGCCCGCGGCGCCGAGGACGACGATTGTCTTGTCGCGCATAGCTTTGGCCTCCTAACCTGCGCCCGACGGCCCGATCATTTGCCCGGGCTGCACCCACTGGTCGAACTGCTCCGCGTTCACGAAGCCGAGCGCAAGCGCGGCTTCGCGCAGGGTGGTGCCCTCCCGGTGCGCTTTCTTCGCGATCTCGGCCGCCTTGTCGTAGCCGATGTGCGGCGTGAGGGCGGTCACCAGCATCAGAGAGTTGTCCAGCAGCTCGGCGATGCGCTCCGCATCCGCTTCGATTCCGTCCACGCAGTAGCGCGTGAAGCTGCGGATCGAGTCGGCAAGCAGCCGCGTGCTCTGCAGGAAATTGTGGATGATGAGCGGTTTGAAGACATTCAGCTCGAAGTTGCCCGACGCGCCGCCGAAATTCGCGGCCACGTCGTTGCCCAGCACCTGGCAGCAAACCATCGTCAATGCCTCGCACTGCGTCGGATTCACCTTGCCAGGCATGATCGAACTGCCTGGCTCGTTTTCCGGCAAGCTCAACTCGCCCAGGCCCGAGCGAGGCCCGGAGGCGAGCCAGCGCACGTCGTTCGCAATTTTCATCAGAGCGGCGGCCACGCTCTTCAACGCGCCGTGCGCGAACACCAGCGCGTCGTGCGCGGCGAGGGCCTCGAACTTATTGGCTGCGCTCACGAACGGCAGGCCGCTCGCGCGCGCCAGCTCATCGGTCACCTTGCGGGAGAACTGGGGCGGAGCATTGAGCCCGGTTCCGACCGCGGTGCCGCCGATGGCGAGCTCGTACAGACCGGGCAGCGCCGCCCGCACACGCGCCACAGCGTGCTCCATCTGCGCGACGTATCCGGAGAACTCCTGTCCGAGCGTGAGCGGTGTGGCGTCCTGCAGATGCGTGCGCCCGATCTTGACGATGCCGGCAAACGCCCGCGCTTTGTCGTTCAGGGCATCGCGCAGCGCGTGCAGGCGCGGCAGCAGGTCCTGAACGAGCGCGCGCGCAGCGGCGAGATGCATCGCCGTGGGGATGACATCGTTGGACGACTGGCTGCGGTTGACGTCGTCGTTCGCATGTACCAGCCGGTGCACGCCGCGTTGCCCGCCGAGCAGCTCGCTGGCGCGGTTGGCGAGCACCTCGTTCATGTTCATGTTGGTCTGGGTCCCCGAGCCGGTCTGCCATACCACCAGGGGGAACTCGTCGGCGTGCCGTCCCGCTATGACCTCGTCGGCGGCGGCCACGATCGCCCGTGCCTTGTCCGCATCCAGCAGATTCAGCTCGGCGTTGACCGCGGTCGCAGCGCGCTTCACCTCCGCCAGCGCGTGGATGAAGTTCGGGGGGAAACGCTCGCTCGAGATGCGGAAGTGCTCGAGCGAGCGCTGGGTCTGCGCTCCCCACAGGCGTTCCCCCGGCACTTCGATCTCTCCGAAGCTGTCGCGCTCGATGCGGGTCGTTGGCATGTCGTGGTTGTTCGCTCGCGTTTCCGATCAGCTTACCGGAGCGGGAGCGAGGACGCTGTTACACTGAGCTACATTACTCGGTGGAAGGCCGATCGATGGCGACAATCACCCTGACCAGGGACAATTTCGACGACACTGTGGAGCAGAACCCGATGGTCGTCGTGGATTTCTGGGCGGCGTGGTGCGCGCCCTGCCGCCTGTTCGCACCCACCTTCGAGCAGGCCTCCGAGAGGTATCCCGACGTGGTGTTCGGCAAAGTCGACACCGAGGCGCAGCCCGAGCTGGCGGGAGCATTCGGGATCCGGTCGATCCCAACTCTGATGATCCTCCGCAACCAGGTGATCCTGTATTCGGAAGCAGGTGCGCTTCCGCCGCCTCAGTTGCATGCCTTGATCGATCAGGCCAAAGCGCTGGACATGGAGCACGTGCGTCAGCAACTCGCTAACGATGGCACGGGTGAGGCGGAAAAGACATGAGTGAGACTTACTCGAGCTTCCGCGAGTTCTACCCGTTCTACCTGTCGGAACACCGCAACCGGACCTGCCGCCGCCTGCACTTCGCAGGCAGCTCGCTTGGTCTGGTATGCCTCGCGGCCGCAATCGCCTCGGGCAGCTTCTGGTTCGTCCTGCTCGGGTTGCTGATCGGCTATGCGTTCGCCTGGACCGGGCACTTCTTCTTCGAAAAGAACCGGCCTGCGACTTTCAGCCATCCGCTCTACAGTTTTGCGGGCGACTGGGCGATGTTCCGCGATATCTTGTCAGGCCGTATCAAGTTTTAGCCGCGGGCCTCAAGCCAGCAGCGCCTGCCTGATCGAGGGCTCTTCCAGCTTCTCGAGCCACCACTTCAGCGCTTTGCCTGCGTCGCGCGGACGCCAGGCGAGCGACATCCGTGTGGCTTTCGGCGATTCCTCCTCCACTTCTTTGCGGACCAGCCGACCCGAAGCGATCGCGGGCGCGGCGATGTTCATGGGCAAATAGCCCACCCCCAGTCCGCAGGCCTGCGCCTCGAGCTTGGCCTGCATGGTGGGCACGGTCAAGGTGTCCTGACCGTTGCCGATGCCCGCGCTGCGCGGCGGCAGGTTGCGCGAGGTGTCGGCGGCCACCACGACGCGATGCTGCAGAACGTCGGAGACCGGCACCGGCTCGGGGGCTTGCGCGAGCGGGTGGTCCGGGGCGATCGCGAAAACGAACTGGACCTCACCCAGCGGGCGCACGGCGGCCCCATGCTCAGGCGGGGCCTCGCTCGGAGCGCCGATGACGAGGTCGGCGCGGCCCGAGAACAGAGCGTCCCAGCAGCCGTCCAGGATCTCGGAGGAGAGGCGGAGCCGCGTGCCTGAACCCTCCCGGTAGAACTGCGCGACCAGCGGGCACAGCCGCTCACCCGGGATGATGTCGTTATAGGCGATGCGCAGCTCCGTCTCCCAGCCTTTCGCGATGCGCTGGACGCGGCACTCGATGTCGGACGCCGCGCGCAGCAGGTAGCGCCCCTCGCGCAGCAGCTCCTCCCCGGCGCGCGTCAGCCTCGCGCGATGACCGCTGCGGTCGAACAGCTGCACGTCGAGATCCTGCTCAAGCTTTTGCACCGTGTAAGTGATCGCCGACGGCACCCGGTGCAGCTCCTCGGCGGCCCCGGCAAAGCTACCCTTGCGGGCGATCGCATCGAGAACCAGCAGTGCGTCCAGCGATAGCTTGGTGGCGGACATGGCGGTGCCTTTTCGGAACGCGGCGTCTAGAATTGTTGCGCTAATGACCGGAAAACTGCGGTAAAATTCCCAACCTTATACCTCATTGCGGGCCGGCTGACACATGCCGGGTAGAGCGCCGGCCCCCGCAAATCTACAACTAGAGGCACGAGGCACTCCGTTGCACACATCGATATTGCGTACTGTAGCGCTTCTCGCCGCCTTGGTCATCGCGGCCGCGTCGGGCGCGTGCGGCAAGAAGGACGAGGCCGTAGCGAGTCCTCAGGCCAAGCCCTCTGATCAGAGCAAACCAGCCACTTCAGGCAATGCGGGCAGCGCAGCGGCGGCGGACAAGACACCGGCTGCTGCCGCAGCCCCGGCGAAGCCGATGGGCCTCCCGGTGAAAGCGGAGCCGGTCAAGATTGCCACCGTCCAGTCCGACGTGAGCGCGGTCGGGAGTCTGATCGCTGCCGACTCGGTCGTGATCCGGCCGGAGATCGCGGGCCGGGTTGTCGGCCTACGTTTCCAGGAGGGCCAGCTGGTCCAGAAGGGGACCCCGCTGGTAAACCTCGACCCGTCTGAGTACCGGGCTCAGCTGGCGGCCACCACGGCGGACGCCAAAACCGAGACTCAGCGCTACGAGCGGGCCAAGGAGCTGCTCGAGAAGAACTTCATCAGCAAGGAGGCGCTCGACGTGGCCAAGGGAAACATGGACCGTGCCGTGGCCAAACAGCAGCAGGACGAGGTGTTGCTGTCAAAGACGACGATATCGGCTCCCTTCACCGGCGTCCTCGGCCTGCGCCAGATCAGCCCGGGCGCCTACGTCAAGGCGGGCGACGACATCGTGCGTCTGGAAAACCTGAGCTTCGTCAAGCTCGACTTCCGCGTGCCCGAGATGTATCTGTCGCAGATCAAACCCGGCCAGGAAGTGACCATTCTCGTCGACGCCTATCCGGGGGACGCCTTCAAGGGCAAGATCTACGCGCTCGAGCCAGCGGTGGACGAGAAAACACGGACCGTCGTGGTACGAGCGCAGGTTCCCAATCCACACGCGAAGCTGCGCCCCGGGATGTTCGCGCGCGTGAACGTGCTGCTCTCGACGCGGCCCAACGCGATCGTGATCCCGGAGCAAGCGATCTGGCCGCAGGGTCGGGACACTTTTGTATACCGGGTAGTGGATGGCAAGGCGATGCTGACTAAGGTCGAGCTGGGCATCCGTCGACCAGGTGAGGTGGAGGTTCTCAGGGGGCTGGGCGACAAAGACGTGGTGGTAACGGACGGGCAGATGAAGCTCAAGGACGGAGCCCCGGTGATGGTCCTGCCGGTCCCGCCGCCGCCCAAGGCGGCATTCATCGGGTCTGGCAAGCCCGAAGCGGCCGGCTAGGCCCGGACTTCGGTTCAAGCAGAGAGGATCGCTCGATGGTCTTATCCGACATCTCCATTCGACGGCCGGTGCTGGCCACGGTGATGAGTATGGTCATCGTACTGGTCGGTGCCCTATCGTTCACGCGCATGGCTGTGCGCGAGTATCCGAATATCGATCCTCCCGTAGTTTCGGTGCGCACCGTCTATAAAGGCGCCACCGCCGCAGTCATGGAAAGCGCCATCACTCAGCCGCTGGAAGATTCGCTTTCTGGGATCGAGGGCATCAAGACGATCAAGTCCCAGAGCCGGGAAGAAGTCAGCCAGATCACTATCACCTTCATCGCCTCGCGTGAGATCGACGGCGCCGCCAATGACGTGCGCGATCGCGTGGCGCGCGTCCGAAAGCAGCTGCCCGCCGCTTCGGATAACTCGGTCGTCTCCAAGATTGAGGCCGATGCGCAGCCGATCATGTGGATCGCGATGTCCAGCGATCGCCACACCCCAATGGAGATGTCGGACTACGCGGACCGTTATCTTACCGATCCGCTCAAAGCGCTCCCCGGTGTGGCGTCAGTGATCATCGGCGGCGAGCGCAAGTACGCCATGCGTGTGTGGCTCGACCGCGAGCGTCTCGCGGCGCAGGGCTTAACGGCGCAGGACGTGGAGGATGCGCTGAACCGCGAGAACCTCGACTCCCCCAGCGGGCGCATCGAAAGCACGCAGCGCGAGTTCACGGTGCAGGCGCGGACCGACCTGCGGTCGCCGGAAGAATTCAACAACATGGTCATCAAGGAGGTGAACGGCTATCCCATTCGCCTGCGCGATGTCGGCCGGGCCGCCCCCGGACCTTACGAGAATCGCAAGATCGTCCGAGTCAAGGGCGAGGAAGCGCTCGGGCTGGGGGTGGTGAAACAATCGACAGCCAACACGCTGGAGGTGGCCAACGCGGCCAAGGCGCTGCTGCCGAAGCTGCGGGAGTCGCTCGCGCCGGGCATGAAGTTATGGGTGGCGGTCGACACGTCCAAGTTCATCGAGGCCTCGATCCATTCCGTTTTCGAGACCATCATCCTGGCCCTGATCCTGGTCGTGCTGGTGATCTTCTTCTTCCTGCGCGAGGTGCGGGCCACACTCATCCCGGCGATCACGATCCCGATCTCCATCATCGGTCACTTCACCTTCCTGAAAGTGCTTGGGTTCTCGATCAACACGCTGACCCTGCTCGGCGTTGTGCTATCCGTCGGCCTGGTGGTGGACGATGCCATCGTGGTGCTCGAGAACGTGCACCGCCACATCGAGGAGGGCATGAAGCCCTTCAAGGCGGCACTCGTCGGCAGCAAGGAGATCGGCTTCGCGGTCATCGCGATGACGATCACGCTGGCGGCGGTATTCACGCCGTTGTCTTTCGCGCAGGGCAACACCGGCAAGCTCATGACCGAGTTCGCGCTGACGGTCGCAACGTCCGTGATCGTGTCGGGGTTTGTCGCGCTGTCGCTGGTGCCGATGATGTGCTCGAAGCTGCTCAAACACGAGCACAGCTGGATGTACAGCAAGACGGAACCCTTTTTCAGGGGCATGACGGATGGCTATCGCGCCGCGCTCTCGGCCACGTTGAGGCACCGCTGGGCGGTCGGTGTTGCTTTCTTTGCCGTGCTTGGCGTCATGGTCTGGCTGTTCATGCAGCTCAAATCGGAGCTCTCGCCGCAGGAAGACCGCAGCATGTTTCTCGCCTTCGTCATCGCTCCCGAGGGCTCGTCGATGCAGTACACCGACAGTTACATGCACGCCGTCGAGGACCTCGCCAAGAATGTGCCGGAGATCGACACCATGTTCGCCGTAGTCGCGCCGGGACTCGACCGCCCGAACCCGGTGAACCTGGGCATCGCGTTTTCGGTTCTGAAACCATGGGACGAGCGTAGCCGCACTCAGCAGCAGATCACCAAAGAGCTGGGACCAAAACTCTACGGCGGACTGCCTGGGGCGCTATCGTTTACCAAGGGTTTGCCCTCGCTGGGACAGCCGTTGTTCTCCAAGAGCGTCGAGTACGTGATTTATGGCAACACCTACGAGGAGCTCCAGGACAAAGTCAACAAGGTAATGGCCAAGCTCAGCCAGTACCCCGGAATCACCGCACTCGACTCTGACCTCAAGCTCAACAAGCCGCAGCTGGCGGTAAAGATCGACCGGGACAAGGCTGCCGCGCTCGGCGTATCCATGGAAACGGTCGGCCACACGCTGGAAACGCTGCTCGGCGGCTTCGATGTCACACGCTACAAGCACGAAGGCAAGCAGTATGACGTCGTCGTGCAGATGGAGGACGACAAGCGGCGTCAGCCCAGCGATCTCACTTCGATCTATGTTCGCGGTGCCGACGGATCGCTCAACCAGCTGTCGAACCTGGTGACCTTGACCGAAACCGTGGGTCCGAAGGAGCTCAACCACTTCAACAAGCTGCGCGCGGCTATCATCAGCGGCGAGCCAGCCGGTACCGCAACACTGGGACAGGTGCTGGAGCACCTCGACGAAGTGGTCAAGACGGAGCTCGGTCCCGGGACGCGTACTGATCTGGACAACATTTCACGCGAATTCAGAGAATCGGGCGGTCAGCTGTGGATGACGTTTGCTCTCGCACTCGTCTTCATTTATCTCGTGCTTTCGGCCCAATTCGAGAGCTTCGTGGGCCCGCTCGTGATCATGTTCACCGTGCCCCTGGCCATGACCGGCGCGGCGCTCGCGATGTGGATCAACTTCAAGTTCGATCGCGGTGGGACGCTGAACGTCTACAGCCAGGTCGGCCTCGTGATGCTGGTGGGCTTGATTACCAAGCACGGGATCCTGATCGTCGAGTTCGCCAATCAGCTCCGCGCCAAGGGCATGGAAAAGATGGAGAGCGTGATCGAGGCGGCGACGCTGCGCTTGCGTCCGATCCTGATGACGACCGCGGCGATGGTTCTCGGCGCAGTGCCGCTGGCGCTGGCCCGTGGTGCTGGGGCCGAGTCGCGCCAGGCGATCGGCTGGGTCGTGGTCGGCGGCCTGCTCCTCGGGACGCTGCTCACACTATTCGTCATCCCGACGATCTACTCGGTGTTCGTCCGCAAGGTGCATCTGTCGCGGTTGGAAGACGAGGATGCGATCGTCCTGCCGGCCGGTGCCGGCGGCGCTTCGATGGGTCCGCACCAGCGCCGGGAGCACTGACGCTCCACGTCGGATTGATACACGGAGACACGGAGAGCTCGGTTCGGGTTTCAGCACCCTGCAGCTCTCCGTGCACGGTATCTCGCCGACTCGACGATCCGTGATTCTTCAGTTCCTTCGAATGACCGGATCGAAAAGTTTCGCTGGCAAAGCCTCTCATCCGCTCCCATATTCGCGGGCACAGGCCGCACGAATCGAGGAGCGAAACAATGATCACCTTACGTAAGGCTCAGGAGCGGGGCCATGCAAATCACGGCTGGCTCGATAGCTATCACACGTTCTCCTTCGCGGATTACTACGATCCACGCGAGATGGGCTGGGGCGCCCTGCGCGTGATCAACGAGGACCGCGTGGCCCCCGCGCAGGGATTTGGCACGCACCCGCATCGCGACATGGAGATCATCAGCTATGTGCTCGAGGGAGCGCTCGCGCACAAGGACAGCATGGGAACGGGCTCTGTGATCCGGCCCGGCGACGTGCAGCGCATGAGCGCCGGCACCGGTGTCCTGCATAGCGAGTTCAACCAGTCGCCGCGTGACCCCGTACACTTTCTTCAGATCTGGATCGAGCCCAACAAGCGGGGTATCGCGCCGGGTTACGAGCAGAAGAACTTCGCGGAGGCCGACAAGCGCGGCCAGCTGCGCTTGATCGCGTCCCCCGATGGCGCTGACGGTTCCGTCAGGATTCACCAGGATGCCCGCCTGTACGCTGCGCTTCTGGATGGGGCAGACACGGTGAGCCATGCGCTGGCGCAGAAGAGGAAGGCATACGTACACGTCGCACGCGGGACGGTCCACCTCAACGGCACGGCGCTCTCGAGCGGGGACGGTGCCAAGATCGAGGGCGAGGGTAAGCTCGACTTGTCCGACGCCAGCGCCGCCGAAGTGCTGGTCTTCGATCTGGCCGGGGAATGAAGCAAAGCGAGTCTCGGATCCTCATCACGCACGCCGGAAGCTTGCCGCGCCCGCGCCCGCTCGTGGATCTTCAGCTGCGGATGAGCCGCGGCGAGAGCGTGGACCGCGACGTTCTGCGCACGGAGGTAGAGCGGGCAACGCGGCGTGCGATCGATCGTCAGCTCGAGTGCGGCATCGACATCGGCAACGACGGCGAGCAGCCGCGCGAAAGCTTCTTCACTTACGTCCGCTACCGTATGAGCGGCTTTGGCGGTGAAGGTGCACGGCCTCCGGCCAAGGACGTCGCCAGCTATCCGACTTTTCGCGAGCTCTACCAGACGCACGCGCGCAAGAGCCTGCACACCGCGCCGCCACGCGCCGTCGGGCCGGTGCGCTACATCAACCGAGAGCCGCTCGACCGGGACCTCTCCGAATACCGCCGTATCCTGGAAGAGAAGACTGGCGGCTTCGTCGAATCGTTCTGGACCGCTCCCTCGCCCGGCATCGTCGCATGCGGGATGCAGAACGAACATTACGGCTCGCTGTCCGAGTATCTGAGCGCCGTAGCGGAAGCCCTGAAGACGGAGTACGAAACCATCGCGGGCCAGGGATTTCTGCTCCAGATCGACGCCCCCGATCTGGCCATGGAACGGCACCGCCTGTTCGCGGATCGCCCACTCAGCGAGTTCCTGGAGTTTCTCGACCTCACCATCGCGGCGATCAACGGGGCGCTCGCGAACGTGCCGCGCGAGCGTGTGCGCCTCCATGTCTGCTGGGGCAATTACGAAGGGCCGCACAACTTCGACGTGCCGCTGGACGATCTGCTGCCCCATTTGTACCAGGCGCATGTGGGCGCACTCGTGCTGTCGATGGCGAACCCGAGACATGCGCACGAGTACCGGAGCTTGAGCAAGTACCCGCTACCCCTTGGGTGGGTCGTGATCGCCGGCGTCATCGACACGACCACCAACTACGTGGAACATCCCGAGGTCGTGGCTGACCGCATCGAGCTCGTCGCGAAAGCCGTGGGCGATCCGCAGCGCGTGCTGGCGGGGACGGACTGCGGGTTCGACACATCGACCGGGGTCGGCATGGTGGCCGAGGAACTGGTGTGGGAAAAGCTGCGCGCGCTGCGCGCGGGTGCGGACCTGGCGAGCAGCCGGCTGTTCTGACGCTTCTGCTCGGGGTGGATTACACTTGTTCGGTTAGGTCACCTTGGTCGTGTTGCTCAAACAAGGAGGAGAACCATGAAAATCTACTATCACCCCGCGTCAACGACCAGCCGTCCCGTCATGCTGTTTGCGGCCGAAAACGGAATCGATGCGCAGCTCCAGGTGGTCGATCTGTTCACCGGCGAGCACTACAAGCCTCCGTTCGAGGCGATCAATCCGAACCACCTGGTACCCGTGCTGGAAGACGGCGATTTCCGCCTCACGGAAAGCTCCGCAATCCTCAAGTACCTGGCCGATAAGATCAACTCTCCGGCCTACCCGAAGGACCTGAAGCAGCGCGCTCGGATCAACGAAAGGATGGACTGGATCAACACGCAGATGTGCCGTGATCTGGCCTATGGGTTCATCTACCCGCAGATCTTCCCGCATCACAAGCGGCCGACCAGCGAAGTCCAGACCGGCACGCTGGCCTGGGCCAAGGAACGGGCGAACGGCTGGCTCAAGGTGCTCGACGAGCACATCATCGGACCGAAGAACGCGTATCTGTGCGGCGACCAGATCACGATCGCCGATTACTTCGCAGCGTCGTTCGTTGCGCTCGGCGAGATCGTAAGGTCCGACTACTCGGCCTATCCGAACGTCACCCGCTGGATGGGCAACATGAAGCGGCTCAAGAACTGGAACAAAGTGTACGAGACCATCAACGGATACGCGGCTTCGCTCAAGGACGCACAGTTGCAGGCGCTCTGACCGGAGGCGTAGCCAGTGCAAGGAGGTTTACCGTGATCAAGAAGCTTCATCACAACGCGTACCGCTGCCGCGACTCGGAGCAGACGCGCAGGTTCTACGAGGAGTTCCTCGGCCTGCCGCTCGCCGGCACGCTCGAGATCAAGGAGACGAAGAGCGGCCGGGCGACCCGAACTCTGCACACCTTCTATCGCCTCGACGATGGCTCCTATCTCGCATTCTTCGAGGCACCTGATATGCCGTTCGAGTTCAAGCATCAGCACGACTACGATCTGCACATTGCCCTGGAGGTCGACGAGCCCGCGTTGCAGTCCATGTTCGCGAAGGGCAAGGAACGGGGGATCGAGACGCGCGGCATCTCCGACCACCGGTTTATCCACTCGATCTATTTCCGGGATCCCAACGGATATGTGATCGAGCTCACGACGAAGCTGCCCGGCCACGACCAGGCAATGAATCCGGCTGTGAACGGCGCGCGTGCCAAGCTCGACCAGTGGCAGACGAGCAAGTCGCAACCCGCTGCTGTCGGCAGCTGAGATAGCGCCCCCGAAGCCCTCGACGATCGATCCCGTTCATGGTCGCTCTCCTGCACGACGCGGCGACACGCCGCGACGTCCGCGTCATTGGCGTCGTCTCGTTTGCGCACGCCACGTCGCATTTCTTTCATCTGCTGCTGCCGCCGCTGTTTCCCTGGCTGATGGCCGACTTCTCGCTGAATTTCACGCAGGTCGGCGCGTTGATGAGCGTCTTCTTCGTCGTATCCGGGACCGGGCAGGCGCTGGCCGGCTTCGCGGTCGATCGCTTTGGGCCGGGACGCGTTTTGCTGTTCGGAGTCAGCTCGCTCGCCCTGTCCGGATTTGCGCTGGCGGCGGCCAGCAGTTACGCGATGCTCGCTCTCGCTGCGGGCCTGGCGGGCCTCGGCAACAGCGTGTTCCATCCGGTCGATTTCACGATCCTCAACCGGCGGGTTTCGCCGCAGCGCCTCGGCTATGCATTCTCGGCCCACGGCTTGAGCGGTAACCTGGGTTGGGCGGTGGCGCCCGTGTTCATGGCCGGCATTGCAGGATTGGCCGGCTGGCACTGGGCTGGTTTCGCGGCCGGCCTGCTCGCGACGATCGTGCTGGCGACGCTGCTCTGGCAGCGCGCGCTGCTCGAGGTACGCGAGCCTGTAACTCACGCCACACCCGGCCCGGCGGCGAGCGCTGCCCCGACTTTTGCCTTCTTGAGCTCTTCGGCGGTGTGGCTGTGCTTTGGCTTCTTTTTCGTTCTCTCCGGTGCACTCAGCGTCGTGCAGACCTACGCGCCCACGCTGCTCAACCGGTTGTATGGTCTCTCGCTGGCTGCTTCGACCTCGAGCTTCACCGCTTATCTGCTCGCGGGCGCCGTCGGTGTGGCGATCGGCGGTTTCGTCGCGGGCCGCGGGCGGTCGCAGGATCGCGTGATCACGTTCGCCTTGGCGGTGTCGGCGTGCTGCGCTCTGTTGCTTGCGTCGGCTGTCTTCCCCGGTTGGAGCGTGATCGGTTTGATGGCGTTGCTCGGGATGGGCGTGGGCGTCGCCGGGCCTTCTCGCGACTTGCTGATTCGCCAGGCCGCAACCGCGGGCTTCGGCAGAGAGGCGTACGGCAGGGTATACGGCTTCGTCTACTCGGGGCTCGATGTGGGTTTCGCTGTCGCACCGCTCGTCTTCGGTCCGCTCATGGATCACGGTCACTATTCCGCCGCTTTGGTCGGTGTGGCGCTGCTGCTGGGAGCTTCGATCCTGACCGCTCTGAGTGTAGGGGTGCTCGCGCGCGTCGGCCGACGGGTCGTGGCTGGCGCCGGATGACCGGCGCTTGCGAGCGGCCGTGATCGCGCTTCGAAGTTAGCGAACGTCTTATCCGTTCGACGGGTACGGGCATGGGCGCGGCAGCGCGCTTGCTATGATGCGCACGTGCTTTCTGTTCGAGGCGTTTTCAAGAGTTACGACGGCCCGCGCAAGCGCGTCGTGCTGACAGGCGTTAACCTCGAGCTGGCCTCTGGTGAATACGTCGCCATCATGGGCGAGTCGGGCATTGGCAAGTCGACGCTGCTCAATCTAATCGCAGGCCTCGAGCGGCCCGACGCAGGGAGCATCGAAATCGGGGGCGCCGACATCTCTACGCTGGATGATGACGCGCTCACCCGGTTGCGCGGCGAACAGATGGGCTTTGTGTTCCAGGCCTTTCACATCCTGCCCTACCTGTCGGTATTCCAGAACGTCGAGCTGCCTCTGCGTCTGCAGCATGTGTCCGAGTCCGACGCGAGGAGCCGCACGCTGCAGATGCTCGAGGCCGTGCGGCTTGCGGATCGCGCCTCCGACATGCCCCGAGAGCTGTCCGGCGGCGAGCTGCAGCGGGTTGCCATCGCGCGCGCGCTCGTGCATCGGCCGAAGCTGGTCCTGGCCGACGAGCCCACGGGAAACCTCGACGCGGACACCGCACGACAGGTCCTGGATCTGCTGCGCACGCAGCTCCGGGAAAACGGCGCCTCCGGGATCCTGGCAACGCACTCCCGAGCTGCTGCGGATACCACCGACCGCATCTACCTGCTGACGTCTGCTGCGATCCGGGAACTCGATTGAACAGCCCTCGCTGAGGGAGCACCTGCTGTCTTCTCTCCGTGTGAATAAGTCATATCTTGAGGCGCCATTACGTACGCGAGCTGCCGGGTCAGGGGCCGTAACCTCGCTGTGTGCAGGTTACGAAAGGCTCAAAGGAGGGCACCATGAACATCACGCTGACGCTTCCAATCGCCACAGTGTTGGCGATTGCCTCGCTTGTCGCGGGAGGCGGACTGGCTGGGTCGGTGATACCGAATGCCACGGCGACCAGTTGCTATGTTTCCCGGTTGACCTCACTCCCTGTCGCAGCAGCGGCCGGAGTGCCGGCGGCGCGGCGTGCGACCGTGTGGCATCCGGGTTGCTGACGCCCTGTTCAAGCCAGGTCGACTACGGTGCCTGCCGTCTTACCCTGCTCTCCTGAGACAACATTTGCTCGACATAGGACTTGAACGTCGCGGCATCGGCGAGCTGCGTATCGGTGCATTTGTACTCGGTGC
>DATJZQ010000018.1:0-5838 GCA_035499005.1 Burkholderiales bacterium | reverse complement strand
CCGCGTGCGGAGATCTAACCTGTATCCCTCCCCCGCGGGCGGGGGAGGGTAGGGTGGGGGAAGTCCCGATCAAGCCTTCGAGCACTCCTTGGGATCGACCATCCCCTTGCTCTTCTCGACGATTTCGTACTTGCCGTTGTTGGCCACTGCCGTGTACATGTGCATCTTCACGTGCCATGTTCCTGGAACGACCTCGCACCCGCCGCCGATGCCGTCCGCGAGCTTGGCCTTCTCCATCGCCGCAGCGACGTCGTCGCGCTTCACGCTCTTCGCGGCTTTGACCGACTCAGCCCACAGATTCAGCCCACGCCACATCCCGGTCGCCGCGCTACCGGCCGTCAGGGGGTTCTTCGCGGCGTACAGCTTGTTGTATTCCTCCTGGATCTTGTTGCCGAACGGGTCGTTTATCGCCTTGAAGTAGTCGAGACAGCTCGCGAGACCCTCGATCTCGTGCGCTGGCGTGATGTTGAGCGCGTTCTCATCGTAGTACACGCAGGCGAGGCGGCCGCCCTTCTTGCTGAAGCCGGCTTCATAGAGCTGCTTGAAGAACGCCGCTACTCCCGGCGGAATGGTGGTGTTGAACACCACATTCACTCCGCTCGACATGATTTTGTTCACCGTGGCGCTGTACTCGTTGTGGTCGACTGGGAAGTACTCCTCGCCGACCACTTCGCCGCCGTTGGACTCGATCACTTTGCGCGCGTACTTGTTCAGCGTGTGCGGCCACACGTAGTCCGCCGACGGCAAGTAGAACTTCTTTCCGCCGTTTTTCATCAGCCACGGGATGAAGGTGTCACACTGCTGGGCGGGCGTGGGGCCGGTGCAGTACAGGTACTTGGTGCATTCCAGGCCTTCGTACAGCTGCGGATAGATGTAGAGCGTCTTGCCGCGGTTGACGATGGTGTCCTTGATGGCGTTGCGCATCGAGCTGGTGATCCCCCCGAACACCACGTCGACTTTGTCCTGTGTCACCAGCTTGCGCACCCGGGTCACCGCGAGCTGCTCGTTGGTGGCGGTGTCTTCCAGAACCATCTGCACCGGCCGGCCGAGCAGGCCGCCCTTTGCGTTCCAGTCGTCGATCACCATCTTAGCGACGTTCGAGTTGGGGATGCCGCCCCAGCTGATCGGCCCCGTCAGGTCAGTGGCGATGCCGACCTTGATGGGGTCGGCCGACCACGCACCCTTGGGGTTCAGCAAGTAGCTTCCGCCGCCGAGCGCCACCATGCCGCTGAGAAGGCTCGCCCGCTCCAGGAACAGGCGGCGTGAGTAGGACCGCAGCTTTTGCTTATAGTCGTCTTGCATCGCTACTTCCTCCAGGTTGAAAGCAGGCCCTCGGGCCGGAACTTCACGATCGCGATCGCGATCAGGAAGACGAGCATGTCGGCCACCACGGGCTTGATGGCCCAGGGGAGCGCAGCGCTGGTGGCCCCTACGAACGCTGCGCCGACGATCGAACCTTCGAAGCTGCCCATGCCGCCGAGCATCACCGCCAGGAAAGACTTGATGAGAAAGGGAACCCCCATGTCGGCGTTGAGCGCGTAGATCGGAACCATGAGACCTCCGGCCAGCCCCGCGAGCGCGGCGCCGAACGTGAAGGTCGCCGTATAGATTCGGCCGATGGAAATGCCCGAGGCTCGCGCCAGCGCCGGGTTCTCGAGCGAGGCGCGCACCTGCAGGCCGAAGCGCGTGCGCGTGAGCAGGAGGTAGGAGCCGACCATCACCAGCGCGGTGATGACGATGACGGCGGTGCGCCACTTGGATATCAGCACGTCGCCGATCGAGAACGAGGCGACGAGCGGCGCGACGACGTTGAAGAACTGACCCCCGAGCAGCATGCGCACGCCTTCTCTCAGCACCAGCGCGATGGCGTAGGTGCCGAGCATAGCGACGATCGGGGCCGCATAGAATCGACGGATCACGACGCGCTCTAGGATGAGCCCGACGAGCGCGACCGCAAAGGGTGCGGCGAGCATGCCGACCCAAGCGGGGAGACCCTGTTCGGTGACCAGGTAAACCGTGTAGGCACCGAGCAGGACAAACTCGCCGTGAGCGAAGTTGAAGATCCCCATCATGCTCGCGATGACACCGAGACCCAGAACGACCAGCACGAAGATCGCGCTGTACGCGAGCACGTCGAAGAAGAAGGGGATTGCGCTCATTCCCGGGCGTCGCCGGACACGAATGGGGGGCCAAACTGCAATAAGCATTCCGCGGAGCTGCGCGGCGGCGCGCTGTGCCCAAGCCTTGGAATCGACTCACAAAGGAAGCAGGGGACCCGTGCAAGTGCAGCCCATTGCCGCTCCCGGGTGGTGCGACAACACGCGGCGCCAGCACCGAAATGGTGAGCGTGGGCGAGTGCGCTGAAGATCGGCGCGAGCGGAAACGTGACCGCCGCGCGCCTCGGCCGGTACGCCAACCTCTCCTCCTCCCCTGCTCTATCGAGCGCTTCCGCGCCGGCAAGCGAACGACGCGGTATCTTGGCTCCAGCTCTCCGCGATGCCTACAGGCGGACCGCGGCACGTGCAGGCTAGCCGCGGGCAATGCAGGCGTCAATACCTTAGGTCGAGGTGATTGGCTGCCGTGCTCGCGGCGGCCGTTTCGGTCTGGTCAGCCGAGTACCCAACTCAGAGTCTCGCGAAGCATCTGCTGCAGCACGGGACGCAGCGCATCTGCGCGGTTTTCGTCGAAGGAGTACGGGTATTCTTCCCGCATGTACGTGAGCTGCGCCAACTCGAGTTGGATGGCGTGCACGCCTTCCCCCGGGCGCCCGTAGCGACGCGTGATATAGCCGCCCTTGAAACGGCCGTCGAGGACGGTGGTGTAGTTTGGATGGTCCAGGGCGATCTGCAGGAGCCGCTGCGCGAGGCTCTGGTCGCACGCTGCGCCCCCGGCGCTGCCCAGGTTGAGATCCGGCAACCGGCCTTGAAAAAATCTCGGCACCACCGAACGGATCGAATGGGCGTCCCATAGGACCACTCGGGCATGGCGCCTGCGCAGGCGGTCGAGCTCGCCTTGCAGGGCCGTGTGGTACGGCTGCCAATACTTTTCGACGCGGGCCTCGATCTCAGCAGCGTTCGGTTGCTGTCCTTCGTGGTAGAGCACCTCGCGGTCAAAGGTATCCGACGGACACAGACCGGTTGTGTCCTGTCCCGGGTACAGGCTGGCATCGTCGGGAGACCGGTTGAGATCGATCGCGTAACGCGAGTGGGTCGCGATGATCACCGAGGCGCCGAGCTGATCGACGAAGTCGTACAGGCGCTCGAGGTGCCGATCTGTGTCCGGCAGCCTCAGCGCCGCGTCAGTCAGACGAGCGGAGATGTCGGGAGGCAGGAGCGTACCGGTGTGCGGCATCGAGATCAGCAGCGGCGCGGTGCCGCGCCTGAGCTCGAAGATCCTGGCCGTATCCGCTGTCACCGTTTGTCGTTATCGCTCGAGCAAGGCATCCCGTGTGCGAAGGTAGTCGCGCAGCGCCTTTTGCTCTCTCGCATGGCGGCCGTGTGCGACGACCCAGCGGCCCCCGACCATTACGTCGCGCACATCGGCGCCGCCGTGGTTGCCGAAGATCCAGGCCGACAAGGCTAGTGCTGGCTCCGGCAGGGAGCAATCGGGTCCGCTGGTGTCGAGCACCAGCAGGTCGGCGCATTGTCCCACGGCCAGGCCTTCGACCTTGCGCGCGGACGCTCGCGCGCCCCCTGCCACCCCGCGAAGGAAGAGGTGTTCCGCAACCTGCGAAGCGGCTGCACCCGCCAGCATGTTGCGCGTGCGGTGGAGCAGCCGCTGCGCGTACTCGAGCCAGCGTAGCTCTTCGCGCACGCTGACGCTGACGTGGCTGTCCGACCCGATGCCCCAGGTCCCTCCAGCGCCGAAGTAACCGACGGCATCGAAGATGCCGTCCGCGAGGTTCGCTTCGGTCGAGGGACACAGGCCCACGGTTGCGCCGCTGCCAGCGAGCCGCTCCGATTCGTCCGCGCGCATGTGTGTGGCGTGCACGAGACACCAGCGCTCACCGATCTCGAAGTGATCCAGGAGCCACGTCACAGGACGAGCGCCCAGCGCAGCAAGGCTGTCGGCGACCTCGCCTCTTTGCTCGGCCACGTGCATATGGATCGGCACTGCCGATTCCCCTGAAGTACCCGCCACAAGACGTTCCAACGATTGGGTGGACACTGCGCGCAAAGAGTGCGGCGCTACGCCGTAGCGCAGCCGATCGTGCTCGGGATGGTTGCCGCGCAGCTCCTCCAGCATGTGGAGCAGGTCTTCGGGCGCGGTCACGAACCGGCGCTGCTCGGGCAGAGGCGGCTGCTGGGCGAAGCCGCTGTGCTCATAGAGCACCGGCAGCAGGGTCAAACCGATGCCCGCATCGGCCGCTGCCGCGATGAGGCGCTCGCACATCTCGATGCGGTTGCGGTAGGGGCGGCCCTGCGGATCATGATGGATGTAGTGGAACTCGCACACCGAGGTGTACCCGGACTTGAGCATCTCGATGTAGAGCTGGCGCGCGATCGAGTACAGCTCCTCCGGGTTCAGCCTCAGCGCAAAGCGGTACATGAGCCTGCGCCAGCCCCAGAAATTGTTGTCGCCCGGCGCGCGGTACTCTGTCAGCCCGGTCATCGCGCGCTGGAAAGCGTGCGAGTGCAGGTTGGGCATCCCCGGCAGGACCGGGCCAGAAGCGCGCATGAGCTGCGCTTCGGGCTCGACCTCCTTGCTGACCTCGGTGAGAACGCCGGAGCTGGTCCACGCCAGACGGACGTTGCGGGCCCAGCCATCGGGTAGCAGGGCGTGCTCGGCGAACAGCGCGTTCACGGATGCTGGCCTTGAGTGATGCGTCCGCCCCGTACCACGCAACGGCAGGAGTTACGCCCGAACCAGTACGCGAGCTCGGCTGCCGTTTCGATGTCCCACACGACGAAATCGGCCTGCCGGTCGGCTTCGAGCACGCCATGCCGGTGCGCTTGCCCCAGCGCGCGAGCGGCGTGCCGCGTGACGCCAGTGAGCGCTTCGGCCACGGTCATGCGCAGCAGCGTGCAGGCGAGATTGAGCATCAGCAGCAGCGAGGTGGTCGGCGCGCTGCCCGGGTTCGCGTCGGTCGCGAGCGCCACCGGTACCTGGTAGCGGCGGAGCAAGTCGAGCGGCGGCAGCTTCGTCTCGCGCAGGAAGTAGAACGCGCCGGGCAGCAGCACGGCCACCGTTCCGGCCTCGCGCAGCGCCGCGACGCCAGCCTCATCGAGATGTTCGAGATGATCTGCCGATAGCGCCCGGTAGCGCGCTGCGAGCTGCGCACCGCCGGAGTTGGACAGCTGCTCGGCGTGGATCTTTAGCGGGAGGCCCAGGCGAGTCGCAGCGGCGAACACGCGCTCCGTCTGGGAGGGCGTGAAACCGATGCGCTCACAGAACACGTCGACGGCGTCCACCAGTCCCTCCGCGGCTAGCGCCGGCAGCATGTTCTGCGCGATATGGTCGATGTACTCGTCGGCGCGGCCAGCGTACTCCGGGGGCAGCGCATGCGCGCCGAGGAAGGTGGTGTAGACGCTCACTGGGTAGTGCCGGCCGAGGCGCCGCGCCACGCGCAGCTGCTTGCGCTCGGTCTCGAAGTCCAGCCCGTAGCCGGACTTGATCTCTACTGCGGTGACGCCTTCCGCCAGCAGGGCCTGCAGCCGTGTGCTGCTGGCTTCGTACAACTCGTTCTCGCTCGCCGCGCGCGTGGCGCGCACGGTCGAAACGATGCCGCCGCCGCGGCGTGCGATGTCTTCGTAGCTCGCGCCCTGCAGACGCTGCGCGAACTCGTCGGCGCGCTGACCGGCGAAGACCAGGTGCGTATGGCAATCGACCAGCCCGGGC
>DATJZQ010000017.1:0-3020 GCA_035499005.1 Burkholderiales bacterium | reverse complement strand
TTATTTCTTCAAGCGCGCGCTGCGCGACGTGCTTCCGGCCGAGACAATCGCCAAGACCAAGCACGGCTTCGGGATGCCGTTCGGGCTTTGGCTACGCAGTCATGCTCCGCTGGCCGAGATTGTCCACGGCAGCCTCGACGCATTCCAGCGCCGCGGCATTCTGCAGCCCGCGTATCTCGCGGACCTGCGGCGCCAGCACGACACCGGGCATGCAACCTATTTCGGCATCATGATCTGGGTCATCGCGCTGCTCGAGTGCTGGCTCGGCGCACGCAGGCTGTGACCGACAGGCGCCGCGATGCTCTTCAACTCGGTCGAATTCATCTTCGGATTCCTCCCGGTCACGGCGCTGGTCTTCTTCGGGCTTGCCCGACGGAGCCACGCGACGGCGGCGGGTTGGCTCGCGCTTGCCTCGCTCTTCTTCTACGGGTGGTGGAACTGGGCCTACGTCCCGCTGCTCGTCGCGTCCGCGGCGTTCAACTACATCTGCGGAGCTCGGCTGGCGCGGCTCGTGCGCGAGCAGCGGGTCGGCGCGGCAGGAGCGCTCTTCGCCTTCGCCGTAACTGCGAACCTGCTGCTGCTCGGCTACTACAAGTACGCCGGTTTCCTGCTCGGCATCTGGAGCTCGCTGGGAGGGCAGGCGCCGGCTATCGGCCAAATCGTCCTGCCGCTCGGCATTTCCTTCTTCACGTTCACGCAGATCGCGTTCCTGGCCGATGTGCACCGCGGCTACGCGAAGGAATACAACCCGGTCCACTACGCACTGTTCGTGACGTACTTCCCGCACCTCATCGCGGGGCCGATCCTGCACCACCGGGAGATGATGCCGCAGTTCGAGGAGGCCCGAACCTACCGGCTCCACCTCAACGACCTCGCGGTAGGACTGACGATCTTCTTCATCGGCCTGTTCAAGAAGACGGTCATCGCCGATGGCGTGGCGCCGTACGCCTCGCCGTTATTTCTCGACCCCGGCCGGCCCGATCTCCTTGCTGCGTGGGGCGGCGCGCTCGCTTACACGTTCCAGCTCTATTTCGATTTCTCCGGCTATTCGGACATGGCGATCGGGCTGTCGCGGATGTTCGGTGTCAAACTGCCGCTCAACTTCGATTCGCCCTACAAGGCGGTGAGCATCGTTGAGTTCTGGCGCCGCTGGCACATGACGCTGTCGCGCTTTCTGCGCGATTATCTCTACATTGCTCTCGGCGGCAACCGGAAGGGGCCGATGAGGCGATACGTCAACCTGTTCGTGACGATGCTGCTCGGCGGCTTGTGGCATGGCGCCGGCTGGACTTTCGTGTTGTGGGGCGGCCTGCACGGTGTGTACCTCGTCATCAACCACGGATGGAGTGCCCTGCGCGCGAAGCTGGGACACAATCCCGACCGCTCGACCACGATCGGTCGTGTCGCCGCCCGCACGGTCACGTTCGTGGCGGTAGTCGTGGGCTGGGTATTCTTTCGCTCGGCGAGTCTCGAGGACGCGCTCACGATCTTGCGAGGCATGGCCGGCGTCCACGGCGTCGCGCTACCCGCGGGGCTCGCCGCGTACCTTGGGCTGGATCTTCGCGGGATGCTTGCGGGCTGGGGTGTGGCGTTCCCGCTCGGCGGCGGGTTGCGGCTGGTCACGCAGTACCTATGGATTCTCGTGCTCTTGCCGCTCGTCATGCTCGCGCCGAATACGCAGGAGATCCTCGGGCGATTCGAGCCTGCGCTGGGGCTTCGGGGCGGCAATGTCCTGACGCGTTTCGCGTTGCGTCTCACGCCGGGCTGGGGGGCGCTCGCGGGCGCGGTCACCGCCGCCGGCCTGCTGTCGTTGAGCCGCGTCAGCGAGTTCCTCTACTACCAGTTCTAGCGACGAGCACCGGGAACCCGAGACGATGAGGGACGCCGCCCAGTACCTCTGGTCGTGGCTTGAATGGACGCTTGCGCTGCTGGCGAGCGTACTCGTCATCAATCTAGTCGTCGACCCTTATGGACTGTTTCCAATCGTCAACATCGCAGGCCTGAACAGCGTCAAGTCGAAGGCGGGCGAGCGCGCTGCGCTGTTCAAGCGAACCGCTCTCGAGCGAATGCAACCGGCGACCGTGATTCTCGGCAATTCACGCGCGGAGATTGGGTTCGACCCGGAGAGCCCGTCCTGGCCGGCGTCGGCGCGCCCGGTTTTCAACCTCGCCCTCCCCGGCGCGGGCATGGCGGCGGTTGCGAGGGAACTCGACATGGCGTTGAAGTCGACTGCGCCGAGGCTCGTCCTCGTTGGGCTCGATTTCGTGGACTTCCGTATCGATCCCGCGGCGCGGGACAGCTTCACTCTGTCCGCCACGCCCGCGAGCGCGCTGATGGCGCTGAACGAACGGGTGGAGGCCTTGTTGACGATGAGTGCGCTCGGCGATTCGCTCGCGACGATCAAGGGGCAGCACGACCCGTACCCGGAAAGCCTCACCGCAGCGGGGTTCAACCCGAAGCTCGACTACATCGGGATCGCGCGCCGGGAAGGCTACTACGCCCTGTTCCGTCAGCGTGATCAGGAAAATGCCGCCGCGTATCTGCGCGGACCCAAGGCTGTGTTCCGGAGCGACGGCAGGCCCGGCCCGGGATTCGCCGCGGTCGACTGCATCATCGCGGCTGCGCAGGGACGCGGCATCACACTGCGTTTCGTCATTTATCCCTACCACGTGCATACGCTCATGTTGTTCCATCTGACCGGCCTCTGGCCCGCGTACGAGGACTGGAAGCGAGAGCTCACCTTGCGCGTCTACGCGGCGACGGCGACGACGGACGTCGAGCTATGGGACTTCAGCGGATTCTCTCCGTACGCCGACGAGCGTGTGCCGCGGGCCGGGGACACCCGCACCGAGCTGCAGTGGTACTGGGAGGCGGGACATTTCAAGAAGTCGCTTGGCGATTTGCTGCTTGCCGACATGCTCGATGGGCGCGAGCACTGGGGCCATCGGCTCACCCTACAGGGCATCGACGCGCGCTTACGCCAGCAGCGCACGGCACGCGACGAGTATGAGAGCACGCAT
>DATJZQ010000016.1:0-10867 GCA_035499005.1 Burkholderiales bacterium | reverse complement strand
GTCGCCACACCGCAGAACCGAGATAATTCCTGCTCAGCTGAAGCAGCGAGTGCCCTGGTTAATCGATTGCGAGGGGTCACAGATCGCCGGAGCGATCCAGTTCCCTGAGGTGCTGCAAGACATATTCGGCTTGCGCAATGTCTGCGAGGAATAGAGTGGCTTGCTGACCGTCCAAGCTGTCGTGGCGAAACGCGATCGCAGAGACTCTGGTTCCATACCAAAAGTAGACAACTGTTCCGTTGCCCGCGTCCGAAGTCTTGTCTGGCTGACCATAGCTCTCTTTAGCCACAGCGATCAGTTTGTACGCGTCGTCGCCATTGAAGGCAGATTGAATCCTCAGCCTGGCTAGTTTTCCCGCAACAGTGATGTAGGTGATTTTGCTAAGAGTAGCCTGCCCAAGCCGGAGGTTCTCTTGCCTCCGGATGTATTGTTCGATTCCAGTCGGGTTGCTTTTGCTGTTGAGTGTGAACTGCCTGGCATCCAAGGGCTCGCCAAAACTCAAGTCCCGGAACCCGAACTTTTGATCTACTCTCGACGCTTGGGCAAGGAGGGTTGGAGCTAACAGCACTGTTACAGCGAGCAACAAGACTCTCACGAGTTCCTCCGACATCTGTCTCCAGCTTCTGTTCATTGGGGACGAGTTACCAGGCCAGCGTACGCCCGGTGTGCCTCCGGCCGATCTCGGCCGCCTCGCGCCCATGAGGGCCGGCGCCGATCATCACGCCCTCGGCTATGCGGGTGGTGACGTTTTGCGGTGTGACCTGCTCGAGGAAAGCGAGCCCCGCTGCCTTGCACGCCCCTATGATTCGGGTGCGGGCGGCTAGCATCTCGGACGGGTAGGGCTCGTCGTGCTGGTCCGGGTATCCCATCGACATGCCCATATCGCCAGGGCCCCACTCGGCGAAGGCCAGCCCGGGAACACGCGTGGTGCGCTCCACGCTGGCGAGCGCACGCGTATTCTCGACCTTGATCCCGAGCAGCAGCTCGCCGCGCGGATTCAACGGCCACGGGTCGGCGCGGGCGAAGTACTCGGCAACCGAAACTCCCCAGATCTCTGCAGCGCGCACCTGACCGCCATGGCCGCGTCGGCCCGCGCCGAGTTCCGATCCCATGCTCGGAACGAAGGCGTAGCGCGCCGCCTCGACGAAAGCGCGCACCGCCTCGGGCGCCTCGACGTGGCACAGCAGCAGACCGTGCACGCCGGCGGCGAGCGCGTGCTTGATGATCCAGCTGTTGGCACGAATTGCCGACTCGCTCGTCCCATCCATCGGCAGCGTCACGATCACCGCGGGTGTCCGGTGGCCGCTCTTGGTCGGGCCACCGTCCGCGAGGCCGCGCATGAATTGCCATAGCGCCGTCGCGTCGAAGGCGGTGTGCTCCACATCGTAGGTGATGTAGTCGGCCCAGGTCTGCGCCAACGCGCGGCCACCCTCGTATCCACCAGCGCTCATGGCGTCGACGAACTCGAAGTACACCGGCTGGCGCTGCTCCAGCAGCTCGACTGCTTTGTTGACGCGCGGCATGGTGTGCGTTGTGCGTCAGCGATGACGGCCAGCCGTCAGCTCGCGCGCGTAGACCTCCCACGAGCGAGCCGGTGTCCGCGCGGGAACGACGTGCCGCACATCGGGATTGATGAGCGACATCGGCCACATCCCGTTGGCGATGCGCACCGCTTCCTCGCCGAGCTGCGTCTGGGCGCGCTCCCACGCGACCTCGGAGTAACTGGCGTAGTGATTGGTCAGGGAGACGTTGTCCATCTTGAGCAGCGGATTGTCTGGGGCCACAGGCTCCTTCTCGAACACGTCCAGCCCCGCGCCGGCGAGGCGGTTTTGCTGCAAGGCCTCGATCAGAGCAGCCTCATCGACGACGCCGCCGCGGGCGCAGTTGATCAGGTACGCGCTGCGCTTCATGACCGCGAATTGCGGGCGGCTGATCAGATGGCGCGTCTCGGTGTTAAGGTAGATGTGCACGCTGACATAGTCCGAGCGCCGGCACAGCTCGTCGAGAGAATCCATCATCTCGACGCCGTACTCGAGCGCGTCCCACGAAGCGACGTACGGGTCGTAGGCGATCACGTGCAGGCCGAGGGCTTTGGCTTTGCGCGCGACGGCACGCCCGATGTCGCCGAGGCCGACGATGCCGAAGATCTGTCCTGCGATGTGACCCATCGGAGGCAGTTGCTTCCGCGTCCACACGCCGCTCCGCACCAGCTTGTCGTGCAGGACGAACTTCCGGGAGCACACCAGGAAATGCATGATGGTGTGGTTGGACACCTCCTCCGTTCCGAACGACGCGGTGTTGGCCACGACCACGCCGTGCTTGGTCGCTTCGTCGAGATCGAGATGATCGAAGCCGTGGCCGAACGAAACCAGACCCTTGCAGCGTCCTTGCAGACCCATGCTGGCGAACGCGGCGCGGTCGAAACCGTGCCCCTGGAGCATGGCGACATCCACGTCACGCAGCGCCTGAATCAGATCCGCAGCGCTGCTTCCCTCATAGCGGACGACCGTTCCCCCGGCGAGACGAATGGCACGGCTTTGCTGCTCGAGCGAAGAGGCATCGAATGTCTCGGTCTGCTTGGGGCCGACGTAAAGGACTTTCATGGGCTGGGTCATGAGCACTCTTCCTTGGGATCATTGCCCGTCTCCCTCCGGGAGAGGGGTTGGGGTGAGGGAAACACATACCGTATCATGTCTGCCTGCAGCTACGAATCCGCCACGCCGCCATCTTCGTGTGTCGCGTGGTAGTAGCGCATCGCCATGCCGCCGGCTTTCTCGATCGAGAAATCCGGCACGCGCCGGGCGCATTCGGCTTCGTTCACTTCGACGCCTAGCCCCGGCCTGGCCGGCGGCAGGATGTGGCCGTCCAGCACTGGCAGCGGATCTTCGAGCAATGCCTGCGCTTCGGGCGCGGTTTCCGGGTCGATCATTTCCTGGATCACGAAGTTCGGTGACGCAAGATCGATGTGCACGCACACCGCGGTGGCGAGCGGACCATACGGGTTATGGGGCGCAACGCCAGCATAGTAGGTCTCGCCCATGGCGGCGATCCGTCGCGTCTCGCTGATGCCGCCGGCGTGGCACGGGTCGGGCTGCAGCAGACTCGCAGCGCCGCATTCGAGGATCTCGCGGAATCCCCAGCGCAGGAACAGGCGCTCGCCGGTCGCGATCGGTGTGCTGAGCGCCCGCGTGACTTGAGCCATCGCTTTGGGATTTTCGGCCTGCACCGGCTCTTCCAGGAAAAGCGGGTTGTACGGCTCGAAGCGCTTGCCGTACTGGATCGCCATCTGCGGCGTCAGCCGACCGTGCAGGTCGAGCAGGATGTCGACGCCGTCGCCGACCGCTTCGCGGATGGTTTTGAGGAAAGCCTCGGCGTGCTTGAGCTTTTGCGGCCCATCGAGCGCGTTGGTGATCGGCACGGGAACGGTCTTGATCGCGGTCCAGCCGCGTTCCACCTTGGAGCGTGCGCTCTTCACCGCGGCGTCGAACCCCACGCCCTCATGACGGCCGGTAGCACTCGGTCCCGAGAAGTGGGTGTAGACGCGCACTTTGTCGCGTACACGGCCGCCGAGCAGCTCGTACACCGGCACGCCCAGGTCCTTGCCCTTGATGTCCCAGAGCGCCTGGTCGATGCCGCTCAGAGCCGACAAGCCGATCACGCCCATGCGCCAGAAACCGCTGCGGTACAGGATCTGCCAGCAGTGCTCGATGCGGCGCGGATCCTGGCCGAGGATCATCGGCTCCATGTCCTGGATGCAGCCGGCGATCGCGCGCGGTTTGCCCTCCAGGGTGGCCTCGCCCCAACCGATGAGCCCCGGCTGATCCGTCTCGACTTTGACGAAGACGATGATGCGATGGCCGCCGTCGGCCATGATCGGGCTGATGCGGGTGATTTTCATGGAGGCGAGCGGCGTGGCGCGTCCTGTGCATCCGGGGAGTGAGCATTTTACCCGCATGCGCAGTGGGATCAGCGGCGTCATTCCGGGGGGCGCGACGCGGCCGCCCGGAATCCAGGAAAAGACTCTAAAAGACTCTATCTGACGCTGCGCGCGTCTGGATTCCAGATCACCCTGCGGGTGTCCGGAATGACGTGCGCTGGGGTTATTCGCCGCCGGAGGCGGGCATGATCAGACTTGCGGCGGGATCGGACTTACAGCTCGGGAAGAACTGGGCGAGGGTTTGGCCGTAGCGGAAGTCGGTGAACTCGCAGGGATGGGCGAACGAACCGTAACAGCTGCCCTCCGATTCGAGCTCGCAGTACCTGGTCTCGTGGCGCACAGCCAAGGGCGTGATCAACACCGCGCCCTCCCGCCCTTCGGGTCGGGCAACCAGAGTGCCCCTGGGGGTGAGGAACAGGACGACTGTATAGGGGTAGTGCGGATGAGGCGTGTCCTCGCAGCTGCAGTGGTGAGATTCGACTCGTAGATCCTCGGGGCGAAGTGCATCCAGCTCTGCTTCCGAGAAGCGGCCCAGCAGCCAGCGCGAGACTCCCTCGATGTTCACTGCTCTGGCCTGCTGCTCTTCGCCAGGGGGCGGGATGGGATCGCGCGCACATGCCTCGCCCGCGAGCAACAGGTTCGAACACGCAGCAACGAGAAGCACTGCGATCTTCGCTACGCGCGCCGCGCTGTCGAGTGGCATGGAAAGCCGCCTCACTTGGTTGATGACCTCATTTCGGCCGGTATTCAGCGTCCTTGAGCGTCACCCTCACCCCGCCCTCTCCCGTCGAGGGAGAGGGAGCGCAACCCCGTCTCCCCTCGCGGGGAGTGCAACCCCCTCCCCCTTGCGGGAGAGGGAGGGTGAGGGGGCTTCGCGGATTGAAGCTGACTTCACCCAGCCTTGCGAAAGGTCAGGTTGATGCGGTGAGCGCCGAGGAGCGGGTGAAATCCCTCCTTGACCGGCATGACGCCGTGATAGCGCATTCGCGCGGGTCCGCCCCATACCACCACATCGCCGTGCTCGAGGGGAATGCGCACTGCGCGGTCTGCCCGGTTCGATCCGCCGAATAGAAAAACCGCCGGAACGCCGAGCGAGACCGAGACAATGGGCGCCCCGAAGTCCCGCTCGTTCCTGTCCTGATGGAGGGATAGCCTGGTGCCGGCTTCGTATCGGTTGACGAGGCACGCATCGGGCTCGAATCCGTCGAAGCCGGCGTGCGCGGCGGCATCGCGGGCTAGCCGCAGGAAAGCTGCAGGCATCGGTGGCCAGCGCTTGCCGCTCTCGGGGTCGAGGGCGTCGTAGCGATAGCCGCTTCGATCGGTGACCCAGCCGAGCGCGCCGCAGTTCGTCATCGCCACGGACATGCGCTGTCCGCCGGGGGTGACCATGTGGCGAAGGGGTGCGCGCGCAACGACCTGGTCTACACCAGCCAACAACGCGCGCTGGTGAGGTCTGGCGAAGCCGTGCAGTACGATCGCGCCGGGTCCTAGGGATTGCTCGCGTATGACATCATCCGCAGCTTCGAACAACGCCAGATTCACAGCGCCGCGCTCACGTCGCGTCATGAAAAATCACGCCGAGCGTGTGTCGATGCCCGGAGCGAATGCGGCTCACGCCGTGCCGGAGGTTCACGCGATACACCCCGCGCGCTCCTCGCACCGGGCGATGATGGACCGCGAAAACCACTGCGTCACCCTGCGCGAGCGGCACCACTTCCGGCCGCGACTGCATGCGCGGACGCTGCTCTGTGAGGACGAACTCGCCGCCGCTGAAGTCCTGTCCCGGCTGCGACAACAGAATCGCCACCTGCAGCGGAAAGACGTGATCGCCGTACAGATCCTGATGCAGGCAGTTGTAGTCTCCAGCGCCGTACTGCAGCAGCAGCGGCGTGGGCCGCCGCTGGCCTGCCGCATGGCAACGCTCGATGAACTGTTCGAGCGTATCTGGAAATGCGGTTTCCCTGCGCAGAGCCGCGCTCCAGCGATTGGCGATCGGCGCCAGATGCGGGTAGAGCTCTCTGCGTAGCTCCGCAACGAGCTCGGGCAGAGGATAGGCGAAGTACTTGTACTCTCCCCGTCCGTAGCCGTGGCGCTCCATCACCACGCGGCTGCGAAACCGGTCGTGCTCCTGGTACATCGCAGCCAGCGCATCGCACTCGGTAGCGGACAGCAGATCCTCGACCATGGCGCAGCCGCGGGCATCGAGATCGCTCGACACCCGCTCCCAGTCGATGTCCTCGATCCGCTCGGCGGCACTCGCGATCGCAACGGGAACCGCTGTCTTGTCGCGCGCGTTCATCGATTGGCTTCGCGGTCGAGCAGAGCGCGCTTGCGCTCCACGCCCCAGCGGTAACCGGAGAGGCCGCCGTCGGTGCGTACGACGCGATGACAGGGAATGACCACCGCCAGCGGATTGGCGCCACAAGCCTGACCCACGGCCCTGACCGACTTCGGCGACCCGATCCGCTTGGCGATGTCGGTGTAGCTCGCCGTCTTGCCGGCCGGAATCGCGCGCAAAGCCTGCCAAACGCGCTGCTGAAACGCTGTGCCGCGAACGTCGAGCGGCAGATCGAGCCCGAGGCCCGGGGCCTCCACGAAACCGACTACCTTGGCGATCAACCGCTCGAAGTCGGCGTCGGCCCCAACGAGGTCGGCCTGTGGAAACCGGTCCTGGAGCTCGTGCGCCAGCCGCTCCGGATCATCGCCCAGGAGAATGGCGCATACGCCGCGCTCGCTCTGCGCGACCAGGATCGACCCGAGCGAGCATTCGCCGATCGCGAATCGGATCTGCGTCCTTGCTCCGCCGGCGCGATACGCGGTGGGCGTCATGCCGAGCACTCGGTTGGATTGCTCGTAGAACCGGCCGCTGGAGCCGTAGCCGGCGTTGTAGATAGCTTCGGTCACTGTATCGCTGCGGCCGAGGCCTTGACGGATGCGCCTGGCCCGGTGCGCGGCGGCATAGGCCTTCGGGGTCACACCCGTCAGCGTCTTGAAAATCCGATGCAGGTGATAGGTGCTCAATCCGGCGCGCTGCGCGAGCTCGTCGAGGCGGGGTGTCTGCTCCGCCTGCTCGATGAACCGGCACAGCTCGGCCACCGTCGCGGCGTGTTGCTGCGACAACGATAACTGATCCGGCGTGCAGCGCTTGCACGGGCGAAAGCCGGCGCGCTCGGCATCCGCGCAAGTATCGTGAAACCGCACGTTTTCCGGCTTCGCCAGTCGCGCCGCGCAGGAAGGGCGGCAATACACGCCGGTGGTCTTGACCGAGTACACGAACCCGCCGTCGGCGGCCGAGTCACGAGCGACCACGGCGGCCCAACGGCGATCTTCGACGGTGCCTGCAGCGAGCTTGCTTGAATTGCTTGAGGTCTTCATGTTCCGTTCCTCGAAAGGTCTTCTGAGGCTCGCCATGTTAGACATCATGCCGAGCCCTGACGCTCCGAGTCTTGCTTTCGAATTCTAAGGGTTCCCTCCCTCGCTTGCGGGGAGGGCGAAGGTGGGGGCAGCCGTCCAATTAGACTTCCCCTCGCCCTGGGCTTACCCTGTTCCCCGTCCCGCACAAGGGAGGTGCAAATGTCCGAGATGCGCAGGCGTGATGCTCTCAAGGCGCTCGGCGCCGGGGCGCTGGCGGCAGGCAGCCCGTGGATGCTCGGCGAGGGCGCGCGCGCGGCAACGCCCGAGTTGCGCTACACGCCGGAAAAAGGTGCCCAGCTCAGGTTCCTGCGCTGGAAGCGTTTCGTCCAGGGCGACGAGGACCTGTGGCTGGCGAACACACGCAAGTTCACTGAGCTGACCGGAGTGCCGGTCCAGGTGGAGAGCGTGAGCCTGGAGGACTTGCCGTCCAAGGCGGCGATGGCGGCAAATGTGGGCACGGGCCCCGACATGGTGATGGGCAGCTACGGTCAGCCGCAGCTGTATCCCGATCAGTGTCTCGATCTCACCGAGCTTGCCGACTATCTCGCCGCGAAGTACGGCGGCTGGTACGACGCGGTGAAGGCTTACTGCATGAACGGCAAACGCTGGATCGCGCTCGGGATCGGTTTCCCCACGAGCTGTGTGTGCTATCGCGCGAGCATGGTCAAGGCGGCGGGCTTCAACGAGATTCCGCGCGACCTCGCCGGCTTTCTCAAGCTGTGCCGGGCTTTGAAGGCTCAGGGCACGCCACCCGGTTTCGCACTCGGGAATGCCATCGGAGATGCCACCACCTGGTGTCACTGGCTCGTGTGGTCGCACGGCGCGAAACTGGTCGACGAGAGCAATCGCGTCGTGATCAACTCCAAAGAGACGCTGGCCGCGCTCGAATACGCCAGGGAACTGTATCCGACTTTCGTCCCGGGCACGCTCTCGTGGCTCGATCCGAGCAACAACAAGGCGTTTCTCGCCGGTCAGATTTCGCTCACGTACAACGGTATCTCGATCTACTACGTCGCCAAGACTTCCAGCGACCCGGCCCTCAAGGCGATCGCGGCCGACATGCAGCACGCGCACTTTCCGGTCGGGCCGGTGGGGCGGCATACGGAGTTGTCGCCGTTTGCACCAGCCTGGGTGTTCAACTACACGCCTTACCCGAATGCGGCGCGAGAGTATCTGCGGTTCATGCTGGAGCGCGATCAGTACGAGCCGTGGCAGAGGGCGTCGCTCGGCTATTTCGCGCAGACGCTGCGCGCGCACGAGAACGATCCGATCTGGAGCGAGGATCCGAAGTACGCACCGTTCCGGGAAGGACCGGCCATGACCCTGCACCCGGGTTATGCCGGCAAAGAGGGTGTGCCCTCGGCGGCCAGCGTCGCCGACTTCGTCGTCGTCAACATGGTGGCCGAGGCCGCGACTGGACAATTGAGTCCGCAGGCGGCCGCTGCCCGTGCCGAGCAGCGCGCGCAGCGTTACTACAGAACATAGCTGCTTCTCCGGGAGAGACGTGAAATTAGCCGGCACGCGTCAAAAATAATGGCGCCAGTCGAAAATGATCCGCAGTCCGCCCACCCATACGTTCTGCGTATCCGGCTTCGGCGCCCCCGGTGGCGCGACCACCGTCCAGCCGGTTGGCACGTCGACACCGAAGTAAAGCTGTATCAGCACGCTCGAGGTCTGCTTCTCGGAGAAGCTGCGGAATGGCCGGTACTCCAAGACCGGAAATTCCCACTGTATCGAGCGCATGTCGACGGACGTGGCATTGACCGGCGGCACACCCGGGGTCGGGAGGACGAAAACATCGTTCGCGCGATAGCCGTAGAAGCTGATACCGACCTCGCGTCCCAGCACGAACTGAAGCCGGCCGATCGGCGTCGCGATGCCCGCTTGATAGGGGATAAGACCACCGTTGCCCGCCTCGACCGCCATCTTGGTCAAAGTCTTCGGGGAGGTGAACGCCAGCACGGGCGCAGCCAGAATCAGGTCACCGGGAATCAGCCAGAAGGGGCATCGGAAGCGCAGCGTAAGAGCCTGGCGAGCCGGGAAGGTCGCCGTGGCGCTGCCGAGCGCATTGGTGCTACCGTTCAGTTTCGACGACGTGTCGTAGCGAAGGCCCAGCTCGGCGAACACGAGGCCGTCGCCCTGTTCGCTCATCACGCCCTCCAGGCCGTAACCGGTGCTAAGCGCCAGCTCCAGCGATCCCACCGCGGTCTGGCTGTTCTGGTTGGTGCCGAAGCCGTTACTAAGTCCCTGGGCGGCCACAGCCGATGAAACGCCGATGAATGGCCCGAACTCGGCGCGGAAGCGTGGCAGCTCGCCTTTGCCCGCCGCGAGCGCAGGCACGGGGGTCTGCACGATGATCGGGACGATGAACGTTACGAGATTCGCCGTGCTGCTCGCATCTGCCGGAAAGTGCGTCTCGCGGCAGACATTGAATCCTTCGGGCTGGTTGGCCTCACCGCCTGCAGGCACGAGGCCCTCAGGCGCTTTGCCCTCGAGTGCCGCGAGCACCTGGTCGAGGCTGTCTCGCACGGCACCGCTCGCACGCTCTTCGTCCTCGGGACGCATGTAGGCATCGCCCTGCGCCACGTAGTGCTCCCCCTTCCACGTGACGGCTTCGATGCCGTGCTCGTTGTAATAGTCGTGCGTGCCCAGACGCACTGCCGAATCGCCCCAGTCCCCGGTCGAATGGCCCGCCGCGAAGGCGTCCTCGATGAAGTGGGCGGCGAAGGCCTCATCGGCGAGCACCGTTAGCGCCTCCTGCGCGCGAGCATCGGGCGCCAGGTCACCATGCGCCAGGCGCTCCGCCGCCTCGAGCGCGCGCATGTGATACCACGCGTAGGTCCCCAGGGCATTGAGCCGGGCGCCCGCTCCCAGGGCGAGTTTGCCGTAGGCTTGGGGCGTGATGCCGACGTCCGGCCGCGTGAGCATGAAGTGCGAGCCGTTCCGGAGCGCGCGGATAAACAGGTCCTGGTCCGCGCGCTGCAGAGCGACGTTAGATTCGAGCACCGCGTTGAGGCGCTGGTCGCGGCGCTTGGCGGCGGCGAGCTGCGCCTTCAGTTTGGCGCTGATCTGCTCGACCTCGAGAACCCACGGCGCCTCGAGAACCGTGTTGAGCAGGTCTTGCGCGGAGCAGGAGTGATCGCCCGCGATAGCCGGCCAGGACGCGAAGTCCACGCAGGTCGGCTTTGCCCCCGCTTGCGGGTCAGTTGGGTCGGCGCACAGGCGCTGCTCGTGTGCGCTACGCGCCTCCGACCACAGCTTGTCGAACGCGGCACGCTGCTCCGGGCCGAGCTCCTGGATCGCCGCCACCGTGATGTCCCTGTGCTCCGGGAAGAGCCATGCGAGACCAGCCCGGGGCAGCGCCAGCATCGAGAGGGCGAGCCACAAAGCGACATGCCGTGCCTTAAGGCGAGTGATGAGCTGCTCTTGCGCTCGATGCATACGTCATCTCCCCGATGGATCCGTCCCCTTGGACGCACCTTCCCGCCAGCAGGAGAAGGCCCTCGCTACGCCGCG
>DATJZQ010000015.1:0-6843 GCA_035499005.1 Burkholderiales bacterium | reverse complement strand
TCACCAAGTTCAAGGCCGAGAACATGCTCGACAAAGGCATCCGCGCGTACGACGACGGCGATTACAAGGTCGCTGCGCGCAACATCCAGGGCGCGCTCGACGCCGGCCTCACCACGCACTCGCAGGCCCGTGCACACAAGTATCTCGCCTTCATCGACTGCATCTCGGGCTTGCAGGGGCAATGCCGCGAGGAGTTCAAGAAAGCCCTCGAAATCGAGCCCAACCTCGAGTTGAAGACCGAGGAAGCCGGGCATCCGATCTGGGGTCCGGTGTTCCGCAGCGTGAAGGCGGAAATGCACGCCAAGCAGTAGGGTCCCGGTGAACGCCCCGCAACCGATGACCACGCTGGGCCGCTACGAAATATTGGCCGAGCTCGGCCAGGGTTCGATGGGCGTCGTGTACAAGGCCCGCGACCCGGCGCTCGACCGGGTCGTGGCCATCAAGACCATCAACCTCACCCTGCCCAAAGACGAGCTGGCCGAGTACGAGGCGCGCTTTTACCAGGAGGCGCGGGCCGCCGGCGGCCTCAACCACCCCAACATCGTCACCATCTACGACATCGGCCGCAGCGAGCGCGTCGCCTACATGGCGATGGAGTTCCTCGAGGGCGAGGAGCTGCGCGCCACGCTCTCGGCCGGGCAATCGCTGCCGGTGGTTCAGGCCATGGACGTCGCGCTGCAGGTGGCAGACGGACTGAGCTATGCCCATGAGCGCCACATCGTTCACCGCGACATCAAGCCGTCCAACATCATGGTCGTGCGCGACGGCCTGGTGAAGATCACCGACTTCGGCATCGCGCGCATGCGCAGCACCGAGGTGAAGACGATGACCGGCACGATCCTCGGGTCACCCAAGTACATGTCGCCCGAGCAGGTCGCCGGCAAGCGCGCGGATGAACGCTCCGACCTGTTCTCGCTCGGTGTGGTCCTGTACGAGATGCTCACCGGCCAGACGCCGTTCCAGGCCGACAGCATCCACGGCACCATGTACCAGATTCTCAACGCCACGCCGCCGGCGCCGAGCGTGCGCGATCCCGAGCTTCCGCAGATCGTTGATCTGATCGTGGCCAAGGCGCTGGCCAAAAACGTGGAGGAGCGCTACCAGAGTGCAAGGGACCTCGCCACCGATTTGCGGGATTGCAAGGAGATGCTCCAAGGCCGCTCCGCCGGGGCCGCAGCGCTGTCGGCGACCGATCCCGGCACTCCGCCCCCGCCCAGCGCTACCCGCCGCCAGGACAAGGTCTTGACGCTCAAGTCGACCAGCGCCAAGCCTGAGGACAGTGTGACGCAGAAGCCGGGGCTGATGCTCGCCAAGACTTTCGACTCCTACGAAGCCACCATGCGGCTCGCCCAGATGACCGGCATGGAGAAAGAGCTGGCCGCCTTCGCCGATACCGTGCCCACCCGTGCCGCCCCGGCCGCCGACGGCAGCGCCACCCCCACGCTGCGCGAGCCAGCCGACGCTGATTACGCGCGTCCACCGCGTGCCGACCGCACGCGCAGCCACACCTTTCTTTGGATGGTCACCATCGCCGCTCTGCTGACTGCGGCTGCGCTGGTCTTGTTCCGCTAACGGTCTCGCGGCTCGCGACCCGTAGTCACGCGCTTCACCGCGTCTTCCACTCGATCCACCGCGAGGATTTCCAGGCCGTCGATCGCACCCCTGGGCGCGTTCGCGCGCGGGATCAGCGCCTGCGTGAAGCCGAGCTTGGCCGCCTCGCGCAGCCGCTCCTGGCCGCGCTGAACCGCACGTACTTCGCCAGCGAGCCCGACTTCTCCGAATACCACGAGCTTGCGCGGCAGCGGCTGGCCGCGCAGAGAAGACACGATGGCGAGCAGGATGGCGAGGTCGGCAGCCGGCTCGTCGATCTTCACCCCGCCGACGGCGTTCACGAACACGTCCTGATCGTAAGCGGCGATGCCCGCATGCCGGTGCAGCACGGCAAGCAGCATCGCGAGCCGGTTCTGCTCCAGACCTACGGTCAGGCGGCGCGGGTTCGCGGCGTGCGACGCGTCGACCAGCGCCTGGATCTCCACCAGCAATGGACGCGTGCCCTCTTGCGTGACAAGCACGCACGATCCCGCAACCTCACCGTTATGCTGAGAGAGGAACAACGCAGAGGGATTGGGGACAGCGCGCAGGCCTCGGTCGGTCATGGCGAAGACGCCCAGCTCGTTGACCGCCCCGAAGCGGTTCTTGATTGCCCGCACCAGGCGGAAGCTCGAGTGCGTGTCGCCTTCGAAATACAGTACGCTGTCCACCATGTGCTCGAGCACGCGCGGCCCGGCAATCGCCCCTTCCTTCGTGACGTGCCCCACGAGCAGCAGCGAAGTGCCTGAGCTCTTGGCAAAGCGCGTGAGTTGAGCTGCGCACTCACGCACCTGGGCCACGCTTCCCGGAGCGGATTGCAGAGCCTCCGAGTACACCGTCTGAATCGAGTCTACAACTGCGACATCGGGGGGGTGCTCGGTCAGGACGGCGAGGATCTTCTCGAGCTGAATCTCGGCCAGCACCGCCAGGCGCGCGCCTTCCAGCCCCAGCCGGCGCGAGCGCAGCGCGACCTGCTGCGCGCTCTCTTCGCCGCTGACATACAGCGCTGAACAGCTCGCGGACAGCCGGCTCAGCGCCTGCAGCAGCAGCGTCGACTTGCCGATGCCGGGATCGCCGCCGAGCAGCGCCACGCCTCCGCGCACCAGTCCTCCGCCCAGCGCCCGGTCCAGCTCGCCGATACCGGTCTCGCGGCGCGGCTCCTCCGTCGCGCTCACCTCGCTCAAGGTTTGTACCCGGCTCGCCTGCGCAATCCCGCGATAGCGCGCAGCGCGTTGTTCCGCAACGGTCTCGACCAGCGCGTTCCAGGCGCCGCAATGCGGGCATTGCCCTTGCCACTTGAGCGTCTGGCCGCCGCACTCGTTGCAGCTGTATACGGTCTTGGCCTTTGCCATCTCCGCTATTGCAGCTCGACGACCGGAACGCGCGGGGCCAGTGCGCAGAGCAGCTCATAGCTCACGGTTCCGGCCGCCGCCGCTACCTCGTCGACCGGCATGCCCTCGCCCCACAGCACCACCGGCGAACCCATGCCGGCGTCGGGCAGATCAGTCAAATCCACGCACAACATGTCCATCGAGACGCGCCCCAGCGTGCCAGTCCGGCGCCCAGTCACCAGCACAGGGGTGCCGGTGCCGGCGTGACGCGGATAACCGTCCGCATAGCCGCACGCAACGACACCGATGCGCATGCGGCTCTCGGAGGTGAAGGCGCCCCCATAGCCCACGCTGTCGCCCGGCATCAGCTTCTGGACCGCGATGATCTGGCTCTCGAGCGTCATGGCCGGAACGAGCCCGAGCTCCGCTGCGCTGCGGTCGGCGAAGGGCGAGCTGCCGTACAGCATGATGCCGGGGCGCGCCCAGCCCTGCGCCGCAGCGGGATAGCGCAGGAGCGCGGCGGAGTTGGCAATAGACACGGGTAAGTCCAACCCGGCTGTGGCAGCCCGGAAAGCTTCGAGCTGCCAGTCGATGCCGCGCGCGTCATCGGCGTTGGCGAGGTGGGTCATGAGCTTGATGTCGCCCACGTTGCCGCAGCCCTCGAGGCGCGTCAGCGCGGCGCGCAACGCTTCCGGCGGAAAGCCGAGCCGGTTCATTCCCGTGTTCACCTTCAGGAAAACCTCGAGGGGCGAGGCCAAGCGTGCACGCTCCAACATCTCGACCTGCTCGAGATTGTGCACGACAGCGCTCAGAGCGCTCGCGGCAAAAGCAGGCAGCTCGCGCTGGTCGAAGAAACCCTCCAGCAATAAGATGCGCTGAGCGTGGCCAGCCTGGCGCAGGCGCACCGCGTCATCGAGATCGACCACAGCGAAACCGTCAGCCGCCGAAAAGGCGCCGGCCGCGCGCAGCAAACCGTGACCGTAGGCTGCGGCCTTGACCACAGCCAGCACCTGCCGCGCCGACCGCTTGGCCAGTTCCAGGTTGCTGCGCAGGGCGGACAAGCGGATGGTTGCGCGGATCGGTCGTGCCATCACTGCACTCGCAAGCAAGACCGGGGCCGCTGGCGCGCGGTGCGCGAGCGCAGTAGGCCCTCTGGAGCGCAATGGTTTCGTGGTATAAAGTCGCGGCCCTCCTCGCAGGGCTGTGCGCGTACCAGCGCGAGAGCGCCCGGGCGGCACAGACCACAACATCCAAAAGCGGGATGATCCGCGGCTTCCACACCATCCTGGTAGCGCAGTTCTTCTCTGCGCTTGCCGACAACGCCCTGCTGTTCGCGGCTATCGCCCTGCTGAAGGATCTGCACGCACCGGGCTGGCAGACGTACGTGCTGCCGATGTTTTTCGTGTTCTCCTACATCGTGCTCGCGCCGTTCGTCGGTCCGCTGGCAGATGCCTTCCCCAAGGGACGCGTGATGTTCGTCAGCAACGGGGTCAAGATCCTCGGGTGCCTGGCGATGCTGTTCGGAGTGCATCCGCTGCTGGCCTACGGTCTGGTGGGTGTGGGTGCGGCGATGTACTCGCCCGCCAAGTACGGCATCCTGACCGAATACCTGCCGCACACACGGCTGGTCTGGGCCAACGGCTGGATGGAAGGCCTGACGGTGGGGGCCATCATTCTCGGCTCTATCCTCGGCGGCTTTTTGGTCGGAGGCAAGTTCGTCGACTTTGCGGCGACACATTTTTCGCATCTGCGACACCACAGCTGGGTCACGAGCGGGCCGGCCTACGCCATCCTGGTCGTGCTCGGCACTTACGGCGTGGCAGCGGTGGCGAACCTGTATATCCCCCGCGTCGCCCTCGATCACAAGCTTCCCAAGAAGACGCCGCTGTACATCCTGCAGGATTTCTGGCACTCCTTCCGCCTGCTGTGGCGCGATCCACTGGGCCAGGTGTCGCTCGCGGTGACGACGCTGTTCTGGGGTGCCTCCGCCAGCCTGCGGCTGCTGATACTCGAGTGGGCCAAGCTCGCGCTCGGGTTCACCTTGTCGGAGGCGATCAATCTGTCGGCGGCGACCGCGGTCGGCATCGCACTCGGTGCAGCGCTGGCGGCGAAGTTTGTCGCGCTCAACCGCTCGGTCAGGGTGCTGCCGGTGGGGATCTTCATGGGCATCGGGGTGATCGCGATCGCGTTCATCACGGACTGGCGCCTGGCCCTGGCCGTGATGATGGTGGTGGGCGCCATGGGCGGCTTCTTCGTGGTGCCGATGAACGCGCTGCTGCAGCATCGCGGGCATCTGCTGATGGGCGCCGGGCATTCGATCGCGGTACAGAACTTCAACGAGAACATCAGCATCCTGGTCATGAACGGTGCTGCCGCCGGGATGGAGCGTGCGGGTATGCGCGTTGACGCCATGCTCGTTGTCTTTGGCCTTTTCGTCGCGGGCAGTATGTACCTGCTGTGGCGAAGGCACGGGCACGATCAAGATTGACCCCGGCTGAATCGAGCGAGCACGACCCGCCGCTCACTTTGTTCCGGCTCTCAGGCGGAGGCGCCGGTAGGTCCAGATGCCGATTCCCACCAACAAGAGCGCGCCGAGCAACACCGCTTCATAGCGCTTCGCGTCCAGCAGCAGCATCTCCATCGCGCGCCCGAACAGATAGCCGGCGCACCCGATCAGTGTGCCCCACAGCAAGGCACCGACAAGATTGAGCGCCGCGAAACGCAATGGCGGCAGCACATGCGACACGCCGAGCAGCAGCGGCCCGGCGACCCGCAGACCGTACATGAAACGCACTCCGATCACGAGCCAGGTCTGATGCCGCAGGACAAGGCGTTCGACGCGGGCTGACTGCGCCGCGATGCTCGGGAAACGGGCCATGATCTGACGCCCTCGAAGCCGCCCAAGCGTGAAGAAGAATTGATCCCCGAAGAAGCCTCCGAGGGCGGCGATCAAAATCACCAGGGCGAGATTCAGGTAGCCCGCGTGCGCGGCGAACCCGGCCATCACCAGGATGGTCTCGCCCTCGAGCAGCGCGCCCACGAACACGGCAATGTAGCCGTAGTTCTGGATCAGTTCCTGTACGTGACTTGGTTCCATCGACGGCAATTAACCGCAGAGACGCAGAGAGCGCGGAGAAAAACCGGGGCAAAGTGATTAAGCGCGAGCACGGTGCAGCAATTGGTCGTCGATTGCGTCCGCTGCTGATCGATCTTTTTTCATTCTCAATTTTCTCTGCGTTCTCCGCGTCTCCGCGGTTCATTGGGGCTAGAGAATCACCGGCTTGTCGGGAAGCTCGTTCGGGCCCGCGCGCTGAGACGGGAAGTGGCGCACGAGGTGCTCGCCGACCGCGCGAATGCCCTCGATCACGCCGGCTTCGTATTCGCCTTTGCCGAAGCGCTGCTCCATGCGGCGGCAAATAGCATCCCACCCGGATCCTACGCGAAGATGAATACCGCGATCGGCGACGATCTCCACGTCACGATCCGCCAGCAGCAGATAGATCAGCACGCCGTTGTTGTGGTGCGTGTCCCACACGCGAAGCTGGGAAAACACCTCCAGCGCGCGCCCCTGCGCCGTCCGCCCGGCGAGCAGCTCGGGCAGGTCGAGCGCATGCTCCACGGCGAAGCGCACCTGGCCTTCGTGCGTCGTCTCTGTTTCTCTAATCGCGTTTTCAATGGCGCGAAGCGACGACGCGGGAAACGCGCGGCGCACGCTCCACGCCGTCGTGAACAGGTGCCGGAAGATACGCCCGAGATCCATAGCTACCATCGACCCGACGCGCCACCGCCACCGAAGCCGCCACCACCGCCCGAAAATCCACCGCCGCCACCACCACCGAAGCCGCCGCCGAGGCCACCCATGCCAATCGGATAAAAAATTCCGCGGCGACCGCCGCCAAAGCCGCCGCCACCGCCCATACCG
>DATJZQ010000014.1:0-2772 GCA_035499005.1 Burkholderiales bacterium | reverse complement strand
GGGGCCCACAGCCGGGCGGAGCGCCGATTCCGGTGGATCCGCGCTCGAGCCTGATCGGAGCCATGACCGGTTACGCGAGCCTTTGGAGCGTTTATCATCTGTTCCGGTTGCTCACCGGTAAAGAAGGCATGGGGTACGGGGACTTCAAGCTCTTTGCCGCACTTGGGGCGTGGCTGGGCTGGCAGATGCTGCTGCCCCTCATCCTGATCGCCGCGACCGTAGGAGCCGTCGTCGGCGTTGCGCTCATCACGGCCCGCCGTCAGCATCGCTCCACGCCGATCCCATTCGGTCCCTTCCTCGCCATCTCCGGCTGGCTCATGCTGATGTTTGGACAGCAGCTGGTCGCGAGCTATTTCGGCTGGTTCGCGGCTTACCGATGAGCGCTGCTGCGTGAGCCCGCGCGCATACCGGGTGGGACTCACCGGGGGCATCGCCAGCGGCAAGTCCACCGCGGCGAAGTTCTTCGGCGCCCTCGGTGTACCGATCCTCGACAGCGATCAGATCGCGCGCGACGTGGTCGAACCCGGACAGCCTCCCCTCGAGCGATTGGTCGAGCGCTTTGGGCGCGGCATCCTCACTCCGGACGGCCATCTCGACCGCCCCGCGCTGCGCGACATCGTGTTCTCGGACCCCATGGCGCGCGCCGATCTCGAGGCGCTGACGCACCCGGCCATCGGCGCGGCGATGGAAGCACAGTCGGCAGCAGCTGGCGGCCCTTACCAGATCCTCGTCATTCCGCTCCTCGTCGAGAAGAATCTCGCCTCGCACGTCGACCGCGTGCTGGTGGTCGATTGCGACGAGGACTTGCAGATCAGTCGGCTGCGCGATCGCGACGGCTCCACGCCTGAGCAGGTCGCCGCCATTCTCAAGGCGCAGGCACCGCGCGCGATGCGCCTCAAGGCCGCGGACGACATCATCAGGAACGACGCGGACTTAAACGCCGTGCGCGATCAGGTCGCAGCGCTTCACGCCCGCTATCTCGAGCTCGCGGCGCACGCACGCGCCTGAAGCCACCCGCCGCGCACCGTTTACGGGCGGCGCGTGCCTCAAGCACAATAGGGACGAGATGCAGTCCGCTGTACCCGAAGCCGACAGCCTGGCGCCCGCCGCCGATGCGGCCGTGCTCGTCTTCGAGCAACCGCTGAACGAGCGCATGCGTACTTTCCTGCGTCTCGATTTCCTCTATAACCAGGCGCTCTTCCACAACGAGATGGCGAGTCCTTGGGGAAGCCGGGCCGCGATGGCGAGCCTCGTCGATATCCTCGCCATCACGACGCGCAGTGACGTGCGCTCGGACGTGCTGAAGGAGCTCGAGAGCCAGCTCACGACCTTGAACGAGTTCCAGTCCAATCCCGGCGTCGATGGGCAGCGGCTGAAGACGCTCATGTCCAATCTGCTGCGGCTGCGTGCTGACCTGATGAGCGCCGGGTCGGCGTTCCTGCAACCGCTGCGGGACTCCGAGTTCCTGAACGCCATCAAGCATCGCAGCGCGATCCCGGGCGGGACGTGCGAATTCGATCTCCCGGACTTCTACTTCTGGCTGGCACAGCCCGACGATGCGCGCATGCGCACGTTCAACCAATGGTTGGGGCTTTTGCGTCCGCTCTGCGATGCGATCGCCGAGCTCCTGTGGCTCACGCGCCAGAACGGGCGCAGCCGTCAGGAGACCGCCAAAGGCGGCAGCTTCAGCCTCACGTTCGAGCGGGACAACCCATTGCACCTGCTACGGATCTCGCTACCCGCCTCCGCGGGACTCTACCCGGAGATCAGCGGCAGCCACCATCGCTGCAGCGTGCGCTTCCTGGCGTGGACCGGCCTCGCCACCCGTCCGACGCAGACCGAGAGCGACGTCACGTTCCTCCTGAGCTGCTGTCCCTGAGTCCCCTGCCTAATTGAATCGCACGCGATGAGCCCCGCCCGCGTCAAATGCCCGACGTGTCAGCGTGACTTGGACTGGGAGGCCGCGCCGTTTCGCCCGTTCTGCAGCGAGCGGTGCCGGCTGATCGATTTGGGGGCCTGGCTCACAGAGCAGCGCTCTATCCCCGGCGATACTACGGCGACGCACGGGGAAACGGGAACTCAGCCGCCGCCCCGAGGATCCACATCAGACGAATGAGATTCCGTGCCAAAGCATTTGGCCTGCACCTCACCGGCAGTGCGTGCGCGCTTGCCCTTATTCTGGGAAGCCTGTATGTCGGCTGGTATCGGTGGCCGGGCTGGTACCTGTCGAGCGTGCTGCACGTCGTCGGCATCGTCGTAATGGTCGACCTCGTGATCGGCCCTACACTGACGCTGATCATCGCCAATCCGAGGAAGCCCCGGCGCGAGCTCGCCCGGGATGTTGGGATGATCGTCGCCGTGCAGCTTGCCGCTTTGATCTATGGTGCGACGACGTTGTGGAGCGGCCGTCCCCTTTATTACACGTTCTCGGTGAATCGCCTGGAAACTGTGCAAGCTTCCGACATAGACACCTCGGAGGCCACCCTGGCGCTGCGAGAGAATCCCTCGCTCGCGCCGCACTGGTACAGCGTGCCGCGCTGGGTGTGGGCGCCACTGCCGGAAGACCCTAGGGAAGCCATGAAGATCATCGAGTCGGCCACGATGGGCGGTGGTAAGGACGTCATAGACATGCCGCGATATTTCAAGCCCTGGACCCAGGGCCTGCCGAAGCTGCGCGATCAGCTGACCCGTCTCGATGACATCAGGTATTTGAGCAAAGCAGAGAAAGCGCAGGTGCGGGCGAACATGTCCCAGAGGGGTCTCGTGCCGGAC